>SHZM01000005.1 GCA_009692265.1 Gammaproteobacteria bacterium
GCCTGCAACTGGGCCGGCGTCACTAATTGTTTGTCGTTCATATCGATCACCATGCCTCGCATCATGACCGAACCCAGCTACCCCTTCAGACTCATACTCCGTTGGATTCACGCCCTTTGTTCAGACTCATACCCCATTGGACAAGGCTTGGGCTCGCCGGTTACCCGCGACTCGTGCGACACTGGGCGAACCCAAGCGAAGCCCAGGTGTCCGTGTATGTCCGCCTCCCGCCCGCGCATCCCCTTCACCTATGCAGACTATAAAAGTCTTCCGGAATCGATGGATCGTCGCTACGAACTGCTGGCAGGAGATTTATTCATGGTTCCAGCCCCAACCACGGTGCATCAAATCGTCTCACAGAACATCGAGTTCATTCTTCTGACTTATGTCCGAAGAACGCTTCGCGGTCGGGTCTTGGATTCACCCGTGGATGTGGTGCTCGGAACCGGTGCGGCACGCGAAGTCGTGCAGCCGGATATCCTGTTCGTGGCGGCGGAGCGCGCCTCCATCATCACCCGACCGGAAGTGGTGGGTTGCCCGGATTTGGTGATCGAAGTGTTGTCGCCGGGCACCGAGGAACGCGACTGCAATTACAAGAAAACCCTCTACGCGCGATACGGCGCACGCGAATACTGGATTGTCGATCCGGATGCGAAGATCCTCGATCGCTATGTGCTCGGGGACAATGGATTCGATCCACCCGAGCGGTTCAATGAGACCGCCAGCTTCTCCTCGCCGCTCTTCCCCGACTTACTGCTGGGTTGCCGCGAGATCTTTTTTCTTGGATAACGCAGCACCCTAAACCTAGACGGTGACCGTAGCGACCTCTCGAGGCTAGCCCGATGATCGCAGTACCAAATAACCAAAGCGCAGCCGGTAGAGGAACCGGCGTGGTAAATGCCGCGCTGAGCGCGGGATCGCCCGCGAAATCGGCGGTTAAGGTGCTCAACGATTCAGCCAACGCGCCAGTCCCGCCAGCACCCGCCAGCACCCGCCAGCAAACCCATGATGAGATAGAAGGCGTCACCGTTCGCGACTTGAATAGCGATCGTGCCGGATTCATTTGCGCTGGCGTTTTGGATTGTGAATTCGCGGAAATTATCCGCGGGGCTGGCGAGTGCAAGGCCCGCCAAAAGGGTGTAGGCATTGATGGGAGTCGCAACGTCCGGAAAGGTCGGCAGTTGCGCGGCGTTGAAAAACCCAGCGAACACCACGAGCCCCGTCAGCGGATCGGCATCCGGATTTGAGATACTGCCAGTCAGGTGCCAATTCAGCGTGATGAGGCTGAGATCTTGCCCGGTATATTCATATGCCTGTATTGCGAGCGCTTGACCGCCAAGCCGAGTATTCGCAGGCGATGTGGCGCCTGCTTTAAGAATAGGAATACCTAAACCGGTGGATACGGTCGCTGTACCGCTGGCGCTGCCGGGAGTTGGCCAGCTTCCGCTCGACACATTCGCCGAGGTCTGACCCGCCGCACCGTCCGTTGGCCCAACCGCTAGCATGTTCAGCAGCGCTGCAATTTCGCCAGGCGAGTCAGCGCCACAAAAATCGCTGATGCAGGTGTATTGAGAAATAGTAGCGAGCGTGCCCCAATTCGTCAGACTCGTCGCCGACATTGCGTTTGATCCGAAAAGCAGTGACAGCGCCACGAGCGTGTAGGTGGCCGGGGTATGCATGGATTGTCCTCTGACTAAAACTTACGTTACATCTAAGTATAGACGGTGGCGAGGCCGCTTCTTGGCGATGTTATCTTCGAATCGCGGAGCCGAGTAAAAATACCAGCCGATGAATGCTAGGATCCAAGGCATGAACAACGCTGAAGCAGCCGAAAAACGCCGGGCAAACCGACGCGATTGGAAGGTGGTACGCAAGTCGCTCGAAGCGCCGGACGCCGCAGTTCCGATCCTCTCTCCCGAGCAGAGAATCGGCATGATGTGGCAATTAACACTCGATGCATGGGCGATGACCGGGCACCCTCTGCCGGAGTACGCTCGCGCCGAAGCCCCGATACGACGTTTTTCCCGCGCCGACTAAGTCTTCCTCATTGAACGAAGATTTCCTTGATATCCTGCGTGCCCTGCGGGCAAATGGCACTCAATTCTTAGTGGTCGGTGCGCACGCGCTAGCGGGACATGGAGTTGTACGCGCGACCGGCGATTTGGATATCTGGGTGAACGGGTCTCCACAGAATATTCCGAGAATTTGGAGCGCACTAGCGCTGTTCGGCGCGCCGGTTGCCGCGCTCGGCATCGTCCCCGAAGATTTTGGAGTGACAGGCACTGTCATACAGATCGGTTTACCGCCTCGTCGAATCGACTTAATGACAAGCATCACCGGCGTTGATTTCGAAGATGCCTGGCGCTCTCGATTCGAAATCACAATCGCAGACTTGCTCGTCCCACTATTAAGCCGTAGCGCTTTAATCAAAAACAAACTCACGCTCGGACGCGCGCAGGACCTGGTCGATGTCGAGACGCTTGCGCGCCTCGCGAGTAGAGAGAAGTAAGCAGAGGTTTAAGCGGTTATCGGCGGTTTCTAGGTTGAACCTAAATTGAAGTGTCGAAGTTGGGTTTCGCTCGCTCGCCTTGACCGCGCGCATAGGTTTTGGCGGTTTGTCGTAATCCCCCGAGCACAAAGGCGGTAACCAGCTCCGCCATCTCGCGGTAACTGATTCGACCGTCGTGCTGAAACCAGGTAAACAGCCAATTGATCATGCCGAAGAGCAGCATGGTGAGCGGCTTGGTCAGTTGCCGGGTCGCGAGTTGTGGGTGGGTGGTGGCGATCGCGGCGGCGAAGGCGTCGACTACTTGGCGCTCCTTGGCGCGGATCCGTTTACGGTCTTTCGGGCTTAAATACTTGATGTCCTGGACCAGTACTTGATGTTGATAGCGCGCATCGGCGTATTCTTCAACTATCCCTCGAATCAAGCGCGGCAGCTGCTCGCGCGTTCTCTTTTCCGCCGCGACTTTTGCTACCAAGGCGAGCAGTCGATCGATATGGCCTTCGCCGATCGCCACTAGCAGCTGATATTTTTCGGTGTAGTAGTGATACAGCAGCGCTTTCGACATGCCGGCGGCGGTCGCGAGTTCATGCATCGAGGTCCCGCTGTAACCGCGTGCGGCGAACAGCTCAGCGGCGCGTTGCAGGATTGTCTCCCGCTGTTGATCGAAACTAGCGGCGCGTCCGCGTGGCATCGGCTTTCGTGCTTAGATCATCGCTCATCAAACGAGAGCACCACTCGCTCGGTTATCGGTCGCGCCTGGCAGGTCAACACAATCCCGGCGGCGAGATCGCTTTTAAGCAGGCCAAAGTTACGCGCCATGTGCACTTCGCCCTCCAGTACGCGCGCCCGACAAGTCGCGCACACGCCGGATTTGCACGAGAACGGCAGGTCCAGCCCCGCGGCACGTGCGGCGTCGAGGATCGACAAGGTGTCATCGGTGAGCCGTAGCTCGCGGTGCGCGCCATCGACAATCAACGTCACCGTCGCATCGCTCTTAAGCACAATTTCCGGGCGCACCACCGGCGCAAGATCGTCAACCCCGAAGCGTTCAATATGAATTTTCTCTGCTGTCACGTCGGCGTCCACCAGTACCGCTTCGACCGTCTCTAACATCTGATTAGGGCCGCACAGAAACACTTCGTCGATGGTGGGCGGCGGGATCAATCGTTCAAGAAACCGTTGCACGCGCGCGGCGTCGATCCGGCCGTGGTACAAATCGATCTCGGCTGCCTCGCGCGAAAACACGCAGTGCAGTGCGAAGCGATCGAGATAGCGGTTTTTCAGATCTTCGAGATCCTCGCGGAACATCGTGGAGCTTGCGCGACGGTTGCCATAGACCAGGGTCACTTGACTCGTCGGAGCGGTTAGCAACACTGTTTTCGCGATCGATAGACAGGGTGTGATTCCGCTGCCCACCGCGAACAGTACATAGTGCTTGGCGGACCGCGTGATCGTCGGACAGAAATTCCCCTCTGGTGGTAGACACTCCAGCGCCATGCCGGCGGTCAGCGAGCGGTTGGCCCAGGTTGAAAAAGCACCGCCGGGGATCTCGCGCACCCCGATCCGCATTTCGTGGTCGCTCGGGGCCGAGCACAGGCTGTAGCTGCGTCGAAGATCGTCGCTCCCTGGTTGGCGAACGGTCAGGTACTGGCCCGGTGTGTACCTAAAAGTGGTGGCCAAGGCCGGTGGAACGGTGAAGGCGATCGACACCGCGTCTTCTCCTTCCGCGCGAACCTCGTTGGCCATCAAGGCATGAAAGCTGGGTCGCGAAGTACTCACGAGCGCTACCAACGCGCGTCCGGATGCGCGCGCGCAAGGGATTGCATCTCGGCGAGTAGCTTGCCAAAGGTCTCCAGGTGCAAGCCTTGCTTGCCGGTCGACAGAAACGGACTTTCACCGGGGAGTGCGAGTGTCGCCGCGGTCAGTACCGTGGCGACTGCCTGCTGCCATTGCGAACGTAAGGACTCCGGGTCGGGACCGATTTCGTGCGCGCTTGCCGCGTGCTCAACCCTATCGGCGACGAACAGTTCATTCGTATACGGCCACAGATGGTGCAGCGCGCGCTGCATGCGGCCGTGCGAATCGTCTGTGCCATCCCCGAGTCGTGTGACCCAAGTGCCCAAGTGTTCAACGTGGTAACGGCTCTCGTGCAGACTTTTACCCGCGATCCTAGCCAGCACAAGGTCCTTCGAAGTGGCCAGCGCAATCCATAACTCACGTTGATAAGCCGTGTAGAAAAACGCACGCAGCACGCTATGCGCAAAATCGCCGTTGGGTAATTCAGCCAGGGTCGGATTCAGAAACTGTTGTTCATCGCGCCAATACGCGAATCGATCCTCATCACGACCGGCACCTTCGAGCTCGCCCGCATGGGTGTACAGCAGCCTGGCCTGGCCTAGCAGATCCAATGCGATATTGGCGAACGCGATGTCTTCTTCCAACACCGGACCATGACCGCACCACTCGCTTAGGCCTTGCGCGAGAATTAGCGAACCATCGGCGATCCGCAGGACGTAGCTGAGGTGCTCGGGGCATCGGGCTGTCGGATGGTTTGTTGCCGTTTCTAGGTTCAAAGATGATCTACCTCATCCGGCAGTTCGTAGAAACTCGGGTGGCGATAGATTTTGTCCTGCATCGGCTCGAAATACTGGGCCTTCTCGCTCGGGTCGTTGGCAGTAATCTGATCCGCGCGCACCACCCAGATCGACACACCTTCCTGGCGACGCGTGTACACATCCCGCGCCATTTGCAATGCTAGGGTTGGATCAGGCGCATGCACGCTACCGCAGTGCTTGTGATCGAGGCCGGCTTTGGCGCGGATAAAAACTTCCCACAATGGCCATTCGTTCGCGCTCATGCGGCGGTCCTCGCGGCGTGCTTGCGACTATGGGCGAGCGCCGCCTCACGGACCCAAGCACCTTCTTCATGCGCGGCGATACGGGCGCTGAGCCGCTCGGCGTTGCACGGACCGTGGCCGTTAACGACATTCCAAAATTCCGTCCAATCAATCGGACCAAAATAGTAATGGCCGCGCGCCTCGTTCCATTTCAGCAGCGGATCGGGAAAGGTCACGCCCAGAACTTCAGCCTGCTCGCAGGTGGCATCGACGAATTTCTGCCGAAGTTCATCGTTCGAGATCCGTTTGATACCCCATTTCGCTGAAGTTTCGGAGTTCGGTGAGTCTTGATCGTGTGGCCCAAACATCATCAGTACGGGCCACCACCAGCGGTTCACCGCCGCTTGTACCATCGCGCGTTGCGAACCAGTGCCTTCCATCATCGCGCGGAGTAGATCAAATCCCTGGCGCTGATGAAAAGATTCTTCCTTGCAAATGCGGATCATCGCGCGTGCATAGGGGCCGTACGAACAGCGGCACAGCGGCACCTGATTCATGATCGCGGCGCCATCGACCAGCCAGCCGATCACGCCAATATCCGCCCAGGTGGGGGTGGGGTAATTGAAGATTGACGAATATTTCGCGCGACCGCTGTGGAGCGCCTCGATCAGCTCATCGCGCGATACGCCCAAGGTTTCAGCCGCCGCGTATAGGTACAACCCGTGTCCACCTTCGTCCTGCACCTTGGCGAGCAGGATGGTTTTTCGCTTGAGACTCGGTGCGCGCGAAATCCAATTCCCCTCCGGCAGCATCCCGACGATTTCGGAATGGGCGTGTTGACTGATCTGGCGGATCAAGGTTTTACGATAGTTCTCGGGCATCCAGTCCTTGGCTTCGACGAACTCGCCACGCGCACAACGCGCATCGAAAGCGGCGCTGGCCTCGACCTCCGAGAGCGGTGGTGTGTTGCTCTCGTCTTGGTTCGGAACATCCATAGCTTGCGTATACATGGTTTACTCCTTCAGGCGTCGATCGATGATGCGTTTGGCTTTCCCCATCACCACCCGTTCGATAGCGTTGGGATCCAGCACTTCAACCAGGGCCGAAATCCCGACCAGCGCTTTTACTTGATGCGTAATGGTCGCACCCAGCGCTGTGCGGCGCGCGGGGTCCACGGGGTGACGCAATTCGACGTGAATAGTCACGTGATCAAGGTGAGAATCCTTATCTACGTAAATTAAATACTGTGCGGCCAAACCTTCGGTGGCGCAGACGATCTCTTCAATCTGAGTCGGAAAAACATTCACGCCACGAATGATCAACATGTCATCCGAGCGACCGGTAATCTTGCCGAGTCGGCGCATCGAACGCGCGGTGGGTGGCAGCAGGCGGGTGAGATCGCGCGTGCGGTAACGCACCACCGGCAGCGCTTCCTTGGTCAAGGTGGTGATCACGAGTTCACCAGGCTCACCTTCTGGCAGGACCTGGCCGGAGACCGGATCGACGATTTCGGGATAGAAGTGATCCTCCCAGATCACCGGGCCGTCCTTGCTTTCAATACATTCATTCGCGACTCCCGGACCCATCACTTCGGAGAGGCCGAAGATATCGATTGCGTCCAAGGCGGTGCGCGCCTCGATTTCGGTGCGGATCGCTTCGGTCCAGGGTTCCGCGCCAAATATACCGACTTTGAGCGAGGTTTGTTTCGGATCAATCCCGCCGGTTTCCATGGCATCGATCAGGGTCAGCATGTAGGTTGGGGTGACCATGATGAGATCGGGTTTGAAATCAGTGATGAGCTGGAGCTGTTTCTCGGTTTGGCCACCCGACATCGGAACCACCGTGCAGCCGAGGCGCTCGGCGCCGTAGTGTGCACCCAAGCCGCCGGTGAACAGCCCGTAACCATACGCGACGTGCACGATATCCCCGGGTCGCCCCCCAGATGCGTGGATCGAGCGCGCGACGAGAGTGGCCCAGGTGTCGATATCGGCCTTGGTGTAACCAACCACGGTCGGCTTGCCAGTCGTTCCGCTTGAAGCATGCAGGCGGGCGACCTGCTCGCGCGGGACGGCAAACAAGCCGAAGGGGTAATTCGCCCGCAAATCAGCTTTGGCGGTAAACGGGAAGCGCGCGAGATCAGCGAGCTCGCGACAATCCTCCGGCTGCACTCCGGCCGCATCGAACGCCGCCCGATAATGTGGCACCTGGGCATAAACTCGCCGCAGAACCGAGCGCAGACGCGACAGCTGCAGCGCACGGATCTCGTCCACGCTCGCAACTTCGATCGGGTGCAGCGGGCCACTAAAACGCGCGCGAGGACCGGGCACGCGTTACTCCGAGAGAAATTTGCCGGGGGTACGGTGGACCCGGCCGCGCAACAGAGTTAGGGTTTCGCCGCGTTGATTCGTCACAGTGACGTCATACAGGCCGGTCCGTTTAGTCCTTGCGCGCTCGCAGGCTTTGGCCGTCAGGCAGTCACCCAGGTAACTGGACGCCAGAAAATCCGCGCTGAGGTTGATCGCGACAGCCGCTTCGTTATAGCTGTTCGATGCGAAGGCCATCGCGGTATCGGCAAACGTCATCAATAACCCGCCGTGACAGATCCCGAATCCGTTGAGCATGTCGCGACGCACGGTCATGGTTAAGGTGGCCTGTCCGGGCGCGATCTCGCTCACCACCATGCCGAGGGCTTGGCTTGCAAAATCCTCACGCCACAGCGCCTCGCGGGCGCGTTCGGCGAGGATCTGGGGGTTTACAGTGGGTTGATCCATATCTTGAAACATAACTGACCGAACGGTCGATTATGTGTCAATGAGTCAAAGGTTGGCAAGCGCGCGATTTCGCCCTTCCGCACCGACAAGGGAAACGGGAATGTGCGCGCCGCGTCGGTGCTATTGCCGGGATCAGCCGTTGATGTAGGTTTCCAACTGAGCGATCTCAAACTGCTGGTCAGCGATGATCGCCTTGACGAGATCGCCGATCGAGATCATTCCCAGCAAGGTGTCACCATCCATGATCGGTAGGTGCCGGATGTGCTTGTCGGTCATCAAGGCCATGCTCTCCTGCACGGTTTGATTTGGCCGACCGGTGACCACTCGAGTGGTCATGATCTCGCGGACTTGCGTGGTCTTCGAGGAGCGGTCTTGCAGAATCACTTTGCGCGCGTAGTCGCGTTCCGAGAGCACGCCAACAATTTTTCCCTGCTCCAGTACCAGCACGGCGCCGATGCTTTTGTCAGCCATCAGTGCAACGGCCGAATACACCGAATCCTGCGGTGCCACCGAAATTACCGCGTGACCCTTCTGGTTTAGTAACTGTTTAATCAACATCGAATGGTCCTTGCAGCGTGCCTGTAGTGTCAAAGGTAGTCGGCGTCAGGGGATGAATCAACGTGGCAACCGAAGCGGCATTTCCTGTAACGCGGCCTGTTGTTCACGCAGTGCCAGGATGTGGTCCTGCCAATAACGTTGCGTATTGAACCAGGGGAAGTGCAGTGGGAACGCGGGATCGTGCCAGCGTCGTGCGAGCCATGCGGCGTAATGCATGATGCGCAAGGTACGCAGTGCTTCAATGAGGTTGAGCTCGACCGTATCGAATTCGTGGAAGTCTTCGTAGCCTTCGATCAGATAACCGAATTGCTGCGACATTTCTTCGCGATCGCCGGCGACCAACATCCACAGATCCTGCACCGCCGGACCACTCATGCAGTCATCGAGATCAACGAAATGCGGTCCGCTCGGTGCCCACAGGATATTGCCCGGATGACAATCACCGTGCAGGCGCAGTTGGTGAGTCTCGCCGCTCTGGTCGAAGGCGGATTGCACTTGATCGAGCAATTCGGACACCACGCTTTGGTAAACCGGGTGCAGCTCGGCTGGCAGATACTCGCTAGCCAAGATGAACGCACTCGACTCACGACCGAAGCGATCGATCGTTAGCGCCGGACGAGCGCAAAAGCGCGTAGTGCTGCCGAGAGCGTGGATGCGGCCAATGAAGCGTCCCAGCCAGCGCAAGACCTCCGGATCGTCTAACTCCGGCGCGCGGCCGGGACGATTAGGGTATAGCGCGAAACGACAATCGTCGTCGTGATGCAGGGTGTGGCCCGCGTTGACTAGCGGTGCGACTACAGGGATCTCGGCCTCGCTTAGCGCGGCGGCGAAGACATGCTCCTCTTCGATGGCTGGGTCTGACCAGCGCCCAGCGCGATAAAATTTCGCGATGACGGCAGGTTCGTCTTCAATGCCAACTCGATAGACCCGGTTCTCGTAGCTGTTGAGTGCCAATAAGCGACCATCGGTGCGATAGCCCAAGCGTTCGATAACCTCCAGTACCCGGTCGGGCGAGAGGGTCGCGAACGGGGTAAATTCGAGCGGTACCGCGGCGGCTGGAGCCGGCGGCGGAGGCGCGCGGTTACCACTAATGGATCGTTTAGCCATCAGCGTTTGGGACGACGTCGCCGGCGCGACGCTTTAATCCTGGGGAGAGCTGAACGAGTCTCGAGTTCCTCGGGCAATTCTCCAATCCGCCAGGTCAATACCGCGAGGACCAGCACCCACAGCGATAAGATCCCGCTGGCTAAGCGCTGGAACAAGCCTTGCCAAGCGGGATGAAATTCCATTAACAGCAGAGCGACCGCACACCACATCGCGGTGCCGATCCCGAGTGCCAGGAGCTGGCGCAATTTTTGGTAGCGATTGCCGACGAACCCCCAGGCCACCGCCGCCGCCATCATCAGGCCGAAACCGAGGGCGGCGTAACGGTAATGCCACTCCTGACTCGCCGAGATCGCGTCCGCGGCACACCCCGGTTCGCAGGGGTAGACCCCAGAACCGATGCGCGCCAGCCCACCGAGGGCGAGGAGTGGGGCCGCAAACCACGCGCGGCGATCGCGTCTAAACTGCCAGGCAAGCGTTGCCGCGAACGCGAGGTACAAGCCACCAGTGACGATGAAGCCACCGATGGCCATCAATTCTTGGGTCGGGCTGCGTCGCGCGGCGAGTTCGGAAATGAAGTCGGTGAGGTGGCTATAGCCCGGAAAAAGGCTCGCGCAGTAGAGGATCATGGCTACCCACCACACCGGCGCGAAGGCTCCACAGAGCAGGCCGACACCTAGGCTGGCTTGGCGAAAATTCATAGGGGCAGTATACGGGCTTCTACGCGGGCTCCTCGCGCTTACTCGATTCAGGAGGTGTTCCGGAAGGTTTCGCGATCCTGCCTTTACTTAATCGTGAAAGGTGCGGCATGAAGACATTGTGGCTTGCGCTGGGGTCCCTGTTGTTAGGTGCCTGCGCCACCAATAAGCCGGTGCTGTATTCCAACGCTGGCGCGGCAGGGGGTGGCGAGGTCGCAATCGCCGAGTGTCATCAATTGGCTGTAGCAGCTGGTGCGCACCCTACCGGCTCCCAGACAGCGGAAAGTGCACGCGACACGGGCAAAGGTGCCGCAATGGGCGCCGCTACCGGTGCAGTTGGTGGTGCGTTGGTCGGCTCGGCGGCGCGCGGTGCCGGGATTGGTTTGGTGACAGGTGCCACGGCCGGCTTGTTAAACTCTATTTTTAATACACCGGCACCCAATCCCGCGTACCGCGCCTGCGTTGAACGCTGTTTGCGGGAGCGAGGGTTTGATCCAGTGGGATGGCAGTGAGTTAAATCCCCTAAATCCCCCCGCCGCAGTGCGGCGACCCCCTTCTTTTTAAAGGGGGCCGCGTGCGAGTCAGAGGTTGCCTTTGTGTTGTACGCCGTCGACTGGCAGCATCACCCCTGAAATCCAGCTCGCTTTCTGCGAGGCTAGAAACACCACCGCGTTGGCGATTTCTTCCGGTCGACCCATGCGGCCAAACGGGATCGTCGCGACCACGCCGTCGTAAAACGCCTTGTTACCCTTGTGCACGCCATCCCAGAAGCCGTCGGGAAAATCGATCGAGCCTGGCGCAACGCAGTTCACGCGAATGCCTTTCGGCGCGAGTTCCATCGCCATGCTCTTGGAATGACTGATCAAGGCGGCCTTCACCGCGGCATACGCCGCGACCCCGGGCAGGCTCGCTTCCAAGCCGGAAATCGAGCTGATGTGGATCACCGCGCCGCCGCCTTGTTGTTCCATCCACGGCGTAACTTTCCAGGTTGCGCGAACGGCGGCCATCATGTCGACAGCGAGGCTTGCCGACCAGCCCTGTTCATCGTCGGTGACCCCAAAGCCGGAAGGGTTGTTAACAAGCACATCTACACGACCGAGCGCGCTTTTCGCTGCATCAAGGAAACCTGCTAAGGCCTCGGCCTTGCCAACATCACAACTCGCCGCAAACGCGGTTACACCCAACCCGGCGATCTCGGCGCGCGCTTGCTCTAACGCTTCGGCGCCGCGGGCGCAAATCGCGACATTGGCACCTTCGCGCGCAAACTCCAGCGCGATGGCTCGACCGATCCCCTTACTCGCACCGGTCACGATGACCCCTTTACCTTTTAACCCTAGATCCATTGCTCCCCCTTGTGAGTAAAAATCTAAACTCCAAACTCGCGCGGCTTAAGCGGCGCGGTTCACGCGTAGTACGGTTCCCTCGACGCCGTTTACGATGACGGCAGTTCCCGCCGGCATATCCTCGCCTTCGACTCGCCACATCGTATCGTCCACATGCAGGCGACCGACGCCATTGACGATCGGTTCGTCTAGGGTAAACCGGCGAGCGACGATCTGTAGCCCGCGTTGATTCAAGTTCGGATGGCTGGTGATCTCTGGATTCGCTGCACGATGTCGCCGCCATAAAATAATCGAGGCCATCGACACGATCGCGAAAAATAAGAGTTGTACCTGCCAATCGAGAGTCGGGATCAGCCACGTCAGCGCACCGGTTATCACCGCGCCGATCCCGAACCACAATAAGAAACTACCAGGGAATACGGTCTCGGCGATCATCAAGCCGATCCCCAGTAACAACCAGTGCCAAAAGACTAGAGGCCCCATAGCGCTCATGTTTTCTCGACTCGATCACGCAATGCATCGCGGGCCAGTTCACCGATCCCGGCCAACGATCCGAGCACCCCAGAGGTTTCGATCGGCATGAAGATAATTTTCTGATTCGGCGCGACGCCGATGCTGCGCAAGGCCTCGACGTATTTAAGCGCGACAAAGTAATTCACCGCTTGCACGCTGCCGCTACCGATCGCCTCGGACACGACCTTGGTGGCTTTTGCCTCGGCATCGGCCAAGCGTTCACGTGCTTCGGCGTCCTTGAACGCAGCCTCTCTGCGACCTTCGGCTTCCAGCACGGCGGCTTGCTTCTCGCCTTCGGCTTTTAAGATCGAGGCCTGGCGCGCGCCTTCGGCTTCAAGGATCGACGCACGCTTCTCTCGCTCCGCTTTCATTTGGCGCGCCATCGCCTCGACGAGATCCTGTGGCGGAGTGATGTCCTTGATCTCGATGCGGGTGACCTTAAGACCCCAGGGGTGGGTTGCCTCGTCGATGACCGTCAGCAGTTTCGAATTAATGACGTCGCGCTTCGATAACGATTCATCAAGATCCATCGATCCCAATACAGTTCGAATATTGGTCATCGTCAGATTCAGTACGGCGTTTTCAAGATCGGTTATTTCGTAGGCCGCGCGTGCCGCGTCGAGCACTTGGTAGAACACCACACCGTCTACTCTGACCACTGCGTTATCGCGCGTGATGATTTCCTGAAAGGGAACTTCGAGCACCTGCTCCATCATGTTGATCTCGCGACCAACACTGTCGACATAGGGTACGATCAATCCGAGACCAGGGCGCAGGGTTTTGCGGTAGCGCCCGAAGCGCTCAACAGTCCACTCGTACCCTTGGGGCACGATTCGGGCAGCTTTATAGAGAGTGACAATTACTAGCACAACGAAGCCAACGACGAATGAGCCACCGATATCCATGCTTCCCTCCTGTTTAGTTCCCACGCGATGGGCGCAGTCTAGTTTAACGGGCCGGGGGAGACATCCTTCAGGCGCTTCGGGATTCCCCTAGTCGAATGGTTCAGGCGTGCATCGCGTAGAGCGATTGTTGTGCCTGAACCGCTTCTACATGTGCGCGGTACCAGCTATTGCATCGCTCCCAGAATGCCCCGGTCTCGGATTCGGCTTGATCCTGTGACTCGATCGGATGGTTTTCCATGTGCCGATGCTCGCAACCGCAAACATCGCAGGATTGGACCCAGACAAGTTCTACTTCAGACATTGCATTCAACTCCCAGAGGTTCAACGAATGAATTCGGCTCTGGAGTTAGTGTCCAGCACTAACGGTTAGATGAGAAGTCGGGAAATGTAAGCAATCGCGAAAACGCCGTTAAACAACGAAACGCCGCCGGAATTGCATCACATTCCGATGGCGATTCGATCGAACCAGAGGCCGAGCAGGTAGGACACGAACCCGGCCCCGCCGCCGATCACGACCATCCGTGCGCCGCTCTGCCAGGCACTCCGGCCGGTAAATAAACTCAACGCCGCGCCGACGAGAAATAAACCGACCAGTGCGACCGCGCTCGACGCGGCGATGGCATGCGAACTTGCTCCCCACAGTAAGGGCACCAAAGGCAGCGCGGCACCGATAGCAAACGCAGTGAAAGAAGCAATCGCCGCTCTCCACGGCGAGCCTAATTCTTCCGGGTTCAAGCCAAGTTCTTCGCGCGCCATGGTTGCCAGCGCGTGCTCGGGATTTTGAAAGAGCTCACGCGCGAAACTGCGAGCGGCGTCGAGGTCGAGGCCACGGGCGTTATAGATCAACGCCAGCTCTTCCATTTCTTCCTCGGGATAGTTTTCGAGTTCCGCACGCTCCAACGCGATCTGAGATTCGAAGACTTCACGCTGTGAGCGCATCGACAGATACTCGCCAGACGCCATCGATAAGGCACCTGCGAGCAAGCCGGCGGTGCCCGCCAACATGACCGCCGGGGGAGCACTTCCGGCGCCTGCGACAGCCATGATTAAACAGGTGTTGGAGACCAAGCCGTCATTGATGCCGAATACTGCCGCCCGCAAGTTGCCGCCGCCGGCGACCACGCGGTGACGCGCGCCAACTTCCGACAGCTGAGACGGCATCGCGTGACCCGGCGACAGCGACCCCGAGTGCAGCACTGATAAACCACGCACTTTCATCGTTGCCAACACTGGCTTTATCGCACGTGGTCCCAGTCGACGGATTAACCAAGCGACAAGTCGGGCCCGGGTTCCGGGTACAAAGGGTGGTGGCTCAGCAATTCCCGCAACCCAAAGCTTGGCTTGATCATCGGCTGCGGTGGCCAGCGCGCGGAACATGTCAGCGATTTTTGGATCTGGCTCGCCCGCCGCGATAATGCGATAAAGCCACGCCGATTGGCGCTCTTCATGCCAGTTGTCGTGACTGTTCGCCGCTTGCATGGCGAGAGGGTAGCACAGGCATTATTGGTGGGAGCGCCCTATGCAGAGTTAACACGAAGTTGTCGGCACCTGCCAGGCTAGAGCGACACGGTGCGCAATAAGTCAGACGTGCGCTCCAGGGGATTCGCATAAATCCGGCGTAACCCGGTGCAGTCCTGGGGGTCGAACACTTCTAACTCTTCGAGCTTGGCGCGATAGAACGCCTGATCGTCACGTAACCGCTGTTTACGATCCTCAAGCCGGTCCGAATAAATCTGGACCAGGTTTGTTAACGAAGACGCCTGTTCTGAATTCGGGAGGCAGGCTTTGTTGTACATAGTGGGCACCTCTGACTTTATTTCTGAGCACAGTTCGTGCCATCCCGTGATAAGGCGCGATAAGGGCGTTGATCTGCGGCTATCAGTCGGCAGGTAGTCCCCACGGATGGCTGACACATTTATCACCAACACACCAGCATGCCTTTTTCTGTCACTTCCCGACGACATTGCTCGTACGGAGCTCTTTAAGATCCGAGCATTCCTTTCAAGCTCGCGAGCGTTGCACGGCCTGAAGCGCGATCGGTCGTGGTATTGCTTGCGCCGTCCAGCACGAGGTCCTCGCGGGGCAGCTCTTCCAAAAACCGGCTAGGCTGGCAATCTTCAGTCTTGCCAAAGCGGCGACGCGTTCGCGCATAAGAAATCGTCAAACTTTGTTGCGCGCGGGTGATTCCCACATACGCCAGGCGGCGTTCTTCTTCGACGGTATCGGCGTCGATACTCGCGCGGTGGGGCAGGATGTTTTCTTCGAAGCCAACGAGATAGACATGCGGGAACTCAAGACCTTTCGCCGCGTGCAAGGTCATCAAGGCCAGGCAATCGCGATCGTCTTCCTCCTCCTTGCGATCCAGCATGTCGAACAAGGTCAGAGCGGCGATAACTCCGCTGAGATCACGCCCACCGTCCTGCGTCTCCAGCCGCGCAATCCAATCGATAAGATCGCCGACATTGGCCTTGCGTCGGGCCGCGTCTTCAGGTGCCTCGCTGGTTTCCTCCAACCAATCGTCGTAGCACAGATCGGCGACGACCTGGCGCGCGAGCGCTGCCGGCGAGCTCCCGTCGCTGGTAGGTTGCAAGCTGTGTATCCAATGGCCAAATTCCCGCGCCAGTTTCACCACCCGCGGTGTGGCGCGAGCGGCAAAGGCTTCGCTGTTCAAAGTGGCGCATAACGAGCGTTTGATGGATGCGGCGACTTGCACCAGCACTTCGACGCTGGCGGAGCCGAGTCCACGCCGCGGACTGTTGATCACGCGTAACAACGCGTTGTCGTCATCAGGATTGGCAATCAATCTCAGGTAGCACAGAAGATCTTTAATTTCCGCCGCATCGAAAAATGAACGACTCCCTGATAGCAAATAGGGAATCGCGCGCTCCCGCAAGGCACCTTCGAACACCCGGGCTTGGTGGTTGCCGCGAAAGAGGATCGCGAAATCCTTGAACGCAGTGCCGTGCACAACCCGATGGTGGTTGATCATATTGACGATATTTTCCGCTTCCGCGAATTCGTCCGCAGCGCCGATCACCTTTATTCGTTCGCCGAAGCCGCGTTCGCTCCAGAGCTTTTTATCGAAGACATGCGGATTACTCGCGATCAGTTGGTTCGCCGCCTTGAGGATAATTCCCATTGAGCGGTAGTTCTGTTCGAGTTTGATGATTTTTAACGCTGGGAAGTCGCCGGTGAGCTTGGCTAGATTTTCCGGGCGCGCGCCGCGCCACGCGTAGATCGACTGATCATCATCGCCAACCGCGGTCAGGCGCCCGCGCGCTCCGACCAGCAGCTTGACGAGTTCATACTGTGCGAGGTTTGTATCTTGGTACTCATCGACCAGCAAAAATCTGATTTTAGTCTGCCATGTCGCCAGTAAGTCCGGGTCCGCTTTGAATAGGCGCGCTGGCAGAAAAATCAAATCATCGAAATCAACCGCGTTAAAGGCCAACAGCATCCGGGCATATTCCGGATAGCAGGCGAGCGCGGCGCGGGCGAGAGGGTCCCCGCCGTCCGCGCTGGCGGCTGACGGGTCGAGCAAGGCGCTTTTCCAGCTGGAGATCCGTTGCTGCAACGCGCCCAGATCAAAAGTATTTGAAGCTAGTTCGCGGCGGGCGACGTCCGCGAGCGCGGACTCGCTGTCACGCGAATCGAAAATGGTGAATCTCGGGCGTAGACCGCACCGTGCAAATTCCTCGCGCAGGATCCTCAGTCCCAAGGTGTGAAAGGTCGACACCCACGGGCGTAAGTTGCCGTCGCGCCTGAGGAGAGCCGAGACCCGCGATTGCATCTCCTTCGCGGCCTTATTCGTAAAAGTAATCGCGGCTATGGATTCCGGCGCGGCTTGCCGGCTGCTCACGAGGTGGGCGATTTTGTGCGCGATCACGCGCGTTTTGCCGCTCCCCGCGCCCGCGAGAACGAGCAACGGACCTTCGGTGTAGCGCACGGCTTCGCGCTGCGGGGGATTTAGATCGCGCACAGAAAGTTAAACCTGGAAAGTGCAGTAGAGCGAGCGCGGGATTCTACGGAAGAAGGGAGGTCGTCGCGAGGAGATTGCTCAGTTGCGGGAACCTACGAGTTTCGTTCCGGCAAAGAAATAAGATCGGTTGCGCCGGGATCTATTCCGAGCTGCATCAACAAGGCGGTGATCTGACCACGATGGTGAGTCTGATGATTGAACATATGCACCACTGCAAACCAGTAGGGATACTGGCGCGGGATGGGCTTGGCGATCCCGGTGTAATGCAGTTCGCCGGTAAGATCGGCTTCGGACACACCGTCGATCCAGCGCGCAATCGCAGCATCGGTGGTTTTGCGCTCGTAGCTAAGTTCATCGAAATCAACGTAGAGTTCTTCGGCCAAACTTCGGATCACGAAGGTCTCGCCGGTAAAACGGCTGAGCCACATACGGTCCGCGAGCAGTAAATGATTCAAGGTGCCGTGAATTGATTTGAAAAAAGCTCCGAGATCGCGCTTGCGTTGTGCATCGGTCAACTCGGCACAACACGTGAATAAACGTTCATTCATCCAGCGGCTATACGCAGCGAGAGTGTGCAGATACTCGCGGGAAATCATCGCTTGGCTAACGTCATGTACTTTATTGGGCTCTGCATTAGCCGAACCCTCGCCTGGTTGGCGAGGGTTCGGTGTGCCTGGCTAGTGGCTTTGATAGTAGACCGAGACTCCCGAACGCGGTACGTAATAGTTAGGGATCCCGTTCCAGTTGCCACGATATTGATCGCCGTAGCGATCCTGAAAACCCGAGTGTCCATGATGCGAGTTCCAGCGATCATGATTCCCGTGACCAGAATCCCACTGATTCTGCCCCTGTTGCGAGTGACCATTGTGGTGATCACTAGAACCATCGCGATAGCCGTGCCGATAACCGTGGCCGTAAGCCCACTGATCATCGCCACGAGAGATATGGCTGCGTGAGTACGGCTGAACGAAAAACGGGCGGGTCGGCATTACCGGCTCTGGCCGTGGCGCGTAATACCCGCGATCGCTCTGGTAGCCATAGTGCTTCTGCTGTCCCCAGTTGCCCTGGTACCCCGGGTAGCTGTGGCCCCCGCGATTGTACTGGCGAATACCGGTTTCAAAACGATGCTCGGCCTCTCGGCCACACCCGCGACAGCGATCGCTACGAGCAGCGCTGACACTTGCAGATTCCGCTTTAGTTTGTTCATAACACCGAAACTCCTAAGCCCTTAAGTGTGTCCGGGGACGTACACCCGCGGACACGATTCGCACACTAAGCGCACACCACTTAATCCTGCCTGAATTTTCGCGTGAGGCGGCGTAGATCGCAGTGCCGCAGGTTTCTCTGCCGCGCTGACCTGGGTCGGTTAGAATTCGCACGATGCCCGATCCCGTTCCGAATAATTCCGCGATGCCACCTGCCCGCAATCGCTGGCTGTGGGGGCTAACCACACTCATCGCGGCAAGCGTCTTTTTTGTTATAGGTCAACACTATGCGCTACGCAAGGTCGTGCCGAGCGTGGTCCCCGTCGTTATCCAGGAAGCCCAGCTGGAATTTGCCGCGCGCCTTGATACGGGGGCCGAAGTGTCTTCGATCAACGCGACCGACGTTGCGGTTATCGGCGGCGAGGGGCGACCAACGCGACGCGATATCGGCCGGCAAGTCGCGTTCACCGTGCTGAATGAGCGGGGCGAACGCGCCCGGCTGCAGACGAAAATAATCGGGATCCACGCGATTAAGACGGCCGACTGCCGCGAATTTCGCTATCACGTTTCGCTAACCGTCCAGCGCGACGGTCGCGCGCAGTCGGCCGAGAAGCTGCTACTGGGCCGCAACTGGTTGGAGGCTGGCTATCTTGTCGACGTTACTCGCCGAAGGTGAGATCCCCGCGGTCGCGGCACCGCCGTTCCGGGAAGTCGTGATTGGGAACAGTTCGATCCGCCTGCTCGGCACAGCGCATGTGTCGCGGGCGAGCCGTGATGCGGTGGCGCATGAAATCGCGGTAGGGGATTACGACTGCATCGCGGTCGAATTATGCGCGAATCGACTGCAGGCAATGCGCGATCCGAACGCCTTCGCGCGACTCGATCTAGTGCAAGTGATCCGCCAGGGGAAAGCGTCGATGGTCGTCGCGATGCTCGCGCTCGGCGCCTTTCAGCAACGGCTTGCCACTAAATTCGGGATTGAACCGGGGGCCGAGATGCGTGCCGCGTTCGATGGCGCGCAGCGCCGTAATCTCGCTCTTGAGACCATCGATCGCGATATCGGCATTACCTTACGACGGATTTATCGCGGAGTGTCGTGGTGGCGGCGCGCGATCTTGTTCAGCGGACTTATGCTGAGCGCGTTAAGTACAGATTCGATCGGCGAGGAAGAGATCGAACGGTTGAAGGACAGCGATCTATTAGAGGCAACCTTCGCCGAGTTCGCGCGCCACGCGGATGAAATCTATGTCCCGCTAGTGACTGAGCGCGATCGCTTCATGGCTGCGCGCCTACTTCAATTGGTTGACCTGGGACATCGCCGCATTCTCGCCGTTGTCGGCGCGGGACATCTCAGTGGTCTAAGCCAGGAGCTGCAGAATTACACCGCCACCGCAACTTCGGTATTGCAAGAACTCAATGCGGTTCCATCCTCTTCGCGCTGGGGCCGTGCGTTGCCCTGGTTACTCGCGATTTTTATCGTTGGCGGGATCGCGCTTGGTTTTGCGCGCAACCCAGAAATTGGTTGGGCGATGGTGCGCGATTGGATCGTGCTTACCGGTGGGCTGTCCGCGCTAGGTGCCTTCCTCGCTGGCGCGCATCCTTTGACCATCATCACCGCGTTCCTGGGCGCGCCGCTGACTACTCTACATCCCGCCATCGGAATCGGCATGTTCACGGCGCTAACGGAAGGTTACCTACGCCGGCCGACCGTCGGTGATTTCAAGAATCTGCGGTATGAAACAACCCACTGGCGCGGGTGGTGGCGAAACCGCGTCGCCCGCACCTTGCTGGTCTTTGTACTGAGTGGCCTCGGTGCCTCGCTTGGCACCTACATTGGCGGCTATCGGATCGGCAGTGCGTTATTGGGGTAGGCGGGCCGCTTCAGGGGGTCAACGTCTGATGACCCCCTGAAATTCTTACGCTACGCCTCGTATTTAAACGACAGCGACACCCGCGCCCGGTACGCCACGACTTTCCCGTTCTCGATTTTCAAATCAAGTTTTTCGATTTCCGCCACACGCAAGTCACGCAATGATTTCGCGGCGCCTTCCCACGACAGCGTGCTGGTACCAATTACATCGGTGACACGATGGATTGCCGCTGCCGCGGCTTTAGGCTTCGCCATGATGACCCCCTTAGTGGTTTGCGAGGTCGACACTTGTGTGCGACTCTCGAGCGAAGTCTAGTCGCATTTTCGCGAATCTGCCGCAGCTCACGGCACGGGGTACGATATTGCGCGCGGTGTTATTTCTCGCCCACGACGATGCGGGATACATCACTGGGCAGGTGATTTCAGTCAACGGCGGGTGGGATATGTGAGGTCATGTCGCGTTTGTGCTATTGATCGAACTGCGGTTAGGCACAAGTGGCAACCGGTGCGCCCCGGGGTACGCGTAACCACGATTCCACGCGTCGGCGAAATAAGAAAATCCAACGAACTCTCGAAGGTGACCAATGACTACTCCCTCGGATTCCGCTCCCGATATGAGCACCGATCGCGCTACCGAGCGCCCAGGTGCCGGCGAATTTCTTGGTGATCTCAATATCGCCAATGTGCTGGCGGCGCTGGGGCAGGGCGCGCAGCTCGGACCCGCGATGACCGAGGCGGTAAATTTTTATCAGGAACTCTTTAAAATCGCACTCGGGACATCTGACGTCGCGCCCGATAACAAGGACTGGCGGTTCAAGGACGACGCGTGGTCGCAAAACCCCTTCTACAAGCGGGTCGGGCAGGCCTATCTTGCGTGGTCGAAGGCGCTGAACAATTTCGCTGAGCACAATCAAGACTGGCGGGCCCGCGAACGCGCCAAGCTCGGGGCGGATGTATTGACCAGCATGTGGTCACCCACCAACATTTTTTTAGGCAATCCAGCCGCGCTCAAGCGCGCGGTGGAAACCGGCGGGGGAAGCGTCGTCGAGGGCCTGCGCAACTATTTCGAGGATTTAGCCGAAAATCGCGGCATGCCGTCGCAGGTCGACCGCAGCGCGTTCACGCTCGGCGAAAATCTTGCGGCGACCCCGGGCGCGGTGGTGTTTAGATCGGAAACGTTGGAGCTGATCCAATACCAACCACAAACGCCGCAAGTCAGCCGCCGCCCAGTACTGGTGATTCCACCGCAGATTGGCAAGTACTACTTTCTCGACCTAAGCCCCGACCGCAGTCTGCTGGAGTATTCGGTCAGCCAGGGGATCCAGACGTTCGTGATCAGTTGGCGCAATCCGACTTCAGAGCATGCCAACTGGGATCTTGATCACTACGTAAACGCGATCCTAGAAGCCACCGATGCGGTACGCGTTATCACGGGCAGCCAAGATCTGAATGCCATGGGCTTTTGCGCGGGTGGAATTACGATGACGGCCGTTCTCGGTTATCTCAACGCGGTGGGCGATCCACGCATCCAATCGATGACCTACGCGGTAACCCTGCTCGATTTCGAGTCCGAGGCCATGATCGGTGCCTTGCGCACTCCGCACGTTTTACAAATGGCGCAGCAACACTCAACTTCACAAGGGATCATCAAAGGCGAGGATCTCGGTCTGTTATTTACCTGGATGCGGCCGAACGATCTGGTGTGGAATTATTGGGTCAACAACTATCTGATGGGCAAAAAGCCTGCGAGTTTCGACATTCTGGTTTGGAACGTTGATTCGACGAATCTGCCAGCCGCGTTGCACGCGGATTTTCTGGAACTCTTTCAAAACAACGCACTGTGTAAGCCCGGTGCACGCGAAGTTTTGGGCGAAGCCGTCGATATTTCAAAGATCACGACCGACACCTTCGTCATCGGGGGTCTGACGGATCACCTCACGCCGTGGCAGGGGTGCTATCGAACTACCCAATTGTTGGGCGGAGAACCAACCTTCGTACTCAGCAGTTCCGGGCATATCGCAAGCCTCGTGAATCCACCTGGCAACCCGAAATCGAACTATCACACCGGTCCGGAACCGGGACCCAATCCCGACGCGTGGTTGCGCGAATCGACTAAACATGTGGGATCGTGTGGGAATGCTGGAGTGAATGGATTAAAGCGCGGAGCGGGGAGTCGTGCCCCGCACCCGCAAAGCTCGGCGACTCACAACATCCGGCGCTGGTGGCCGCACCCGGTACTTATGTGCACGGCTGATGAGCTAAGCACCACGTAAATGGCCGACCTCTGGGCCATTGGTAGCAATTGTAAAACGTCGCGCGAATTGCAAGCGGATTTGCAATTCGAGGAAGCAGGAGCCGCGCGCGGCTGTTATTCTCATGCGACATACCGACGGAGACCCATAGATGTCGATTCAGTACCAGCTCACTGACGTGATGCAAAAAGCGGTGTTTTATCCCTGGAGCGCCGTGTTCGATTACAGTCGTCGCGTCGTAACCCACCCTAACTACCCCCTGCGGGATACGGGGATTGGGCGTTGGCAGGCCGCGACATTCGAGTCGAGTGCGCGTCTACTAGGCCACTACCCGAAACAGTCTTATCGCATCAACGAATGCGAAAGCGAAGGCCGGGTAATCCCCGTGGCGGAGCAAACCGTCGTAAAAAAGCCGTTTTGCAACCTGCTCCACTTTGTTAGCACAGGCGCGAAGACGCGACCGAAGGTTTTAATCGTCGCCGCCTTGTCTGGCCATCACGCGACTTTATCACGCGACTTTATCGCGCGAAACGTATAGCGCGTTTCTACCGGACCACGATGTCTATGTCACCGATTGGCAAGACGCGCGCTACGTGCCCCTGAGCGAAGGTCGCTTTGGCTTCGAAGACTATGTGCATTACATCATCGAATTTTTAGAGTTCCTGGGACCGGCGACCCATGTGGTTGCGATTTGCCAGGCGGCGGCACCGGTATTGACGGCGGTCGCCGTGATGGCCGGTCGACAGCACGAGCAACGTCCAAAATCCTTGACGTTGATGGCAGGCCCGATCGATGTGCGGGCAAATCCCAACATTTTAACTCGCGTCTCCGAACTCTCGAATGCGCGCCTGCATCGCCTGTTGACCGTGAAGGAAGTACCCGCTGGTTATCCGGGCGCGGGTCGGCGTGTATACCCTGGCATTATGCAGTTGGCCGCCTTCATGGGCATGAATCTTCGCACTCACTGGCAAAAGCATCGGCAGTTCTTTGTGGATGTCTTCAATGGCGACGAGGCGGCGGCGAACAAACATCGTGAGTTTTATAATGAATATTTCGCGATCCTGGATACGACCGAAGAATTTTTCATCGAGACCTCGGAGCGGGTGTTCTTCGATCCACAATTATCCAAAGGTACGATGCAATACGAAGGTGCCGCCGTCGAATGCGCTGCGATCCGAGACATTCCGTTGTTCACGATCGAAGGCGCGGACGATGACATGTGTAAGGTTGGAATGACCGAGGCGGTGCACGCGCTCTGCCCAGAGCTGCCGTCCGAATTGCATCAACACTATGTACAGCCTGGCGTTGGACACTACGGCGTGTTTAGCGGCACGCGTTATCGCGAAGAAGTCGCACCGCGAATTAAGTCGTTTATCGCGGCACAAAGTTAACCAGGCAACGGACTCCTTGTCGCGCTGGCCTCGCGCAAAGTCGCAATAGAGCGAACCACTCACTTCGGACAATGCTGAGATGCCGCATTTACTCTATATCGAGTCGCCGCCGCGCAAACAGCGTTCGGCATCGATTGAAGTCGCACAGGAGTTTCTGAGCGCGTATCAGGCGGCGAACCCGCGCGATACGCTCGATGTGCTCGATGTTTGGAACATCCCACTTCCAGAATTCGACGGCGATACGTTGGACGCGAAATATTCGGGGATCACGGGCTCGCCGCTGACTACGGCGTAAGAACGTGCCTGGGACACCATTCGCGCGTTGGCGGCACGACTTCAACGTGCGGATAAGTTGCTCATCAGCGTGCCGATGTGGAACTACACGATCCCGTACAAGTTGAAACACTTGATCGATTGCGTCACGCAAAAAGATCTGCTGTTTACGTTTGACGAGAAGGGTCTCAATGGACTTCTAAGCAAACATAAAGCGGCGGTGATTTACGCCCGAGGCGTCGAATACAATGCGGCCGGGCTCGCGTCCGAGCTGTGGGATTTGCAACGACAATATCTCGAAGTTTGGTTGCGCGCGATCGGGATCACCGAAGTATCCACAATCCTTGGCGAAAAAACCTTATTTGGTCCGGAGGTGGATAGCGCTTCCCGCGAAGCGGCAAAGTCCGCGGCGAGGATCTTGGCGGCTTCGTTCTGAAAGCGTTGGTGTTGATCTTCTTCGCCGCAGTGGGGCGCGAGTTTTTACCCTGATCTCGCTACTGCTTCGCCAAGCTTGTCATCAAAGTGACGACCGGCGCGATCGAAGCGCCGTCGAAGTAATCGATCCAATACACGACCTTAATGTCCTTGACTCTGAATAGTCCGGCGACCGGCACCGCGAATTTTGAATTACCGATTTCAAAATTATCAACACGCTCTATCGCGACGCCATCGCCGCCGGGCATGCTGTTTTTGATCTCAGTCCGCAAATTGAATGAAATGATAAGCGGGTCTTTAGCAAAAAAGGGCGCGAGAAACGTGCGCATTTTCTCGCGTCCAATGATCGCCGGATTCACGCCAGTCAACGACGGAACATTTGCGTAATGACAATCATCGGCGATAAAGGACCTGATTTTTTCAACATCGCCCGAATGCCACGCCACGACACGATAAAGTCATTGACTACTTCCGCGGGTTAAACACCGTTTAAACGATCGCGGGTCCCATCCCATGTTATTCACCTCGAACGTGCCGCGATCCTAAGCAGCCTTGTTTGCGGCTAGCGCGTGAACGTCGGAGCTTTCATCGTTTTGCCGCCGATCGCCCAGTCTCCGCCTTCAAACTTGTTGATGCGGACCCACGTCACTGCGCGCATACCTTCGCCTTCTACGTCGATCATCGCTTCAGTCACCTTTGCGATGAGTGCTTGTTTCTGTTTTGGCGTGAAAACGTCTTTGATCACATCGATGGTTACTAGGGGCATTTCACTTCTCCTGGATAGTTAGGTACGCCGGCGGCGATATGCCATCGACGAGCCTAGGGTTACACTCGGCGGCACCCGGTGCTTGGAGTTACTATGGAGAAATCGTGGAGATTTCTGAGAGATCGCAGCAGGATATTCTAAGTTTCTTTCCATGATTTGCCGGTTCGCTGACTTCGAATTAGATCTCGACAAGGCCGAGCTTCGGGCGAGGTATTTGCGCTCGAGCCGCAGGTATTCGCTCTACTTGTGTTGTTAATTGAGAATCGGGATCGGCTCGTGTCCCGCGACGAAATCATCGAGAAAGTGTGGGACGGTCGGGTGGTCTCGGATAGCGCGATGGCAAGTCGGATCAAATCTGCGCGCCAAGGTTTGGGCGATGATGGCGTAACCCAGCGCTTCATCAAAACCATTCACCGCAAAGGCTTTCCGGTTTGTTGGCGAAGTTCAGATCGGGCGCGCCTCGCCAAGCGCGGAGCAACCGCCTGTACAAGCCACCGACGACCACTCTACAGGCATGAATTGGTGTCGAACCCACTAATTAGTGTTTGTCCTAAGATTTCACTAAGCTCGGCAGGAAAATCCGGATCTGAGAGAGAATTCTCTCTCCGGCGTAAAGACCAGCGACTGTCTGTGCTCCTAGAGATATCACCGGCCAACCAATAAGCAAAAAAACCAAGCTCCGGCACTATTTCCGCTCGAATCACGCTGTTGCGGCAGTGCGCGGCGCGGCGCGGATCCGATACAGGCGATAAGCCCACGCCGTGCATAGTGCTATCTGAATTAGTAATAGCACGCTGGCGGACACGGGGTCGGTCCAGAACGCTGGCCGCAACAGCTGGCTCACAGTCTCCAGTCCCAGCATCTCGAATAGCGCTGGTGCCAACCAATATAATAACCCCAGGGTTAGCGCAGTGGTCATTTCGGCGCGGTCCGGGCGTGCAAAATTGCTCGCGGCGAGCAGAATTAGAAGATCTCGGATCACGAATAGCAGCAGCGGGACACCGACGAAGCCGAGATTCTCAACAGGCTTCTGTGGGGCGATGACACCGCCTGACAAAGCCATACTGATTGCGACCCACATCACACTCAGCGCGAGTGAGCAAAGCCAGAGCGGTACTGCTTCGCCGAACCTCCGCCACTCGCCATCGCGGCCATAACGCACGAGTCTGCGCAGCGCGAGCGGATCGCGAAAAAGGGTAAACGCACACAAATAAGCGGCGAGTACGGTGCATAGCAAACCGCTTACCGCCGTGGTTCGCAGATTGGTGAGGGTCCCGATCCCGGCACTAAAAAAGCCGGTAATGACCGCGCTGACATAGAGCAAAAAGATCAGCCAGAGCCACGGCATCGCGCGCACCTGTAGCTCGTTGCACATCATGCGATAGGCGCCCACAACGACCCAGGCCGTGGTCGCCACCACTAGGCAGGTGGTGAACGACAACGCGGGATAATCCCGTCCGTACCAACGCACAAGTTCATCGTCGCCCAGGCGGAAGGCGAAGTATGCGAAGACAAGACCGCCGATCACCGCAATAAGCCGCGCGCCAACCGGTCCTTTATTGCGTTTAGGGTGACCAGCGCTGGCGAGAGCGCCGATCAAGCTCAAGCCTTGTACAAAGACAGCGCCGGTGACTGCCTGGATCCCGAGTAGCGCCCGGATCGAGAATTCGAATTGTTTCGCGCTGAGCATGAACACCGCTAGGCAGACGCCGCCGCTCAACCAGGTAAGGCTGGTCGCACCCAACCACTTGCCCCAGACCATCCGCCAGGACCCGAGTGCTGAGAGGCGTTGGGTATCCCAGGTGCGATCGCGCAATTCGACGAGCATCGCATCGCCCGCGCGCTGACCGCCCCAGGCCAAGCTCAGCGCGACGAAGGTCGCGGCAGCGACCGCGGGCAGCGCTACGCCAGTGCCAGTCTCCGCATCTATGAAAGCCATCAACATAAATAACGCCGCAAGGCTGCCCCCCATCAACGTGACCCGTGCCACACTGAGCTCCAACCAGCATTGCCGTTGAAATTCAGGATTCACTTAATCGCTCCGCAGGCGTGCGCACGCTGTTGAGGTAGGACTGTTGCAGATCAGAGCCGACCGGCCCAAAGCTATTGACGAGAAATCCGGCGGTAATGAGATCCCGCAGCAAATCGACCTGTGCGATGCGGGGACCGGCGCACAGGAAACGCGCGCCGCGCGTGGTAGTTTCCACGTCGCTGATCTCGCTGCGAGTGCGTAACCACTGCGCGACCGCAGTCGGATCCGAGAGCACTTCCAGTGTTAGCTCGGCGTGTGTCGCAGCGGTGCTTGAAAGCGCGCGATGCTCCAGCAAACGGCCCTCCTTCAGCACCAGCATATGGGTCGCGTAATCTTCGAGTTCCGCCAGAATATGCGACGACACGAGTAGGCTCATCCCGCGGGCCTGCAGGGTCCGAAACAATCGCGCGAGATCATGCCGCGCCTCCGGGTCCAGGCCCGAGGCTGGCTCATCTAAAATCAACAGGGCAGGTTCATGGATGATCGCCTGCCCGATCGCGACCCGCTGGCGGAGCCCGCGAGAAAGTTCGCCGACTGGTTGTTGCAGTCGATCGCTCAACTGCAGCTGCGCGGCAGTCTCCCGGATCCGCTCCGACAGGTTTCGGGTCACGCCATTTGCAGCAGCGTGGTAGTGCAGACATTGCTCGACCTTCAGCGAATCGTAGAGGCCGACGAAGTCTGGCAGGAAGCCGATGCGTTCGTGACTTCGACGTGGCTCGTCAACGACATTGATATCGTCGATGTGGATAGTCCCGGTCAGCGGACTCTCCAGACCACACAGGCAACGCATCAACGTGGTTTTTCCGGCACCATTCGGACCTACCAGGGCAGTTACGGTGCCGGCCTCGACTTCAAAGGTCACGCAATCGAGTGCACGTCGCCCAGGGTATTCGAAACTGACTTCGTGAACTGCAATGGCGGGCTTTGTTTTCACTTTCACGACTGTAGCAAACGTAACTGCAATGTGCGCGGGCACGAGACCGCTTCGAGGCAGTGTTGCTTTGTGTCGCTGGCACGAGCGACTACACTCGCGCGTATGCGCCGCGACCACTCCAAAATTCCCGAAGAGCGTCGGATCGGGCTGGCGCGTGCGCTGTCCAAAGCCGGTTTGTGTTCGAGATCGGCGGCGAGCTCGTTGATTGTGGATGGCCGCGTTCAACTCAACGGCGTCACGATCCGCGATCCCGAAGCGCCGACCACCGTGCACAGCCACATTACTGTCGATGACGAGCCAATTCGCTCGCGAGTTCCGGTTTACATCATGCTCAACAAACCACACGGGGTGGTGACCACTGCCGCCGACGAACGTGGTCGCGAGACGGTGTACTCCTGCTTTAAAGACAGCGGCCTGCCTTGGATCGCGCCGGTCGGGAGGCTCGATCAAGCCAGCGAGGGATTGCTCTTATTCTCCAACGATCCTGAATGGTCGTCAGCCATAGTCGATCCCGTACGCCACGTGCCCAAAACCTATCACGCGCAAATAGAGGGACTTCCTACGCCTGAGACTTTATTGAAGCTGTGCCAAGGAGTACTCATGCGCGACGGTGCGATGCTGCGGGTCGATTCGGCGACGCTATTACGGCATGGCGCCCGCAACGCCTGGCTCGAAGTCGTGCTCGCCGAGGGCAAGAACCGTCATCTGCGCCGATTACTGGAAGCGGTGGATCATCCCGTGGTCAGGCTTATTCGGATCGCGATTGGTTCGCTGCAACTCGGCGAACTCGCAAAAGGGCACTGGCGGCATTTGCGCGCCGAGGAACACGCGCACTTGGCACAGGGGTAAGGAGTAAGGTCAGAACACGGCGATCTGGGTGCTCGGCTTCCGTTAAATTTACCGGCGAGCGCGATACGTCCGATGCAAGGCGTAGGCGCTGAGCGCGCCGACGCTGAAGAGAAGTGCGGACAAGATAAAAACACTGGCGTAGTCGCCTGCGCGAGGTGCAGCATCTAGTAGCCGCCCCGCAATCGGTGCAAAAAAGATATCCGGGGTGTAACCAATCACCGAGATGACGCCCACTGCCGTTCCCGTGTGTGCGCGCGGAACGCCAGATTCTTCCAGCAGGGCAAAGTAAATCCCACGCAAACCGTAAACGCACACTATTGTGACGAACAAGTTCGCGTAGAAAATCATCGCCGTGCCACTGCTCCCTAGCGCTAACGCGAGATACGCCAGCGCGCCCATGACAAACATTCCGCCGACCATCCGACCGGCACCCAAGCGATCGGCTAGTAAACCCGCGCTCACCGCCGCGATCGGCCGCAGATAAGCTGCCTGGGTCATCAAGGTAGCCGCCTCAAGATCATTTAAGCCCAACGCGGCTTGGGCATAGAGCGTGTAGTAGTCGAGCCCCTTGTAGCCACAGTAGGCCGCGATCACGATTGCCGCCTGACACCAAATCCGCGGTGCGAGGAGCACCGTGCGCAAACCCGTGAATGAAATGGAACGCTGGCTGGACGGGGAACTAGCGGTGGGAATCACCCACCAGCACAGCACGCCGGCGAGGGCCGTGATTCCGGTGTAGAAATAGATCACGAGCGCGAAACTCGCTTTATTCATCTGTGAATCCCCCGCCACAAAGTTAGCACTAAGCAGGGTCACCGCGACGCTGGCAAGCGTGGCTGCGACCAAGCCGCGGCCGCCGTCCAGTACGCCGAAGGCGCGACCTTGCAGCGCTAATCCGCCCCACTCGCGGGTGGCGCGGATTAGCGCTGCCCAGAACAACAAAATGGTGGTGAGGCCCCAGTATCCATAGAGCACCGCCAAAGACTGCGCGCTCGGAAAACTCGCGAGCCAAATTCCGCCCGCGGCAGTGGCCAGCAGCGACCCTGTTAATAAAATCCGTGGTGAGTACAGATCGGCAAGCGCGCCACCGGGAAAATACGCGAGCATGGCGGTGATGCCATACACCGCATACACATCGCCCAAGCGAGCATTTGAAAGCGCGAATGCTTCGAGCATGGTCGGTCGAAAGAAGCGCGCGAGATGAAATGGCAGGCTGAAGATCGCCTCGCCCGCGAAGATCAGGCAGAACATTACCCAGAACGAAGAGGCGCGAGGTGCGGAATTCACGAGAGCCGATTCTAGGATTAACCTCGCGACATGGGAAATTCAGCTTTTTTCACTTGGCAAAGCTCCGGAAGACGAACTGCACTGGCCTTAGGGTTAGTCGGCTAACTTTCGCGGTAAAACAATAAAATCAGCCCAACCGCGACGAAGCACCAGGGCCAAATGCGACCGGCGCGTACGCTGATCGGCCCCTCACAGCGTAGCTCCATCCAACGCGCGCAGCCGGCCATAATCGCGAAGAGGCCGAGTGGAATATGGCTTAGCTCAATCAATAACGCTTCTTGGATGTTTTCAAGATTATGCGCATGAGTAAGCAGCATAAAGCCGCCCACGATATTCGTAATCGGAAACACATAGGCGGCGCGGTTTGCGGCCAGCTTGCCTATCCGAACCTGCCATTCGAAGAACCCGAATACGCAGGCGAGGATCGCCATCAAACGATGCTGTATCACGGAAGGATCGCGCATGGCTTCGAAAAAGCCCACGCTACCAAGCGGCCATGCTTCTGGATCCGAGCGTGCAGTGACAAAGATCCCGAGCGCAACAAACGTAATGGGCCAATGCCGTGCCCACGACCCACGTCGCTGGCCCGCCAAGAGCGCAAGATTTCCGATCGACAGGACAAAAATCCCCGACCAATTATGATTGAACTCAGACCATCCGATATCGGCTGCGGTGCGTACCGGTACGATACCGGCGCTAGGCACGAACGCGCGTGGGGCGTTTTCGTGCGCGGCCTGCGCCAGCCGATTTACCCGTTCCTGCTCGGTCGCGTACCAAAGCTCCGAGTGAGCGGGGCTGCTGAGACGCGGCGCGTGTGGGGTTATTCGGTCAGTAATACGCTCGAAGGCGACCCGATCATTGGGCAAGTCGACCACCGGCGGCAGCGAAGTCAAAGAACCGGCCACGAGATAAATCGCAAGCCCGAGTACCATCTCGACTTCCACAAAGCGCCGAATGCGGATCGCCGCGCCAGCATCGGTGGCCATGCGGCGCACAGCCCAGAAGTTGCCCGCCCCAAAACACAGCAGTGCGGCAAACAGCAATGCTTTCGTCGAAGCCATGAGTCCGTTGGCTGTGCCATACAGTGCAGCCGGTGCGGCGAGGTACCACAGATACTTCGCCGCCGCCGAAATCGCGATGGCACTCACCGCGATCACGCAAACCGTCGAGAAGCGGTGGGCGATAGCTACACGAGTGGCGGGTGCCATGGAGCCGCCCAGAGCCAACAGGAAATAAGGCAGAGCGCCGATCCAGGCGGCACCTCCAGCCTGGTGCATCGCCGAGAAAGCGAGCAGTGCCGCACGCCCTTCGAGCCTCCCGGTAGCGTGGGTGGTCGCGATGATGCTCCCAAGCAGCAGCATCGCCAGCGTAAGCTCAAGCGACCGCAGCACGGTGCTGCGGCGCGCAGTCACTGCCAACACAATACCGGCGCCACAACTCGTAAATCCGGCGAGGACAAAGGGTGCGCTTAGCGCGCTACTCCACGCCAGTCCGATGGTTGGGGTCAATATTGAGACATCAAGGGATTTGCTAATAAACGTCACCGTGGCAAGCGCGAGCGCGGCCGCGCATTGCAACAGCGCCAAGCGCGCGCGGAGATCCGATCCGATGAAGCTCTCCGCCGCGAGGGGTGCCATTACCCAATGACGAAAAATGACGCCACCAATGACAGCGGCGCTTAATGCCAGCGCGCAACCGCGCAATAACACACTCAGAAACGACTTGAAACTTCAAGTTGCCGCGGGTGATATGTCCATCGGCGCTTAGAACATACCACTCCAGCCGGTATTTGCCTGGGACAACACCCTCCGCCTGAGTTTGAAGTCGGTCCTCAGGGGCTATGGTAGACAACACCAAAACTCGCGCATCGATCAGTGCCAAGCGCGAACGACCTTGTCGATGCGGCTGTTAAATTTCAGATCAATTGGAAAAGTCGACACTGCCACCACGGCATTCGCAGCAGGTTCGGCGCTAACGACTACGGCATGCGCGAACGTTCTGCTTGCGGCGCAGGCGAGGAATATCCCCAACACCTAGGGTAACCTACGGAGCATCGGCAAGCGCATGTCATTCCTTCTCCAACCTACTCGTTATGTAGTGTTCTCGCGCCGCCATGATCGCCGGTAGCACCACGAGCGCGGCGATGATGGCGTAGGACAGCGAAACGCTGATTAGGATACCCATCCCAGCCATCCCGGGATGTTTCGAAAAACCCAAAGCCCCGAACGACGCAATCGCGGTTAAGCCGCTGAACAGCACCGCTCGGGGGGTGCTGCTCGCCAATAAATCCCGCACATTCCCGGTCGCATGATTACGCACAACCAGATACGCACCATAGGCGTTATTGAGACCGATCAATAACGGTAATGCAATGATATTGGCGAAATTAAACGGAACATCGAATACCACCGAGGTCGCAACCGTAAGTAACATCGCAAGTAGTAGGGGTGCGGCGACCAGCAGCGCATCAACGACACCGTGTAATACGAAAATATGCAGCAGGATCGTCAATACCAGTGCGCCGGCCGACGCCATCACGCAGGCCTTAATAACAACTCGGCTGCCAACATACAGTTCGATCGGCGCATCGGTTGCTCCGGGTGCGATCGACTGAACACTTACCGCGAAGTTTTTCATCGCGGCGTTGTCGTTCAAGTTTTCACGCGGGATGACTTGTACCCGGGCCTGGCCATCGCGGGCAATGTATTGATCGCGAAGCTCATCGGGAAGGGAGTCCAGGCTGATCGCTTGCGCATTTAATGAAGACGACAAACGCACTAGCACCGCGGGCAAATCGCCAATCAACTGAGTGCGTAGCAACGGCACCAGTGAGGTCGGCCACGCGCGATGCGACATCAGGGCCGTGAGCGCATGTTCCAGGCGCTTGAGACTGATCGTCCATTCCGGCGACACCTCGGGCGCGGCGGTGTGCCGGGATAGTGCGGCGATAAAGAGATCCATTGCCGCGATTTCCTCTTCGCTGGTGGGAGGCGTCAGAGTGCTAGGTTCCAAGGCCCCTGAGAGTGTTAATTGCAGCGCGGAGATGATTTCTAATTTTTCTCCTTGATCCTCCGGCACAAATTTCGACAAGGTGATCACCTTGTCTACCGTGGGTAATTCACCCAGAGTGCGTGCGAGCTGATCCGCGTCGACGAGTGAAGGGGCGAGCAGATGAATGCTGTACGGAGTGTTTGTCGGATCAAGCGCTAGATCCCGAAACGCGGCGACCCCATCTGTCGAGGCATCTTTTAAATTCAACGGATTCAAATCGAAGCGCGCGCGCGGCAGTAAGAGCAGGCTAACGATCACGCCAAGCGCACTGAGGCCCAGAATTACTTTGAAATGGCGGCCTGCCCACGATGTGGACGCCTGGTTTTGATTCGCGCGGTCGGAATTTCGTCGCGTCGGGACGGGCAGACGGCTCAACAACGCCGGCAACAAGCTCAGATTTAGAAACCACGCGATCACCATGCTACCGCCGGAGATCACCCCAAGCTGCGCAAGGCCCTGGTAACTCGTTGGAACAAAGGCCAGGAAACTAATCGCAGCGCCAACCGCCGCCAGCGCAAGTGCCCCCCCGGCGTCACGACCTGCGGCGATCAATGCTTCGGATCGCGCTAGGCCGCGATCGCTTCCTTCGAGGTAGCGCATCGAAAACTGGATCCCGAAATCCACTCCCATACCAATAAACAACACCGCGAAACAGACCGAGATGATATTCAACGCGCCGACGAAGAAGGTCGCGAACGCCGCGGTCCAAATCAAGCCGCATGCCAAGGAAATCAAGACAGCGCTCAGCAGACTCCCGCTGCGTAGACCAACGATGATCACAAGAGTGACGCAGACGAAGGACAGCAAGGTTGTGAATTTTGCATCTTCTGCGACGGTGACTAGCTCCTCGCCATTCATCACCGCATCACCAGTTATGCGGATTCGCACTGAAGGATTCGCCTGCGCGACCTCGCGCACGACCAGTCGCACCGACTCTACCGCTTTGAGCGCCGGTTGCACCTTCATGGTATCTACTACCGGATCGATCATCACGAATGCTCGGTGCGGGCCTGGGTTCGCCGCGTCGTTAGCGAAAAGTTGATCGCGCCAGGAAATCGGTACCGCCGTGCCGGCCAACAGGCGTTCACTTGCCGCACTTACCTGATCGAACATCCGAATCAGCAGCGCCTGTTGGTCGGCGCCGGATGCCGCTTCCAATCCGTGACCAAACGTGGCGAGCAGGCCCCGCAAACTAGGATCCTTCGCCAGGGTGCCGAGCAATGGCTCGGCCGTGTTTAAACGATCATCCAACGCCCATAATTCGTCGATCGACAGATAAAGCAGTCCGTTCGTCTCGAAAAACTCGCCGCCTCCGGGCCGAATCACCACGCGTGCTGTGGCGGGCATTGCACGAAGTTTGAGGGCTATTTGATCGGCGGCGTCTTCGGCAATTCCGGCGCTGGCGGCTTCGGTGAATACCACAATATCGCTGCTGAGTTGGGGGAACGCCGCCCGGTATGCTAGGTGCGCTTGGCGATGCGGAAGTCTCGCATCGATCATGTTGGACGTATCAGTATCGATCCCTAGGTGCCGCGTGGTATATACCAGCGCACACACCGTCGTCAGCGCCATAATGAGTAATGTCAGCCAAGCGTGTCGAACGCACCGAGCAACGATCGCGACTGTAAGTCGGCTTGGCAAAAGTCGAAGGTAGCTATGCATGAATTATTCAATTTCGAGAGATGAAGATGGTGCGACAGGGTGTTTGTAATTGGCGAGCGCAAGCCCCAAGCATGACTCATAGGATACGCAAATCGACTGGTGTTTTCAGCCACTGGCCGGCTCGGCGCCGTTTGCGCGACGCCCTAAGCGGAAGGGAAGTCCATTGAGGCGAAGGCAAACGGCGACGTCACTCCGCGACGAGCCGCTCTTCGGTGTGTGCCTGCTCGCGACCGATCGATCACTCGCACCGACAACGCTCGCGCGGGCGGTAGAAGCCCGCGATCTGGATATGCTGTTTCTGCCTGAAAATAGCCACATTCCTCTCCAACGCGCCAGGGATTGGCCGTATGCGGAAGCTCTATTAGATCCACTGTCGCGCTTACACGACCCCTTCGTCGCTCTCGCGCAAGCCGCGGCCGTCACCGAGCACTTGCTCCTTGGCTTCGGGGTCTGTCTGGTCACCCATCGCGATCCCATCAACACCGCAAAGGCCGTGGCCTCGCTGGATCAGCTGTCTAGCGGTAGGGTTATTTTCGGTATAGCGGGCGGCGCCCTGGACGAAGCCATGCGCAACCACGGCACTGCGTTCAAGCAGCGGTGGCAAATTGTGCGTGACCGGACGCTTGCGATGAAGGCGATTTGGCGCGACGAAATTGCCGAGTATCACGGCGAGTTCGTTGATTTTGAGCCGATGTGGTCATTCCCGAAACCGCTACAAGCAGGTGGTCCACCAATTTGGATCGGCTCGAATTCGAAATGGGTGCCGGGACGGGTCGCTGAGTACGCAGATGGCTGGATGGTTTACAACGGACGTTACGCAGGAGATGCAGTACACGATTTGCGCGTTGCGTGCGATAAGCGCGGACGTAGTTTTGCTGATGTTACCTTGGCCTTGATGGATGCACCTTGGGACGCAGGCGAAGCGGTTGGGTTCTTGGAGCAAGGGTACTCGAAGCTTATATTTTTAGTGCCTCCCGACAGTGGCAATATCGAGGCGGAGCTCGATCGCATCGCCGAAGTTGTGGCGAAGCTAAGGCGTTAACTAGCTTAGTGAATAAAGCTGTTCGGGAAATTGTCGTGAGGAAAATTCGCGCGTGAATTACCGCTTCGCGAGTTGGTGGAAGTACGTGTGTGATCGCGGAGTTGTGCGACGAGCCGTCAAAGTTGCTTTCGTCGTCGGCACCGTATTGGCCGTGATCAATTACGGAGACAGGTTTTTGAGCGACTCGTTATCAAGTCGGGACCTACTGAAAATCGCGATTACGTACCTTGTCCCGTATTGTGTAGCGACTTATTCTGCGGCGAGTGTGCTCGCCTCGGCGCGAACCAATCAATAATGGTCGGAAGGTAACAGCGTGGAATCCTCAACGAGTCCGATTCATCCTCTATTAGCAAGTCGTTGGAGCCCCCGAGCTTTTGCTGATCGCGATCTCGATCTCGAGACCTTGGGAACGTTGCTCCAAGCCACGCGTTGGTCACCTTCCTGTTATAACGATCAACCTTGGAGCTTTGTGCTTGCGCGTCGCGACGACGATGCGTATCAGAACCTGCTCGACTGCCTGGTTCCGCAGAATCGGGCCTGGGCCGCGACCGCACCAGTGTTGGGGTTGGCCGTTGCGCGGCTTCAGTTTGCCCATAACGGCGCACCTAACAGACACGCCTGGTATGACTTAGGACTAGCCGTCGCGCAATTCATTGTGCAGGCGACAGCACTGGGCCTGTGCGTTCATCAAATGGCCGGATTCGACACTGACGCCGCGCGCCAGCACTGTAAAGTCCCGAACGGATTCGATCCGGCAGTTGTTTTTGCCCTCGGCTACCAAGGTGATCCAAGCCGCCTACCGGCAGGCGTCACCGAAAAAAATCCCGCGGAACGCGCACGCCGTAACGTGTCGGAATTTGTCTTTGCTGGGCGCTGGGGTGTACCGTTCGTGGGACTCTAGAGGACCGTTCACCGAAATTTGCCAGTGCTATTCTTGGCAAACCACCGGCTTTGGCGTAGATCATTAAACTGCAAGTCGCTACTCAATACAGGAGGCTGCGCAGTGCCCGTTTATGATTACTGCTGTGATGCCAACGGCCAGACCGTGGAAGTGCGGCATGGTGTTGATATCGAACTCACGACCTGGGGCGAAGTGTGCTACGCCGCACAAATTGCTTTGGGCGAAACCGATTTCCTGACCCCAGTACGAAAGTTAATCTCGGCCCCTGCGATCGCAATTCCGATCAGCAACTCGAAGCTCAAGGGGATGGGCTTCACGAAACTGGTGAAGCGCGACAGTGGAGTCTACGAGAATGTCACCCGAACTGGCGGCGAGGCGCGCTACATGCAGGCGGGAGATGCGCGGAGTCTGCCGCACCTGAATAAGAAAATCTCTGACTAGCCGCGTAGCTCGCCGCTTTCTTCAGCGGGGGACACTACGGCGGTAATCAATTTATACATCTAATCCGCTGAATTTTTTCGTTCTGCGTGAGACGGTAGAACGCACGCAGTTCGCGCAGAAAGCTCGGGTGCCCGTGATGTCCCGGAAACCGTCGGCGCAGTGCCGAACAATACTTTGCCGCGAAGTAATTCGCTTCCTGATAGCGAGACTGCGCCTCTTCCCCTAGTGTCATATCGTAGCCTACGGTGTCGAATAACGTCTGATGCAAACCACTCGGGATGCTACCTGCGTTCTGTTCACTGAATAACTTCGCGCACGCCACGTATTTATCGACTTCCGCCTGTATTTCGAGTTCCAACAAGCTGACGGTATTCTCGCGTTCGACGTTCCAGATCACGTAGTGAAGATGGCTCACGCCTTCCAGCGCAATTAAATATTCGGCGAGGTTGCCGGTATGCAGAGATATCGTTGGATTATCGGCTTGCAGCCGCGCCAAGACTTCCGAATCAATGTAGAGCGATAAACGCGGATCTTCCAGGGTCGGCTGGATGAGTAATCGTTCGAGATTATTCGCGGAGTCGGTCGCTGGTGTCAGCGCTTCGGCCAGCCGCGCATCGGTGATGACGAAATCATAAATGTCATAAGGCAGCGGCGCCTCATAAAGCGCTGCCAGATCGTGTTGAATCTGAGCTAACAACATCGCCTTAGTGCCGAGCGAAACTTGCGCTCGCGCGGCAAGGTTGCAACCCGTATTGGTGCATTTTGTTTAAGGTGCGCGCGCTTCCAGTGCGTAACCAAATTTCGTAATCACGAAGCACATCGCGTTTGCTGCCAAGATGCGATTTTTCGGAAACCTCGGCAAGCACGTCGACGAACGTTGGGAATTTACTTCCAAGCTCCGCATACGGAGAACTCGGTAGCTTAGGAATAAAATTTCCCGACCAGGCTTCATCGAGGTCCCGATAGGCGGTGCTACCCATTGCGATGTAGTAGTCGACATCAACTAGCTTTCGCGCCAGATTGCCTGCAAACATCCCTGAGATGAACAACGCGATATCGCCCAAGCGTTTCAACGCGAGCTTGCGTTGGGAGTCGCCTTCCGCGTGGACAACGTCCGCGTACTGCAGCGCCAGCGGTTTAATATCCAACCCTTCCTGAGTGCGGGCAAACAGCTGCTCGGGATCCGCAAATTGCGTGAGCATGTCGGCGAGATAGTTCAAGGTTTGGGGATCCGCGGCGACCTGCTGATGAGCGACGGACGCCGCCAGCTGCGCGTGAAAGTAATCGTGAACGTTGACGTTCGTGAGAACTGAGAAGGTGTTCGACATCGCGATACCTCGTCGTTGTACTCGTACAGCCGTGCTATCGGCACGAGCCCGCCGTTGCTTCAACTCACACGCAGCAGGCACTGGAAACGAGACCGGAGTCCGTGCTGTCCTAGTTAGTCTCTCGCAAGAAGCTTGCCATTCGAGATCGGTCCGATTGCAATCAGCCGACTCGGCGCGCGGCTGCTAAAAGCGACGATGAAGTGCAAACCACATCACGCTTTACGGTAAAAGCACAGGCACCTTATCAAAAACTGCTAACGAGCAGGCAACCTAAAGTTCATTGAGGACGGGCCACCGAGGCGCGGTTGGTCGTTCCAACACGACAAAACCTGACCCAAAAAGAAAGCCCCGCGGAAGCGGGGCTTTCGAGGAGCAGATGTTAAGCGAGATGCTTACATCATGCCGCCCATGTCACCACCTGGCGGCATCGGCGAATGTCCGTGTGCATCTTTCTTTGGCGCTTCGGCGATCATGCATTCGGTAGTCAGGATTAAGCCAGCTACAGACGCTGCGTTCTGCAACGCATAACGGGCGACTTTAGTTGGATCCAGAATACCCATCGCAATCATGTCACCGTACTCGCCAGTCTGCGCGTTGTAGCCAAAGTTGCCTTTGCCTTCGATGACGCGGTTGACGACGACGGAGGGTTCTTCACCGGTGTTGGCAATGATCTGGCGGATTGGTTCTTCAAGTGAACGGACCAGAATATTGACGCCGGTTTGTTGATCTTGATTATCGCCTTTGACAGCTCGCGCCTTCGCCTGGGTGCGCAGGAGTGCAACACCGCCGCCAGGCACGACGCCTTCTTCGACTGCCGCGCGAGTTGAATGCAACGCGTCTTCGACGCGGGCCTTCTTCTCTTTCATTTCGACTTCGGTCGCCGCGCCGACTTTGATCACAGCCACGCCGCCAGCAAGCTTCGCTACGCGTTCTTGCAGCTTTTCGCGATCGTAATCGGAAGTGGTTTCTTCGATCTGGGTGCGGATCTGCTGAACGCGTCCTTCGATCACTTTTTGGTCACCCGCACCATCGATGATGGTGGTGTTCTCTTTCGTAATTTGAATTTTCTTGGCACGGCCAAGGTCTTTCAAATCAGCTTTTTCTAAGCTCAGGCCGACTTCGTCAGCAATAACGGTGCCGCCGGTCAGGACCGCGATGTCTTCCAACATGGCTTTGCGGCGATCGCCGAAACCAGGTGCTTTGACCGCACAAACCTTCACGATGCCGCGCATATTGTTGACGACCAAGGTCGCCAGGGCTTCGCCTTCGACGTCTTCAGCGATAATCAACAACGCACGACCGGACTTCGCCACGCCTTCGAGGATTGGCAGTAGGTCGCGAATGTTCGAAATTTTCTTGTCGTGAACGAGGATAACGGGATCTTCGAGTTCGACGTTCATCGCTTCTTGATTGTTGATGAAGTACGGTGACAGATAGCCGCGGTCGAACTGCATGCCTTCGACGATATCTAGCTCGTTGTCGAGACCAGAGCCTTCTTCAACGGTGATCACGCCTTCTTTACCGACCTTGTCCATCGCACGAGCGATGATCTCGCCGATGCTGGTATCGGCATTCGCCGAAATCGTACCGACTTGGGCAATCGCCTTGCTGTCGGTGCAGGGCTTGGAGATTTTCTGGAGCTCTTCGACCGCGGCGGTAACCGCTTTGTCGATTCCGCGCTTAATGTCCATCGGGTTGATCCCGGCGGTCACGGCCTTGAGGCCTTCGCGGACGATTGCCTGAGCCAAGACTGTCGCGGTGGTGGTACCGTCGCCAGCGACGTCGGAGGTCTTGGAAGCGACTTCCTTGACCATCTGCGCGCCCATGTTCTCGAATCTGTCTTCGAGTTCGATTTCCTTCGCGACCGAGACGCCGTCTTTGGTAACGGTCGGCGCGCCGAAGCTCTTTTCGAGCACGACATTGCGACCTTTCGGGCCTAGGGTTTGCTTGACAGCATTCGCAAGGATGTTGACGCCGCGGGCCATCTTTTGGCGGGCGTCGTCAGAAAAGCGGACTTCTTTAGCAGCCATGTGGATTTCCTCTTAGTTTGATTCCGGGTGCGCGAGTTAGGCCAGAACGGCCATGATGTCGTCTTCACGCATCACGACGTATTCAACGCCTTCGACCTTCACCTCGGTGCCGGAATACTTGCCGAACAATATTTTCTCACCGACTTTGACGTCGAGGCCACGAACTTGGCCGTTTTCGAGAATTTTGCCGTTTCCAACAGCGAGAACTTCACCTCTAATGGGTTTTTCTGCTGCTGAATCTGGAATAACGATGCCGCCGGCAGAGGTTTTTTCCTCTTCTAGGCGCTTGACCAATACGCGGTCATGTAGTGGGCGAATTTTCATGACAATGTTTCTCCTTAGTAACTCATTGAATAAGATGCCAATAAGAATTTTTATTAGCACTCGATGACGAGTAGTGCTAATGATAAACAGGCTCCAGGCTGATATCAACACTAAATTTTGCTGGACGGCCGAGCCAAGGGAGGTATTTTTGAACAATGCTGTGGATAGCGAGCCGCGCGATGCTTTCGTGTGGACGGTCAGAGCAGGTAGCTTTCTAAGCTTATTGCTTGTCTCGTTTGGGGCATTTGGCGCGTCTCCAAGGCCTAATGCCTGCGAAATCGAAGCCCAGGACGTCTCAATCAATGTGGTCGCCGCGCCTGCCGCCGACGCTTGGGGGCCGACGATCGAAATTAGCCTTAGCCACGCTGGACAGACCTTAACCCGTTTAATCGCGGAGGAGTCGCGCCCGATAGAAACCTGTTGGTGGACAGATTTAGGCCGCGATGGGGTTGAAGACTTGGTAATTGCGTTCGGAAGCAGCGGCGACCTCGCCAGCGGCGCGCAGGTCTACGCCTGGGTCGATGGCCACCTGCAAGCCCACACATTGCCGCCTATCACCAACGTTCCCGGGGTGACGTGGCGCTACGTGGTGACCGAGCAGGCCGTATGGGCGTATCCGCTGGCCGACTCCGGGACGGGCGTTGCCAGTCGTCGCCACCACGGCGAGACCTGGGTTACGGACTCGAAGACTGTTGTAGCACCTAATCCATGAAGCGGACTTCCTTGTTGTCCATACCTAAGGGCCCGAGCACCGGACTACGGCTCGCGGGAGGGTGACTGCACCAAGCAATTCAGGCTATATAGATCAAATATGCGCGCGCAAAGCCCGCGAGCTTTATAACGTTGGATATCAACTATGACTCTCGATGCCATAAGCACGACTGAATACCTGCAACAGCTACTCACGCAATGCCATCGGCGACGTTACGGACCAAAGGCGGCCATCATCCGCACCGGTGATCGCGCCGATGAACTTTTCTACATTGTCTCCGGATCGGTATCTGTGTTGCTGGAGGACGACCAAGGCCATGAACTCGTGCTCGCGTATCTGAACGCGGGCGAATTCTTCGGCGAGATCGGATTGTTCGTCGAAGACGGTAACCGCTCGGCGCTGGTGCGCGCGCGCAACGAATGCGAAATAGCCCACATTGGCTACGCAAAACTTAAGACCTTAACGTCCTTGTATCCACGCTTAGTTACCTGTATGACCGCGCAATTAGCGCGCCGTCTACGCAACACCAATCGAAAACTTGGCGATTTAGCGTTCATGGATGTCTATGGGCGTATCGCACGAACGTTACTAGACTTAAGCGAACAACCGGATTCGCTAACCCATCCCGACGGTATGCAAGTGCGGGTTACCCGACAGGAGCTTGCGCGACTTGTCGGCTGCTCGCGCGAAATGGTCGGCAAGGTTCTAAAAGAAATGGAAGAGCAGAAACAAATCAGGCTCAGCGGAAAAAACATTGTCCTCCTCGGAGTCCGAATTCGCGGAGCACGCCGCGGATCGGGTGATCAAGCGCTCCAGCGTCCCTGGATTACTTAGTTTAACGGTGCATGAACAATTAACCTGAGTTTTTTCATTAGCACAATAGCCGAGCCGCGCTCAACTCAATATACTTCGGGCAACCCTTTCACGCTGCCAGGAACCTAGTTCTGAAACGCCAACGTTCGCGACGAGATCAATTTCGATCGCGTTTCGCTCCCACGATTTTTTTGGTAAGTCTTGTTATCGCGCTATTCAACAGCGCGTGCGCGGCTGTCGGCCTTGAGGATGCCGAGGCGGCGCTACGTCGCGGGGACTACACGAGCGCCATCCCAATCTACCGGGCTCTTTCCGACGCTGGTGATGTCCAGGCGACCGTCAGGCTTGCCGGGCTCTATCAGAAGGGAGAGGGTATCCCCAGAGATATCGCGCGCGCCGTAGCGCTATATAAACAAGCGGCATCACAAAAAAACACCGATGCTTTGTACAACCTCGGTAATCTGTATCTACTAGGTGAGGGGGTGCCACAAGATGATGACTGGGCGTTCACCTATTATCGACAGGCTGCGGAACAAGGGCATCCCTTAGCGCAAAAGAACGTTCGAGAATTTTATCGCGCTGCCGGAGTGATCCCTGCATCGCCCACCACACCGCCGCCTGTAAGCGCGCCGGTGCCTGCCAGCCCACAGTCAACAGATTCGGTGCCACGCGATCCTGAATACGAACATGAGATCCCAGTCGAGTACTCGGCGGACGAATTAAAAGCAATCGATATCGCCCGTGCTCACGGCATCGTGGTCGACATTTATGCCAGTAGTCCCGAGCCAAGGTCGAATCCGAGCACCGAACCCGTTGAAGACATCCCCGCCATGGAATTAACACTGGCGACCGTGCGCTCCACCCTCGCCAGTGGCAATACCGGTCAAGCACTCGGTGAGCTTGAGATCCTCGCCAGTAACGGTAACGCCGAAGCGCAGTTTGTGCTGTCAGAATTGCTTGCAACGCTAAACGGAAACCCCGACGAACAAGGCCAGGCGTTGTTGTGGCTAAAACGGTCAGCGCAGGCAGGATTCGCAGATGCTCAATTTAAACTTGGCAATCATTATTTAAGTGGCGACCGCGTTCCTTCCGACGAAGCAGAAGCGGTGACGTGGTATCGTGCCGCGGCTCGTCAAGGACATGCGGCGGCGCGCGCTAAGCTTGACTCCCTCTATCGCCAGGCAGGGCTCAAGGTGCCGCCCTTATAAGTGATAAGCGCCGCTCGCGAGCCGCGACTGAGTCACTACAAACCACGATTATGAGCAACAGCAATTTTTTCATTTTCCCACGTTTGACCGAGCTCACCGAACGCTTGGCCGGTGTCGAGGCTGTGCGCCAACGAGCCACAGAGTGTGCTACCGGTCATGTGTTGGAACTGAGTGCACGAAGCCATAACAACCTTTTCTACTATCCTCGAACTATCACGTCCTTGACGGCCTTGGTCTCCGGTCGGGCGCTGGGTGCCGCGCCCCGTCAACACGCGCGCCAGGTATTGTTTCCGGTGGATATCCGCGAGGGAAGTTGCGATCAGATCCCGTTGAAGGATCATCGCTTTGATTGTGTCGTAAGCACCTTTGCGTTGGGTACGGCGCCAAACGTAGATCTTGCGTTACAAGAAATAAAACGAGTGCTTAAACCTGCTGGTCGCCTGCTGTTCGCGGAATTTGGTCTCAGCCGCGACCGTAAGGTCGCAACCTGGCAACGCCGCTTCGGTTGGCTTAATCGGGCTTTCCACGGCGTTGCGTTACCGATGGCTATATTTGAGGATGCGCTGGCGTCGAATGGGTTTTCATTGCGCAGTAGCGCCTGTAAGTACCTTCAGTACGTGCCTCGTGCACTCGGCTGCTATTACGAGGGGGTTGCGTCGAACGAGGAGTAATTCCAAAGTCGCGGGAGCGGATGCGTCTGTACCGAATTTCATGGCACCGGCGCTTAGATACACCGTTGAGATTTTTGCAGCAATCGCTAGGCGCTGCGGATGACAGCTCGAGGACCACTGAACATGGCTAATTCCGGGGCAACAATCTTGCCCATCCGTTGCAGGCGTTGCCATTCTTCGCTAGAAAGATCGGCGCGATGGTTAAGCTGTAAGTCGAGCGCCAGTGCGCTGAACTCCTCGACCCTTTCGGTGATGTAATACACTTCGGCAAGACGCATTTTCGCCGACACGTTTCGCGGTGTTTGTGCGATAACTTCCGTCAGTAGATGCTCAGCTTCAACATAACGGCCGTGCGCGATGCTGGAATCTATCTCGGTGTCCGCCTCAACCGAAGCGACCGTCGCAGGTCGACTAGTTATAACGCTGGGGGTCCGATCGCGCGAATCAACCACAGTGATCCCAGAAGCGGGTTTCGCCTGCCGTTGTTGTTCGAGCTTGATGCGTAATTCTGACTCCAAGCGCATACGGACAGCCACTTTTTCGGCGACTACGGCTTTACGTTCGGCGTCGATGACGGCACCGGTCGGCGGGACGTGCTGTCGGCGTCGAATATAACCTGCAAGTACTAGCAAGAAACCGCTAACGAACAGTACCGCGGCTCCAATCGAAAGTACGCCGTCGCCTGTTTTAGACGTCGCGGTAGTTTGTGGAAGGCTGACCTTGGCTTTCGTCGGTGTAGCTTCCGCGATCTTCGGCACGAACGTGGCCTGTAGCGTGACCACCGGTTTCGATCGAACTTCAACGGCAGTTGGTGTTGTACTGGCCTGAGAATACTTTGCACGGATTGCGGCAAACTTCTCATCAAGCTCAACCAAGCGAGCAGCTAGAACGGGATCTCGTCCTTTCGCGCGAACTGTTACTTGTGGCTCGTCGTTGGAAGCGAGGGCTTCTTCGAAAGGATCTTTCAATTGCACCGGAGACTGCGGTCGTTCCGCAGAGGATTTTTTCGAAACTGCTTTCTTCTGCGCCACATTAAATGCCGACTCTTCCGAGGTCCGCGCGAGATCGTCGCTCCCTGGAAGCGTCAGGATGACGCCACTCTTCAGTCGATTCATATCCCCGTCAACGAAGGCGGCTGGATTCGCAGAAAGAATCTTCTGCATCAGACTCTGCAAATTTCCGTTGCCTTCTAGCTGCTTAGCGATCGACCATAGACTATCGCCTGCGCGTACTGGTCCGTAAGTCCCGCCGTTGCTGACTACTAACGCGCTCGACATCGCGGCGTTTTTCTTGAGTACCTGCGTAGTGGTGGTTTGGCGAACCCTCGAGGAGGCACGCGGTGCTGGCTGCGGCGCGAACGCGAAGTGTTTTAAGAGTGCGCGGCCGTCATGTTCGGCGCGGAAATGATTTTCCCGCTGCGCAGATGGATGTAGGTATAGCCACCGGAGCTATATTCGACAGACGCGCGGATGCCTTGAATCGAGGCGCGCTGCCGACCTGCGGGATCCGAGTAAATATCGTGGGTCAGCGATACCGTCCACGGCGCCCCGCGTTCTTTCGGGGCAACGTAGAGATCTATGTAGGCCTCGAACGGCTGGCCTACTTCTGTGCGGGAGTGAAGTTCTCCCAGACCGAAGGCTTGTGCACCACTTGGTAGTGCGATAAGCAGTAAAAGGCCTACGAGCGCTGGGGAAATTATTCTCATGACGGGCTAACCTGCCGCGGCTCTTGCGCAGCTTAAATTGAAAAATTCCAGTAATTTTGAGTGCTTGCACTGCTGAGCAAAGCACCAAATGAGGCATGCGTCTACAGTGCCAAGAGGGGTATCGGCCAAAAATGGGTAAAACTACACAAAAATCGAAAGTAAATCGGAGGGACCCTGAGTGTCGGCTCAAGGCGGAAGAACGCTTTGGTTCACGGTTTTTCGCTCGCTACTATCATCATCGATTAACCCGCGTCGTGACTTCCAAGGACTATTTGTTACGGGCGCAGCTCATCGCCGCACAGGCCGTGCTTTTGCGGCTACCGGTCAGGAGAATTTTAGATGTGGGAGCCGGCGCCGGGGGCTTTGCGCGTGCCTTTCGTGAAGTTCTGCCACGAGCCAAATTTACAGGTATCGATGTCAGCAGATATGCCTGCACGCGCCACGGTTGGACTTACGCCTCGATCACTGAATACGCGGGTGGACGACCCTTCGATCTCGTGCTTTGTCACGACGTATTTCAATATCTCACGCGCGACGAAGCGTTAACGGGCTTCGGCAATCTCGCCGCACTGACCCACGGCATCCTTTTTTTCACCGCGCTTACTCTTGAGGATTGGAACGAGGCGTGTGATCAGTCCCGAACGGATGGCGAAGTTAATCTTCGCGCCGTGGCCTGGTATCGGCGGCAGCTGCTCAGTGCGTTTCAGCAAATCGGCCCAGGAATTTATCTGAGTCGCGGAACGCGACCGCTGTTCGCGCTCGACACACCGCAATAACAGTTAGGGATTGGTTGGAATGAAGCTAAGTGCGACGCCGTTGTTGCACCAACGTTCGCCGCTGGGCGTGGGACCATCATCGAATAGATGACCCTGGTGACCGCCACATTTAACGCAATGGTATTTGGTCCGAGGAATGAGAATCTTGTAATCCGTCTTCGTTGCGCAGTGGCCAGGGATGCTCGTAAAAAAGCTGGGCCAACCAGTCCCGCTGTCGTATTTCATCTCGCTCGAGAACAGGGGCAGTCGACACGCGCGGCACACAAAGATCCCAGCGCGCTTTTCAAGATTCAGGTGGCTGGACAACGGCGCCTCGGTGTCTTCCTCGAACAGCACCTGATAGCTTTCAAGCGGAAGTTCCTTGCGCCAGATCTCTTTAGACTTGGCAAGTGCCTTTGGATCAGTAGCAACTTTCGCGTTTTCGGCGAGCAAGGAGCGCCAACGTTTTTGCAGAGCGGCAATCTCCGGAGGAAGCGTCTTCGTCGCTTCGACCAAGGAGGGAAATACTGCCACCTGTAAAAGTACCAGCGCACCGAGTTTCACGATGAAATCTCGACGATGCATATCAATCTCCTGCCAATAAACCGTCGTTACTCGGATTCGCGATCATCATAAAAGTTCAATTCAACTCCTAAGATAGGGTACGCTCTGCGAAATAGCGCGCTAAAAAATCCTCAAAGCTCAAATTGTCGCTCGCCTCAATTTCGCGCTGCGAGGCTAAGGACTCCTCGGCAATCGATTTGAATTGGTCAGCAAGTACGGCATCCAGCGGATTTTTTCGAAACCCGGCCGCGTACTCTCGAGAGCGCGCCAACGTGAATTCGTAGAACGTTTGATGTGAACTACGCAATGCTTGCATCACTCTTGCCGAGGGCAGCAAGGAGGGGTCGGCTAGCGCTTGACGCTGGCGTGCAAGGGCGGCGCGATACGGTTTGTCAGGCGCGTCGCGATCGAGGATTTCGCAGATCGGGTCCATAGCGCTAAAAATCTCGCCTGCCCACTCAGTGACCGCGATTCTGCGCTCGCCCTCGATCAACCTTAAACCCGGTTCCCGGCCGCGCAGTGCGATGGTCAGCTCGTTGTATTCAATCGCCCAAAGTTCCTCGGCCTTGATCGGCGCGCTCTCTGCCAGCAGGCACAACAGCAAAAAAACTTCAAGGAAATGCATGTCTTCGATCGCGACCCCTGTCGGGCTAAACGTGGAAATGTCGAGTGCGCGCATTTCAACGTACTCGACTCCGCGTTCGCGTAATGCGGTGCTCGGTTTCTCGCCGCTATTGATCGCGCGTTTTGGGCGAATGTAACTGTAGAACTCGTTTTCCAATTGCAGCACATTGCTGCTGAGTTGGATCCGTTGCTCTCCATCGTATAGTCCGATCACCTCGTACTCTGGATAAGGCGTGCTGATAGCCTTGGCGAGGCTTACGACATAGTTATCGAGATTGTCATAGGAGACCTGAAGCGCGGCTTGATTTTTATTTTTGTACCCAATGTCACTCATTCGTAAAGATGTCGCATGCGGCAAGTAATGGGATTCGGCATCGAACGGCTTAAACCTCGCGGTTCGTCCAGACAGGAACGAAGTGCCTACGATTGGGCTGCAGCCAAACAGCAACGGTATCAGCCAGCCCAACCGGCGGAAATTTCGGATTAAGGCAAAGTAACTTCGGTCAGTGAAATCGCGCAGCCGTCCGGGATCCTTTTCGAGCCCTTGAAAGGCCGGCCAGAATTCGGCAGGCAGCGAATAATTAAAGTGGACCCCGGCGATCGCCTGCATTCGACGGCCATAGCGATAATCCAGTCCAATGCGATACACATGCTTCATTCGGCCAATATTCGAGTACCCGAAGAACGCGATCGGTACGGACTGATCGTCCTTGATAGCGCATGGCATGCTGGCCGACCACAGTAGCTCGTCCGGGGACAGTTCTTGATAAATGAACTGGTGCGTCTGCTGTAGGAATTCTGCGACCTCGGCACTGCGTGAAAAAGCAGGCGTAATCAATTCGGAAAGGGCCTCGGAATAATCCGTAGTGATATACGGATGCGTTAGCGCTGAGCCCCACGCCAGTGGATGAGGGGTCGTGGCTAAACTGCCGTCGCGCGTGATGCGCAGGCTTTCTTTTTCCAACCCCCGTTTCCCACCGGCTAAAAGCCAGGCGCAGCCCACGGCTTGCATGCGGTTTAGTCGGTGCAGGGCAAGTTTGTACACGAAAACTCCGGTTTGGTGAGGGCGCCAAGAAGGGCACAGAGCGTAGCACATCGTTGCACACCACCGTGCGCATCACCCACCGAGTCGCTTGCGGATTTACAACTAAAATCGATGTCGTCTAGGATGAACCCGGTCGGCCTCAGCGGACTCGCCCAATCTGTGTCCACGCAATCGTGTAGGAAGTTGCAATGAATAAACTGCTAGTTGCCAACCGAGGCGAGATTGCATGTCGAGTCTTGCGCAGCGCCCGCAAACTTGGGGTCTCGACGGTCGCGGTGTATTCAGACGCGGACGAAGCAGCGCTGCACACGCGTAGCGCCGACGAAGCCGTTCGGATTGGACCTGCAAGAGCGGCGGAAAGTTATTTAAATGTTGACGCGCTACTCGCCGCAGCGCGCCGCACGGGTGCGGATTCGATCCATCCCGGCTACGGCTTTCTAGCCGAAAATGCTGCGTTTGCCACTCAAGTAATTGCCGCAGGGCTCACCTTTGTTGGCCCAACGCCAGAGCAAATTGAAGCCATGGGCGATAAGGCGCGCGCCAGAGGACTCGCACTGGCGGCCGGCGTCCCGATCGTTCCGGGCAGCGCTCGCTTCACATCTGGCGAACTCGGTGGACTAGAAGCGGCGGCCGCGAAGGTAGGATATCCGCTACTGGTTAAAGCGGCAGCCGGCGGTGGCGGAATTGGGATGCGTCTGGTCGAGGATCCAATCCAACTCCTAAAAATCGCCGAAGCGACGCAAACGATGGCGACAAGATCATTTGGCGACGGCGCTATTTTTCTTGAGCGCTACATACCGAAAGCGCGGCACATCGAAATTCAAGTATTCGGGTTCGGTGATGGTCGCGCAATTCATTTATTCGAGCGCGATTGCTCAATCCAACGTCGATTTCAAAAAGTTATCGAAGAGTCTCCAGCCCCGGGACTTCCGGAATCGATCCGCCAACGGATGGCTGAAGCTGCGGTAACCTTAGCCGGGAGCCAACAGTATGCCGGCGCGGGGACCGTAGAATTCATCGTGGATGCCGTGACCTTTGATTTTTTCTTCTTGGAAATGAACACGCGGATTCAAGTCGAGCACCCGGTCACGGAGATGATCACTGGGGAGGATCTGGTTGAATTGCAACTGCGCCTGGCGCGTGGTGAGAGGCTGGCCCACATGGAACAAGCAAAACTGACAAGCCACGGTCACGCTATTGAATGCCGAATTTACGCCGAGAACCCGCTGAAGATGTTTTTACCTTCGCCGGGGAAGCTCAACGTGTTGCGACTGCCTGCGGCTTCTTCTCGGGTGAGGATTGATACCGGTGTGCGCGAGGGCGACACCATTACCGCGTACTACGATCCGATGATCGCAAAAGTCGTGTGTTGGGGTGAATCACGCGCCGCCGCGTTGAGCGCGATGGTGGGCGCTCTCGCGTCGAGCCGCATCGAGGGGATATCGAGTAACATCGACTTCCTGGGTCGAGTTATCGGTCATGCGGCGTTTAGTCGCGGCGATGTGTTCACCGGCTTCATCGAAGAGTACAAACAGGATCTCATCGCCTAATTTAAGCGTTAAGGAGGGCCCGCTTGATGTTCTATGAAGAGCCACGATTTTTGCCGGGAGGCGACCGGTTCATGGAAATTGAGTTTGGCGATGAGCTAAATCTCGAACTGAATTTTCGTGCGCAGGGTTTGGCGCAGATCATCACTGAGCAGAAAATAAAAGGGATCATTGAAACCGCACCGTTTTTCGCGTCGATCTTGCTGCACTACGAGCCTGATCTCGTCAGCTACGAGTCGCTCAAAACCGAGATGCGGCAATTGATTCGATCGATCGCCACCCTTGATGACGTCGAACTCAACAGCCGCCTGATCTACTTTCCAGCCGTCTATCTCGATCCGTGGAGTAGTGAGGCGATCGATCAATACATTGAAAAAATCAATCCGAATAAAGAGCGCGATCCCGCGTTTATCGCGCGCTTAAATGACCTTTCAGATGTGGATCAGTTCGTGCGGGTGCACTCGGGCACCGAGTACTGGGTTGCCGCTCTCGGCTTTTGGCCGGGCACTCCGTTCATGATGCCACTTGATCCACGTTGTCGGTTGTTCGCGCCAAAATACAATCCGCCGCGCACCTTTACTTACAAGGGTACGATCGGGATGGGCGGCGGCGCGACGGCAATTTATCCGGTCGATGGTCCTGGCGGATATCAAATCTTTGCGCGTACGCCGGTCCCGATTTGGGACATGCAGCAACGCTTGCAGCCTTTCAATGAAGCGCCCTATTTGCTGCGGCCGACCGATCGCATGAAATTCGTCCATTGCAGCTTGAAGGAGTTCGCCGACATCGAACGCCGCTGTGAAGATGGCACCTACGAAATGAATGTCGTCGGCTACCAGAAGATCTCATTAAAAAGTTACCGCGCGTGGGTTAACACGCTAGATCCGAACGCCAGGTTTTGAGGAGGCAGTATGTTAGAGGTCATAAAATCCGGCCTGGAAACCAGTATCCAAGAATGGCCTGGTCGCTACGGCTATCTTAATGTGGGTTTCCCGTGGTCGGGCCCGATGGATTCCTGGTCGTTTAGGTTGGCGAATTGCTTAGTTGGGAATCCTCCGGGTGCGGCTGCATTGGAATGCCAGTTCATCGGCCCGAGCTTGAAATTCCAACGCGCCGCGGTGTTTGCGCTAACGGGGGCCGAGATGCAAGCCAAGCTCGACGGAGTCCCGGTGGCGCTCGGAGAATCGACCTCGGCGACTGCTGGTCAGACCTTGGCGATGGGCTCGGCGAAAACCGGGGCACGGGGTTATCTCGCGATCGCCGGTGGAATTATCAATGAAGCATTCTTCGGATCGCGGGCAACCTTTCATAAGGGTGGACTCGGCGGCATGGAGGGTCACGCGCTCAAGGTCGGGCAAACTGTTCCGGTCGGTAACGCGAGTGGCGTTGCGGGGCGCAAACTAAAGCTGTCAGCGTTACCACCCATCGTGACAAATAAGAAATGGCAAGTCGAAGTAGTTACCGGTCCGAACGATGACTGGATCGACGACGAGGGGCATGCGCGGTTTCTCGGCAGCGATTGGAAACTGTCGTCGAAGAGCGATCGCGGCGGTTTTCGGCTCGACGGTCCGGACTGGACGTTTACCGCGCGCGCCACCAATAAGCCCCCGGAACACGGCTCGGATCCAGCAAATATCGTTGATCACGGCTATCCGGTCGGCGCGATTAATTTAGCTGGCCAAACTCCAATCATTCTCGTCAATGACGGACCAAGCGGCGGCGGCTTCATCAATCCTTATACAGTGCCGCAATGCGCGTTTTGGAAACTCGCCCAATCCAAGCCCGGTGAGACTTACCGCTTTCAGGTTATTTCAGTCGCCGAAGCCCAGGCGCGCGCGCGCGCGATCGCCGCGCTGTGCACCGCTACCAGTATCGAATAAGCAAGGAATCCGTCATGGCGCACGAAATCGAACTACAAACCGCAGGCAATATGTGGAAGGTATTGGTGAAACCGGGCGACAAAGTGGAAGCGGGTGACACGTTATTCATCATGGAAGTAATGAAAATGGAAGTCCCCCACGAGGCCCCTGCAGCGGGCACCGTCACAGCCGTGAATGTCAGCGACGGCGAAGAAGGCTTGGAGGCGGGGATGATCGCGGTTGTGATCGAATAGCTTACCCTAACCCTCGCTCGGCCATTGCCACAGCGCGAAACATTGCCCGGCCCTTGTTGATCGTCTCTTCCCATTCGAGCTCAGGCACCGAGTCGGCGACCACGCCGCAGCCCGCCTGGATATACAGTCGTCCCGCTTTAATGACGGCAGTGCGGATTGCGATTGCCGTGTCCATGTTCCCATTCCACGATAAATAGCCCACAGCACCGCCGTAAATCCCACGCTTCACTGGTTCGATCTCATCGATGATTTCCATGGCGCGGATTTTCGGCGCGCCCGACAAAGTACCGACCGGCAGGGTCGCGCGCAGAACATCGATCGCATCATTGCCCGGCACCAAGGTGCCTTCGACATTCGACGAAATATGCATGACATGCGAGTAGCGCTCGATCGCCAGCTTTTCCGTCACTCGCACAGTGCCTGGGAGCGCGACGCGGCCGACATCGTTACGACTGAGATCGATCAACATCACGTGTTCAGCGATTTCTTTCGGATCGGCGAGTAGTTCTTGTTCGAGCGCGAGATCTTCTGCTGGCGTGGCACCGCGATGACGCGTGCCGGCGAGCGGACGAGTTGTGACTGTATTGCCCTCCAGGCGCACGAGGATTTCCGGCGAGGATCCAACAATCTGGAAGTCATCGAGTTCGATGAAAAATAGATACGGCGAGGGATTAAGGTGGCGCAGCGCGCGATACACATTCACCGGTGCGACGTGCAGCGGGATCGACATGCGCTGTGAGGGCACGACTTGAAATGCGTCCCCGTCAACGATGTACGTTTTGATTTTTTCCACGGCTTTGACGAAGTTCTCGCGTCCGAACTCGGACACGAAGTCGGTTTCGCTGACCGTTACCTCGCCCGACGGGTTGGCTGGGGGCTGGAGCGGTTGACGTAAGCGGGCGACCAGTGCGTCCAGTCGATTTTCGGCCCGCGCCAGTGCCGAGGGGTCACGTGGATCAATTTCACACACGAGCTGCATTTCGCCCTTGAGATTATCGAAGACGACATACTCGTCCGCGACCATCAGCAACATATCCGGAGTGCCGAGGCGATCGGGGGGCGTCGAATGTGCCAGCTTGGTTTCGACGTACCGTACGGTGTCGTAGCCAAAGTACCCAACCAAGCCGCCACTAAAGCGGGCCGTGGCCAATGGCGGGGTCCGGGTGCGCGCGAGAAATTCGCGGACGAACTCAAACGGATCACGATCGCGTACTTGCTCCACCTCGCGACCTTCTTCGGTCATGGTGATGTGTTCATGGTCACCTCGAATTACGGTGCGCGCGGGCAAACCGATAATCGAATATCTTCCCCACTTCTCGCCGCCTTCCACTGATTCTAAGAGGTAGCTGTAAGGACCCGCGGCGAGCTTGAGATACACGCTCAATGGAGTATCGAGATCGGCGAGCACTCGGCGCATCACCGGCACGCGGGTATAGCCCTCGCGGGCATAGGCGGCTAATTCCGTCGGTATCATGATTCGGCCGCGCCTTTACGCGTAGGCGTTGAAGAGGGTTGCGCAGGGTAAAGGAGCGCGATCAGGATGGCAACCGCAGGCAACGTGATGATGCCCAAGCTTAGTCACCGAACTCCAACAGTTGCTGGCGATAGAGCCCGTCGCGTAAAAACCGACTCGTGCTACGTTCAGTCCGCACGAGCTTGACTAACCCGACCGCGGGCGCATACCACTCCTTTTGGGTCACGACGACTTCAGCATAGGCGTTGCCACGATCGATCCGTACAGTGCGCTGGCCAGTCAATGTCAGCCGAAGGCAGCCAGCAAAGCTGCCCGCCGGGATAGAGATCGTTTCGTTGAAGCCATCGACCCGTGCCGTCAATGGCAACCAGAGGTGCCGCCCCCGAAGCCTATCCTGTGCTGCGAACGTGCGACTTTCGACAAGCGCGAGTTCGCTATTCACCTCCCAGCGCTGCCCAATAAATGGAGCATTGGGCACGATCAAGCTCGGCGGCGATCCCTCGGTATCGGCATGGACTACCCCCTTGGAAGTTAAGCGAAGGTTGTAGCGAAGATCGGCCTGGCGTCGCTGGAGTATTTTTGCTCCGTCTCGTCGTAGGTTTTCTACCACGATGCGATGATTTGCCACTTCACCCAGAATCCTGGATTCACTCTCGTAAAACCACCAACTTCCTGCTGCGAGCGGGTAATAAAGTGAATCAGAGGGCCCGCATGAGGTGATTACCGCAAGAAGGAAAATCGCGAGGAACGCAGCGAAGGGTACCCGCGTTGCATGGTGCGACACGGCACGCGGCGAATTAGTAAAAAAAGTTGTTGGTTGGTAACACCGCAAGTCGCCATCCCCCTGAGCCGGCAGGATAGCGGATTAAACCGGCATAAGGCGATTAACGCGAAAGGCTGCGATCGTTGGTATAGAAGAGCCCCTGCAGCTCTTGGTTGTCGCCAAGTTCAAGCCGCAGCAACACCCTCGCGCCAAGCTTGCGTGCCCGCCGAAAGACTTCGTCCGACATCGCGAAAGGAACAAAATCGCCATTCATGTCGTGGTAGCCGTTGTACCGAGCAACTTGGCGGTCTATAGAGTGCAGCGCGTTCATGATGTTCTCCGTGAGTGAAGCTTGCTTCGTCAACTTATTCCGAATTGAACAGGAGCAAATCGTATTCCAAACTCTCCCGCCGGCTTCGTTATGATTGCCGAGTTGCGACCTGTATCTACTTTTCGAGGGTATTGCGTGACTCAGCTCACGCTTGGATAGCGGCAAACGGGTTCGAAGCTGAACGCGTTAGTGCGCCTAAAGTGTTTAAACCTGAGAAACTGACGCCCAGCGGCGACAAAATGAGACATAGAGCGCGATGCACGGCGGTGGATCGCCGCAACATTTGGACAGGTCGGAACCGCTGATATTCGTTCACACTGGGTTTGCTCGCCCCGAATAGGGCGAAGCGCGCGCCCCCGGCAATTATCTTAGAAACGGCAGTTCAACGGCGCGTGCAGTGTGTTCCGTTGGGTGCAGGGCAAGGTGCGAGGAGGAGGAATAGCCAGCACATCCTCCGAGTTGCAACGCCGCCATGCGCGCAAGGGGACGCGCTGCGCGAGTCGTAGCGAACCCACCCAAAAGGTGACGCCCATTTGAACGGCAAAATCACTCTTTTTCACGGACTTATGCATGCTCGACAGCGGTCAACTGCCGTTTCTAGGAATATAGCTTTCTCAGGAAATTGCCGGGCCCGGACTCTGCGGTCGCCTCGCGCTGGCTTCTAACCCACGTGTTACCGCAACGTTAAGGGCACCTCTAAAAATTGTCTTTTTGCTCGACTGCGGTGTTGCGACACTTCGTGCGATGCTTATTAACTTACGGTGTTAACTGCGCTTCTCGAAAGTACCGCGCCTAGCAAAAAAAATCCCAATTTTCAGAGGCACCCTTAATGGGATTTTTTTAGCGCCTTCATCGCTCGGTCGAGGCCATCAATGGTTAGCGGGAACATGCGATCGGACACCAGCTGCTTAACCATGCCAATCGAGGGTATGTAACTCCAATAATCTTCCGGCTGCGGATTGAGCCATACAGCGTAGGGATACAGCGCAAGCATTCGCGCCATCCACGTCGCTCCGGATTCCTCGTTCCAATGCTCTATGCTGCCGCCAACGGCCATAATTTCATACGGGCTCATCGTCGCGTCACCGACGAACACGACTTTATGGTCCTTGCTGTATGTATTCATTAAACGCTGCGTCGGAAACCTCACGTTGTTGCGCATCTGGTTGTCGCGCCAGACCGTTTCATAGACAAAATTATGGAAATAGAAATGTTCCAGATGTTTGAATTCAGTCCGTGTCGCGGAGAACAGTTCTTCACACACCTTGACGTGGGGATCCATCGACCCGCCGACATCGAGGAACAGCAACACCTTGGTGGTATTTCGTCGCTCGGGAACGAGTTTGATATCGAGTAGCCCGGCGCGGCGTGCGGTTGAACGAATCGTATCGTCGAGATCTAGTTCCTCTTCTGCGCCTTCGCGCGCGAACCGGCGCAACTTGCGCAGTGCTATTTTGATGTTACGAGTACCAAGCTCGACTTGATCGTCGAGATTTTGATATTCGCGTCGATCCCAAACCTTGACCGCGCGGCCTTGACGTCCGCCAGCTTGCCCGATTCTGACTCCTTCCGGGTTATAGCCGTTGGCACCGAAGGGCGAGGTGCCGCCAGTGCCTATCCACTTATTGCCACCGTGGTGTTCGCGCTTCTGTTCTTCCAGGCGCTGCTTCAAGGTCTCCATCAACTTGTCCCAGCCACCGAGGCTTTCGATCAGCTTCTTCTCTTCCTCGCTCAGATTAAGTTCTTGTTGCTTGCGTAACCAATCAAGCGGGATCTCGCCCAAAATCTCTTCAAAGATCGTTTGCTGACCACGGATGTAATCGCCGAAGACTTTATCGAAACGATCAAAGAAGCGCTCGTCCTTGACCAATGTGGCGCGCGCAAGAAAGTAAAAATCGTCAATGCTAAAGCCCGCGATGCCGGCTTCCAGCGCGCTCATCAACGTCAGATACTCGGTAATGGAGACCGGGACCTGTACCTTGCGCAGGCGATAGAAAAACTCAGTTAGCACCGCGTCCTCGCGACATGAACACCAGGCGCTCGAACAAGTGCATGTCCTGTTCGTTCTTGAGCAGCGCACCGTATAGTTTTGGGATTGCCTTGCGTGAATCTTTTTCGCGCAAAGCTTCAGGCGGAATATCTTCCGCGACCAAGAGCTTGATCCAGTCGAGTAGTTCCGAAGTCGACGGCTTTTTTTTGAGACCCGGTAATTCACGTAACTCGAAAAAGCACTGCATCGCTTCGGTTAATAACCGCTTTTTTATGTCGGGGTAGTGGACATGCACGATTTGGTTCATCGTTTCTTGATCCGGGAATCTGATGTAGTGGAAGAAGCAGCGTCTCAGAAATGCGTCGGGCAACTCTTTCTCATTGTTGCTGGTAATAATGATGATCGGCCGGTGTACCGCTTTAATGGTTTCCTTGGTCTCGTAAACGTAGAACTCCATGCGATCGAGTTCTTGTAATAAATCATTTGGGAACTCTATGTCGGCTTTGTCTATCTCATCGATCAAGAGTACTGGCTGTACCGGCGCTTCAAACGCCTCCCACAGCTTGCCTTTGAGGATGTAGTTACGGATATCGTGGACCCGGTTGTCGGCTAGCTGCGAATCACGCAGGCGCGCGACGGCGTCGTATTCGTAAAGCCCGCGCGCGGCCTTAGTAGTCGATTTGATATGCCATTGGATCAGTTCGCGATCAAGTGCACGGGCGATTTCCTCGGCGAGCATAGTTTTGCCGGTCCCGGGCTCGCCCTTGACCAGCAACGGGCGGGCGAGCGTAATCGCAGCATTCACGGCCATCATGAGATCGTCCGTGGCGACGTAAGTTTCGGTACCAGAGAAGCGAGCTATCGACATGAATAAGTTCCGATTAAGTTGAGTTACGGGCCGCATTGTAATGCAAGCTCGCGCCGATCAAAGCGCCGGCTGACAGCTTTGGCACGGTTACCGAAATTTTTACCGGAACGAGGTCTACACGAGGAAATCTGGCTATGACCACCAATTCGCAGCTAGTGATCGCAGTACTCGCGTCGGCGCTTAGCCAGTTGGCACAAGCCGATCGCGCCGTCGGGATCAAGGCATTCGAAAGCGCTGATTACGGCCAAGCCCTAACCGAATTGCGCCCCGTCGCGATCGCGGGTAATGCGGAAGCCCAATACACCCTGGGGGTCATGTACGCCCAAGGTTGGGGAGTACTGGCCGATCCTGAACAGGCCTTTGCCTGGTATCAGCGCGCCGCTGTTCAGGACTACGCCAAGGCAGAACATAATCTCGCAGTCATGATCGAAGGCGGTGAAGTCGCGACCCCCGATCCTGCCGCCGCCCGCCGCTGGTTCGAACGTGCGGCTAACCATGGCAGTGCCAAGGCCGCGCTTGAACTAGGGTTGCGTTGTTATCGTGGATTTGATGACAGCGGGCCGGACTACGCTCGCGCGCTGGGGTGGTGGGAGCGCGCATTCTCGGCCGGTGAACCCGATGCTGGGTATAACCTCGGAATTCTTCATCGCCGCGGCCTAGGGGTCGACAAGGACATCAATTCGGCCACGAGGTGGTGGGAGCGCGCGGCGCGAGCTGGATCTTTAGTGGCCCAAAACGCCTTGGGAGCAGCGTACCAATCCGCGGCAGGTGTGCCGCTCGAGCCGGTCAAAGCCTACGCGTGGTACCAAGTAGCTGCGCGTGGAGGCCTGCGGGTAGCGGCGCAAAATGCGACGCTTTTGGAAGCTCAACTAAGTCCCGAACAGCTCGCGCACGCGCGTGACCTTTCCACCGAATTGATGACTCAATCGCCTTAAGGGCAACTCAAAAATTGTCTTTTTGCCCGATTGCGGCGCTGCGGCACTTCCTTCGATGCTCATTAACTTGCCGTGTTAACTGTGCTTTTCGGAAGTACCGCGCCTTGCACTCAAAAAAAAACCTAATTTTTTAGGGGTGCCCTTAACCGGAAACGGCCGTTTCTCGGTTTAAAACTCGTCAGCGAGTTTGTCGGCGATTTCGTCGAGAAGCGTCAAGGTAGTATTGTCCGCGGCCTGTCGGGCCGCCGTGGCGCGCTGTCGAATGCGTGCCGTGTGTTCGAGCATGCGACTCATTAATCTTTGCGTTGCGCCGTTGAATTCTGCATTCGATCTTGTTCTTCAACCCATTCTTCAAGCTCTTTCTTAAGCAGCGAACTCAGTCCGCTTCCGGGCTGCTGCGCGCGTTGCAGCTGCTCCGCGTTTTCGCGCTGTCGCGATTCGGCGACTGAGGTCGCGGCTACCGCATCGACAAGTTTAGACGCGGCCGCCGAAGCGTGGGCCTCTAGCAGTTCAATCTCCGCGCGTAAGTTTTGTTCCGTCTGTTGGCTGGAAGATTGACGCAAACGTGCGGCCGAAAGTTCTTGCTCTGCGACTACGCGGGCGGCTTCGGCGGCTTCCTTATCGCGCACCGCGTTAAGCATTTCGAGCCTGAGTCGCTCGGCATCCGCCGCAATGCGAGTTCGCTCCGCCGTCAGCTTCTGGGCCATTTCAAACGCTTGACGCGCTTGCGTGGCGCGATACTCCGCAATGATTGTCTGCGCTTCTTCAGCCGCCGCCGCCTTGGCTGCCTCGGCCGCTACTTGATCCTGGCGTGCCTGGGCGATTTCGGCTGCTGATTTGGCGAATTCAGCTTCAAAGCGTTGTCGCTCACGCGCCAATTCGCCCTTCAAAGTTTCGCGGAGTTGGGCTTCTTGCGCGGCGAGCTTGGTTGCTTGGGCAGCCTCGCGTGCGCGGGCTGTTTGCTCTAAGAGTTCAGCGGCGGCGAGCCGGTTGCGACTCATCGTGGATTCGAGTTCTATTTTTTACCAGGTGTCATTCAGAGACCGACGTTCCTGCTGGGTCGCCACTTGGAGCTGTTCGAGCTGTTGTGCCTGTTGTCGAAAAACCTCTTCAAGCCGAGCTTCTTTTTCCTGTAACGCGCGTTCGATTCGTTCCTGCGCGAGCTGGGCGCGAGCAGCGTGCTCTTTGCGTTGCCGCGCCGCTTCGGCCGATGCCGCGGCATGCTGCTGTTCGAGTAAGTTTTTTAAACGTCCCGCTTCTTCCAGCTTCGCACGAACCGCAGCCTCTTCTTGCTGGATGCGAGCTCGCTCATTTCCAACCTGCTGGGCGACATACTCCGCCGCTTCGCGTTTGGCCGCTTCTGCTTCCGCAACCAATTGCTGTGCATGCGCGATTTGAATGTGAGCCCGTTCAACTTCTGCGGCCAGCGACTGGGCATGGACTTCGGCATCAACCATCGCTTCCCTACGCTGCGCGCTAGTGGCTTGGGCGGGGACTTCGGCCGGGGCAGGTGAAACAGCAGCTGTAGGCGCCGCTATCGGCGGAATTGGATGAGTGAGTAACTCATCGATCGCGCTGGTCGCAACAAAGCAGATGTCATAGCCTTCCTGGGTAAGGAGGAAGGCGGCTGCCGAGCTGCGCCCACCAGTATCGCAATACGCCACATAACTTATTTCGGGAGCCAGTTCTTTAAAGCGAGTTCGCAGGAAACTGAGTGGCAAATTAAAGCTTCGCGATAATCCGTTGGCCGCATGCTCTTCCGGGAAACGTACATCCAGCCAGCGCGCGCCGGCGTCTACCATTTCTCGCGCTTTAGCCAGACTGACGCTCCGTAGCAGTGGCTCCCTGATCAATTCGATGAAATGCTCTTGCGTTAGCCGTCCCAGCACGCCGTCGGACAACATGCGCACCGTTGCATTTCGTTTTGTATTAGAGACGAGCGCTTCTTCGCCAAAGGTGTCGCCAGGCCCCAGTTCGGCGAGCTTGATTTGCTTGCCCGCACGCGTTGCGCGGCAAACTTCACACCTGCCGGTTTGCACGATGTAGTAATAATCACCGACGTTGCCTTGTTGGATAACGACTTCGCCAGCGGTGACGTTGATAGCTTCCAAGGTATCGATCAACCGTTGGATATTCGCCGGTGGGATGCGCGCAAAGAGTTCGGATTGCAGCATGCTGGTGAGCCAGTCTAGCGCGCCAGTGGATTCAAACTCTTCGACTTCGATTGAAGACGGCTTTTCTTCTACCTCTTCGTTCGCAAGGCTTAGAAACTTATCGAGTAGGCGGCGATCGATCCGTAAAACCTGAGCGCTGCCAAGCGCCTTGGCCGACATTTGGCGCGGCTGGAGTTGCGCTAATGGCTGAAACGACGCAGCGTCTCCACCCACCATCCTTTTTATGAGTTGGTCGCCGGACCACATCTCAAGTTCGCCAGACAGCAGATAATGCGAATAATTATCTCGATCGCCCTGCCGGAAGATGTGGTCCTTCTTTGTTAAAACTTAGAATTTCGGCCGTCGCCAACAGTTGTTCCTGTTGTTTCGGCTGCAAATTATTGATGGGCACCAACAGGCCCAGACGTTCATGGAAAGTATTTTGTTCCGAAGGCATAACACGTCCGTGACTTGCTTTATGCGTTGCCTCAAGCGTCTAAGTCGGGAATGAGGGCGCTTTTGAGTTTGGCAATTTGATCCTTGAGCTGCAGCTTGCGCTTTTTTAAACGCTTAATCAGTAATTCATCGACGCGTGGTGATTCGGTTAAACGAGCCACAATTTCGTCCAGGTCGCGATGTTCGACTTGGAGTTCGAACAGACGGCGTTCAACTGATTTACGATCTGTGTTCGACAAGCCGAACTCCAAGCTGCAAGCGTACCGTTTCATGCAAAATTCTACAGCTAATCGAATAAAAAAACGGAACTTTTTGTCGGTCCATCGACGAGGATGCAGGGCCGCCAGCGCTATGGCGTGGCGCCGGTAGGTGTAACCCTATGGTAGGCCGATGACGAGTCAACGTTCCCTCCGCCCTGCCGATTCCGGGACCGTTCACAATACGGGTTTGCCGGGAGCGGTCGCTACACCCAATAGAGCGCCGCCAGCGGTGTTACTGGAGCCGGTCGTGAGCGTATACTCGGCACAAATATACGAAGATAAATGCCCACATCACGAGATCTCGACACCGCGGCGGCGGCACTGGTGAGAGATTTGTCGGGGATGGCCGCGCTCGGGATAATGGCCGAGCGCCCGATTGGTGGATCTCGTGTGGGTCGCTGCGTTGGTGAACCGAAATGCGTGATCGCTATCACAAAGGCCTACCTACTCTCCTGCAGCAGCCGCCACGGGTTGCTTTAATTCGAACTGACGACAACCAACTAGCTCATTTGCAACCGAGTCAAAGCTTGCGTTTTCTCCAATTATGACAGCGTCGCAGGCGATCGAAGAAAAATTCTCATCCGTTCTACGGATGCTTGTACCCATCAATGGGTTGTCGGTGCCACGGCGTCAACAGCTCTTCGCGCAGGCCGAAGTGCTCGGGATTCGACGCGGCAGCTATGTGTTTCATGAAGGCGACAAGGACAGCTACGCTTTCTTTCTGCTTGAGGGCAGCTTGGAATTGTTTGCAGGACAGCAGCTCGTGAAGCGCATAGCCGGAGGCAGTGTAGATGCGATTCATCCGCTCGCGCAGTTGCAACCGCGTCAGCTGTCGGCACGCGCATTGAGCGAGGCGCACGTCTTGCGGGTGAGCCGAGATTTACTCGATAAGCTCCTGGCGCTCGACGGAACTGGTGATTCCAATTACCTCAAGATTGACGAAACCGACCCCGACGAGGAAAGCGATTGGATGACTCGGATGCTTCAGTCCGAACTATTCAGCCGTGTGCCAGCCGCGAACATTCAACGGATATTCGTAAGCCTCGAATCCGTTGAGTACAAAGCCAGCGACGTCGTAGTGCGGCAAGGGGGCCCAGGGGATTTCTACTACGTGATTCAAACAGGTCGCTGCCAAGTCAGCCGTCAGATCCCCAACGGCAAAGTGCCCATCAAACTTGCTGAATTGGGACCTGGTGACACTTTCGGCGAAGAAGCCCTCGTGGCGGAAGCGACTCGCAATGCGACCGTGACCATGCTCACCGGCGGGACCCTGATGCGCCTGACGAAGGAGGACTTCGTCGAGTTAATCAAGAAACCTCTATTGAACGAAATTAGCCACCGTGAAGCGCAGCACCTTGTCGCTAATCAAGGTGCAGTGTGGCTCGACGTCAGATTTCCGGAAGAACACCGCGCGGGGAGTATCGAAGCGAGCCTGAATCTTCCCCTCAATACCTTACGGATGCACGCCGAACGACTCGATCGCGATAAAATGTACATCGTCTGCTGCGACACCGGATCTCGCAGCTCAGTAGGCGCTTTCCTACTTTCGGAACGTGGTTTCGATGTCTTCTATCTAAGCGGCGGCATGGTACGGCACGGCTTACTGACGCCCGCGCTTGACGAGATAAACGATAGTTTTCCCGCAAAACCGCGACCACCCGTGCGGCAAGGCTCGACCGGCGTGAGTGTGACGCCAGTGAGCGCCGTGGTCCCTTCGTCGCAGAAGTCTGAAGCAGAGCGCCAGCACGCCGGCGTTTTGCACGCAATCAATAACGACGTACTTGACGCCGACTTGCGCGCGCAAGCTCTTAAGACCGAACTTGCCAAAGCTAATATCCAGCTTAACGAAGCACGCAACCTTAAAGAACAAGCCGAACAAGCTCGCCTTGAAACCGAGCGGGTCGCAGCGCTCCGCCTCGAAGCTGAACGCACTCGCTTAGCCCAAGATGCCGAGCATGCCCGCCAAGCAGTTGAAGAGGCGCGGCGACTGAAAGTGCAGCTGGAGCAGGCTAGACAGGAAGCGCAACAGCTCGCGACTCGAGCGCGTGATAAGGAATCCGAAGATCTGCTTGCAGCCAATCGTCAGCTCCAGGAAGCACACCGCGTAAAGTTGGAAGTTGAAGCCGCGCGCGCGCAAATGGAGAGTGAATTACGCGAGCGACTTGCCAGTGAGCAAGCCAAACTTGCGGCTGAGACGGAAGCGGAGAGACGCAAACTGGAAGCCGAAGCTGCGCGTCTACGCGCCGAGCTCGAAGCCGAGCATCGCACGGCTAGAATGCTCGCCGCGCAGGCACGTGAACAAGAGTCCGCCAGTGCCGAAACGGTGAATGCTCAACTTGAAGAAGTTCGTCGGCTAAAAGCCGACGCCGAAACTGCACGAGCGGACCTGGAACGCGCCGCCGCGGCGAGACTTGAGGAAGAGAAATCGAGGATCGCGGAAGACGCCGAACGTGCCCGTAGCGCGCTGGAGGAAGCGCAGCGCATTAAGGGCGAGCTGGAAAATTCACAGGCCGGTCTCACGCGAGAAGTTGAAACTCGTCTAGAGGCGAAGCAGCGTGAACTTCAGGCTGAAGCGGAACGTACAAGGCTGGCTTTAGAAGAGGCTCAACGTCTTAAGGAAGACGCCGAAGCGGTGCGCGCCAACCTAGCACGCGAAGCTGAAGCACGCCTGCGTGAGCAGCAGGGGAAGCTCGAAGCCGAGGCGGCGCAAGCCCGTCTAGCCTGGGAAGAAGCACAACGTCTGAAAGCGCAAGTCGAATTGGACAAGCAGCGTGCCGAGGAGGACGCGGCGCGCCAACGCGCCGAAGCCCTCGCCGAGCTGCAGGAAGCGAATTTTCGTTTGGAAGCGGCGCAACGCGCTCGAGCCGAAGCCGAAGACGCGCGAATGCTTCTCGAAAAACAAGCGGCTCTGCGAATTATCGAAGAACAGGCGTGCTTAGCTGACGAGGCAGCCAAGACGCAACGCATGTGGGAAGACGCGCAACGTTTTAAAGAGCAAATCGAAACCGAGAAACGCCAAGCTGACGAGGAGGCGGCCCTCCGGCACCGTGACGAAGAAGCCCGAATCCAGACGATGCGCGCAGAGGCCGAGCGACGGCTCCGCGAAGAAGAACGCAAGCTCGAGGAAAGCTACGCTTGGCAGGCCGAAGAACTCGCACGCTTGCAGCGTATGAAAGAAGAAACCGAGCAACAACTGGTGCTCGAACGGGCGCGGCTAAAATCAGATTCCGAAGAAGCGCGGTCACGCCTAGCGGAAGCCAAGCGAATCCAGGTTGAGGTGGAGGAAGCGCGAGTCGCGAGCGCGGAAGAGGCGCAAACCCGCGAGCTACGACAGCTTGAATTGGAACGCCGACTACGCGATGAAATTCAAGCCAAGGTGGACGGTGAACGCCGTAAGCTTGAGGCAGAATTTGCGCGTAATGCAGAAGAACTCGAGCGCGCGCAGCAAGAAAGGGCTGCGGCGGAAGCAGCCCGCAACGCGGCGGCAGAAGAAGCTGAAAGGATTATTCAAGAATTCAAGCAGTCTCATCAGGATCAGCGCGTTCGCGAAGAGGAGAAGCTGCGGATCGAACGTGAGCGCTTAGAGCGCGAATCCGCGCAATTGCGTGCCGCGCTACAGGAGGCACAGCAGGCGCAAGAACACGCGGCGCTTATTCAGCAGCGCTTAGAAAGCCAATTACAGGAACTTGCCACCTCGCGTGCGGCGGATCGCACCCTGCATAGCGAACGCGAATCCCAACTTACGGCTGATGTTGCCGCGATAGAAGCGGAAGTTGGTGCCGCGCGTGCTAATGCGGCGGAGGAGGAGGCCGCCCATCGACGGGTGCTCGTTGCGGCGAGCATCAATGAAGCGAGTCTTGAACAGCATCGTCAGGAAGAGGGAGCAATCCGCAGTCGCTTCGAACAAGAAATTACGTCGTGGTTGAGCGAGCAGGACGAAATCAAAAACAGTCAATTGTCACGCCAAGTATTCGCCAATCAGCGCGCGCATCTTGATCGAATAAAACAGCGTGCCCAAGCTGCGCGAACCTCAGCCAAGGCCCACGACCAGGCACTGATCGAAGATCTCGCGGCTCACTTGAAGCGCCCGGACTAGATCAAGAGTCCTCGGAGGACTCTTGAATTAAGAAGAATTCACTCCGCCAAGCTTAAGCCCAAGCATAATCTAGTCGTTCACGATGGCCGCGAGCCGCCGGCGATATCGATGTATAACGGGCCGTTCGGCATTTCCAGCTCGATCCACGTAAAGAACTGACCACGGAGTGCGACCATCCCACGTCGACGGTCGGCACCGTCGGTGCTGAATTCAAATTCATAGCGACGCTCAAAAGTTAGGCCATTCGCGCGCACTAAGCGGATTCCGCGTAAAGCTACTGAATCGTCAAGTCGTTGAAGCTTGAGATCACTGCAGACCTCACGACTCACCGCGAGCACTCGTTCTCGCCCAACCACACTCCAACTCCATGCACCTAACGCAAGGCCGAGCGCGGCCAGCATGAGGAGCGCCTGCCCCATCTAGCTGCCTACTCTCAAATAAGCTGGGTTGTAAAAAAATCCTTTCAAGATCCAACACTCAATCGTCACCGCGTGCAGCTGAGAACAGCGCGAGTTGGCCATCAATTACCTGGAACGCAATTTCGATCGGCTGGCAACACACTTCACAATCCTCGATATAGCGCTGTTCCGGCGCTGAGAGATCGAGCACGCTTGAGATCGCCTCGCCGCAATATGGACAGGAATAGTAATGTTCTTCGGCAAACGACAATGGGTTTAGGGCACCTCTATAAATACTCTGAAAGCGCGCTGGCTAAGTTACAACCGAACTCAAAATGCTCAGTTACCCTCTGTAAACTACGCCTTTTCGCTCGGTTTGTGCCGCCGTCATCACCTTGATCGAATTTATAGAGATGCCCTTTAATTAATCGCGGAAGTTGGTAAATTGCAACGGCATCCCGAGGTCCGCGGGACGCAGTGCCGCGATTGCGGCTTGCAAATCGTCGCGTTTCTTACCCATCACCCGAACCTGTTCGTCCTGGATTTGGGCTTGGACTTTGAGTTGTGTCTCCTTGATGAATTTGACGACCTTCTTCCCCGACTCCTTATCGAGACCATGGCGGGCGGTGACGTTTTGGCGCGCTTCATTCAGCGCGATGTTGAGTGGCCCGAAATCCAGGCACGCCACATCGATCCCGCGTTTGCTGATTTTCATTCGTAATATTTCGACGACTTGTTTCACTTGGAACTCGGTTTGCGCAACGATAGTCACCACATGATCCTGTTGTTCGACTTTCGTTCCGGTTCCCTTGAAATCGAAACGACTGGTGATTTCGCGATTAGTCTGGTCGACTGCGTTGGTCAGTTCGTGCAAATTGACTTCTGAAACAATATCAAAAGACGGCATAGGACTAATCCCCCGATGATGGATCACAGCTATTGTACCGAAGCATCGTGGCTTGCCGAGCTGAATCGATGATCGAACTGATAACCATTGATCTCGACGACACGCTGTGGGACGCCGGCCCCGTGCTGATGCGCGCCGAAGAAGCGCATTACGCCTGGCTCGTGGAGCGAGCGTCGAGAATCGCCGCGCACTATGACATCGGGCAATTGCAACAGTATCGCCGCGAGTTGGCGCACGCCGATCCGACCTTACGCCACGATTTCACGGCTCTGCGGCTTGCCGCGTTAACTCAACTATTAACCACGTTCGGCTACGATGCCGAGCTCGCACCGCAGTGCGTGCAGGCGTTTTTGGTTGCGCGCAGCAAGGTTACCCTCTATCCCGAAGTCGACCAGGTTTTGCATGAATTGGCGCGCGATTACCGTTTGGTCGCTTTAACCAATGGGAATACAGATCTCGCCCTCGCTGGCGTGGCACACTACTTCGAATGCTGTATCGCGCCGTCCAACACTGGCACTAGCAAACCCGATCCCCGGATGTTCGCGGCAGTCACGCAACGAACCGGCGTTCAAACCACGGCGATGGTGCATGTCGGTGACGAACCGTTGTACGACATCGAGGGTGCGCACCGTGCGGCAGTGGCCGCGGTCTGGATTAATCGCCACGCTCGCGAATGGCCTGACAAGTACCGGCCGGCGGCGGTTGAAATCAACACGTTGCACGATCTGCGCGCCGCAATCGAGCAGATAGAATTGACTAAAACGCAGGACTTTTCATGACGCAAACAGCCTTTACGTTGACTGAATCGCGCCGGATCCCCACGTTGAATATCGAAATCCAAGCGTACGTGCATGCCGCCACTGGTGCGCGCCACTATCACCTTGCGTGCGACGACGATAACAATGCTTTCATGGTGGCGTTCCCGACGATTCCTCGGGATTCAACCGGAGTTGCGCATATCCTCGAACACACCACGCTCTGTGGCAGCCAACGCTATCCGGTGCGAGATCCTTTTTTCATGATGCTACGCCGCTCCTTGAACACCTTCATGAACGCCTTTACGAGCAGTGACAGCACGGCTTACCCGTTCGCGACTCGCAACCGCCGGGATTTCGATAATCTTCTGGGGATCTATCTCGACGCGGTATTTTTCCCGATTCTCGATCCTCTGGATTTCGCGCAGGAAGGCTGTCGGATAGAGTTCGCCGCCAACGCCGAATCCACCCCTAGCTTGGTCTATAAAGGCGTCGTCTATAACGAGATGAAGGGCGCGATGAGTTCGCCGGTGGCGCAACTCTGGCAGCACGTCCAAGCAAGTCTGCTACCGGATACCGCCTACCGCTTTAATAGTGGCGGCGATCCGGCGGTTATCCCACGGTTAACCCATGCGCAGTTGCGCGAGTTTCACGCGGTGCACTATCACCCCACTCAGGCCGCTTTCATTACCTACGGATGCTTCTCCCCACAGGACCATCAGCAGCGCTTTGAAGCCTTGGCGTTATCGCGGTTTTCTCACGCTGATCAGATTATCGTCAGCAGCCCGCAACCCCCGTTGACCACCGCGCGGTCGATCGATGCCACGTACGCAGTCGATCAAGAGGATGACCTCAGCGACGGCACACATTTAGTCTGGGCTTGGTTATTAGGGGATACCGTGACACCGCGAAATTTACTCGAAGCGCACCTTCTCACCGGCGTGTTGCTCGAGCATAGTGCGTCCCCGCTGCGACATTTTTTGGAAACCACCTCCTACGCTAAAGCACCCTCCGAACTGTGCGGACTCGACGATTCAGCCCGACAACTCGCGTTCCTCTGCGGGGTCGAAGGCAGCGAAGCTGCACACGCTGCGGCGCTCGAGGGCGATATCCTCGCGGTCCTGGCACGAGTCGCCGACGACGGCGTCGAGCCCGCTGCCCTGCACGCCGCGCTCGATCGAATCGAAATGGCTCAGCGCGATATCAGCGGCGATAGCTACCCCTACGGTTTGCAGTTGATGAGTCGGCTCCTCCCCGGCGCAATGTATCGTGCGGATCCGATGGCGCTGCTCGATATCGATGCGCTGCTGGCGAGCCTCAGGGACGAGATCGCCGACCCGGAGTATTTCAAGGGCCTACTACGAACCCGCCTTTTGGATAACCCCCATCGGGTGCGCGTCTCCATGGTCCCTGATCTCCACAAGCGTCAAGCCGAACAAGACGATGAACGGCGACGGCTCGACACGCTTCTCACGAAGCTGTCGACCAGCGAGACGACCATGGTCACCGCCCAAGCTGCGGCGCTCCTAGCCCGTCAGGATCGCCGGGATGATCCCAACATCCTTCCAAAAATCACCTTGGCCGACGTCCCTGCGAGTGTCGCACCAGTAATTGGCACGATCGAAACCTTAAGCGGTCGGTCGCTTCAAGCTTATCAACGCGGCACCAACGGCCTCGTTCATGCCCAATTGGTGTTCGACCTTCCGGCGCTCACCCACGAGGAACTCAGCGCGCTGCCGCTGTTCGCGAATTACCTACTCGAATTTGGCGCGGGTAAGGAAAGTTACTTACAAACCCAGGCGCGGCGCGCGCAGGTTGGTCACTTTGGCGCGACCCTGTCGGTACGCAGTCAACTAGCAGATCTGCGCCACCACCACGCACACTTCGTCGTCTCCGCGAAAGGATTGCGTCGACACACTTCAAAACTGGTGTCGGTGCTGGAAGAGATACTGTCTGGCGCGCGCTTCGACGAAGCACCACGCCTAATCGATCTGCTCGCCCAGACCCGGGCTGATCTCGAACAAGGGATTACCGATCGTGGGCACCAACTCGCGATGCACAGCGCGGCCCGCGGGCTTTCACCGAGCGGTTGGTTATCCGACCTTTGGGATGGTCCGAGCAACGTTCGCGAAATCCAGCGGCTCGATACCGCCGTGAACGCGACGCCCAGCGCCCTGGCGGGGATGTTTACTGTCTTTGAAAGTTTGCGCCGAAAGCTGCTTAAGCATACCCCCCGGGTGCTTATCGTTGGCGAGGACGACGCCCTGGCGCTCGCGCGTGCCGAGCTTGCGACCACCGCTTCTGTCGTTGCACAGGAAGGACCGCGGTTCGAAGTCCCGCCAGCACCAGTAGCGCAGGCAACGGCCTGGCTGGCCAACGCGGAAGTCAATTTTTGCGCGAAGGCCTACCCGGTAATTTCAGAAGGTCACCCTGATGCGCCGGCACTCGCGGTTTTGAGTCGCTATCTCAGTGATGGTTTCCTGCACCCGGCGATCCGCGAGAAGGGCGGGGCCTACGGCGGTGGTGCGAGCTTCGACGGGGACAGCGGCTGTTTCTTCTTCTATTCCTACCGCGATCCCCGCCTCGCTGACACTTTGGCCGATTTCGATCGAGCGCTTGAGTGGTTTGCCGCGACCAACGAGCCTATGCGGTTGGAGGAATCAATCCTCGGAGTCATTCGCGGACTGGATAAACCGCGTTCACCGGCAGGTGCTGCAATCGATGCGTTCTACAGCCAACTGCAGTCGCGGACCCCCGCGTTCCGCGCGCAGATCCGCCACAAAGTTCTAAACATGTCGTACGCTGAACTCAGTGCGGTGGCGACACGCTATTTAGACCCGCGGCGCGCGGTAATTGGTGTAGTGACCAATCGCGCCGAAGAGGCGACAATTGCCTCGCTCGGATTGGTCGTCGAACAGTTGTAGTTATGGTTGGTTGGATGACGCATTAGGACTATGAAAATAGATTTTGATGAGGCAGACGCCGGATTCTTCGAAGCGCGTGCACTCCACATGGTGGTGCGTACGGCGCTTGATGCCGAAGCCCCGCTGGAGGCGCGACCCCTACTCGATTTTATGCAGGACTCCGCGCGTATCCATTTAGCTCGCCCCGAATTCAATGAACTGCGCGAAAAACACGGGATGGGCGGCGCGCGCTGGCCAAGCTTTTCGATGTTCAATCACCTTTGGCGACGCTTGGTCGGGCCGTCGCAGCGTGAAACATCTTTAAGCCAGCAACGAGGCGAAGCACTGGAGCGCGCCGAGCGCGCCGAGCATTCGGCGTTCGAAGCGCTCGCCGAATCCACGCGTAGCGCTCGCGAACGAGATCAAGCGAGTGCCGAGGTCGTCCGTTTGCAGCAGGAATTGGCCAGACTCAAGCCCTGAGTAATCGCCGTAAACTCTCACGGACTCCGCTCAAAATAGCGCTCGATAAGATTGGGATCATCAAAATGCCGGCGCCCGATAAAGGCGCTCGCGTGATGCCCACGCGAGCGCATCGCGCCAGGTGCCGGTACGCCTAGTGGCCACAGGACAAAACGTTCGGTCCGCGAGCTGCTCCAGACAATCCCGTCATTGCCAAAAAGTCCGCGCCGCGAACTTGCGTACGGCAGGCTGCGCAGTTCGTCGTAGTCGCGCAACGCTACGGGAACACCGCGTCCGGAGGCGTTGGTAATGGCCAACACGTAATGCGTTCCGGCAGCGAGAGTCAGCGCTAGCGGACCGGGCGAAAGCGCCATCGGCACCCATAACGGTTCCTCTGCGTCCTGCTGCGGTCGTTGTCGAAGACGGTCGGTCGGATAGAACTGGTGGTAGCAACCGCAGTTATGCATCGCTTCGTACAACAGCGGTGTTCCGTCGGCATCGAGTGTGACCCGCCACGTCATGCCATCCAGGTGGCCGGCGAGCAGATCGAAGCGGCTCTCGGCGGTACGCGCCGGAAACCACACCACATAATTAAGCTGCAATAATGCAACGTGCGCGAAGCGCGTGAAACTCGCGTAGTGGTAAAGCACCGGTGTTGAGGTATCGATCTCGATCCGGCCGTCACGCCAAAGCACTTGCCCGATCTGGTCATCGTCCGAGTGGCTTGCGACTGTCCACAGTGGCGCATGCAGCGCAAAGCGCTGCGCGAGTTCAGAGGATCCGATCTGCACCCTGCCCAAGGCATCACGTGGAAACGTCGAGAATTCCCCCAACACCTTTGGACGCGGGGTTGGCCAGCGATAGGTGATGGCCGGTGTCGAACCGCTCAGCGCGTGGGTTGTCACTGGGTGGTCTCGGTGCAGGCGACGGATCCCGGCGCGCGCAAAGTGCGCCGCGAGCGGATACAACCCGAGCACTCGCCCCCAGTCGCTGTATTCATCCGGAATTTCTGTCGCCGCCATTTTTTGCGTTAGCGCTGAGTTGTCCATGAGCCGAGTGACAAGTTGCGCGCGACACTGGGCGAGTCGCTTCAGACCGGGTAAACGGCCTCGATGGAGCGAGGCGACATTGGCGAGTTCAGCCGCCCGCGCACTGGCGTCCAAACCAGCGGCGGCGGCTAACCACGCGGAACGAACCTCGTGATTACTCAACTCACTCGCGTACGAAGCGAGGAAGCGATCGATCCGCAAATACGGTATCCCCGATGGTGCGACTCCTTCACTGTCGCGCAGGCCACTACGTGCCAAGGCTTCGTCGAGCTGCCGAAATTCCTCGAGACATTGCCGATCTTCGACCCTCGTCGCGTGCGGGGTCAGCAGGAGCGGCTGAGTGCAACCAACCAGCAGGATCAGGCCCAAACCCAGCAACATCAGGTGAACGGCGAGTGCGGCGTGACCCATTGCGTGCCTGTCAATTGATCGGATTTGTTGCATGACTTGAGAGACAGTAAATAGGCGTTGACACCTTCCCGCAGTGTACAATCGCCCGCCATCCTATGCCCCCAGATCGCCACACCGAAGCCGCGCCCATCGCCCACCGTGTCCTCACGGAGTACGGGGTCGAAGCAATCGAGTTGATTCCAATCACCGAAGGCCTGATCAACTTAACCTGGCGAGTACAGTCCAGCAGCGGCGGGTGCTTTATCCTGCAACGACTTCATGCGATTTCCCCGCCATCTGTAAATCTGAATCTGCGCGAGGTAACCGCGCACCTGGCCGCGAGAGGACGAGTAACACCGCAACTTGTCGCGACCACCGTGGGTGCCTGGTGGGTCGACGACGGCAGGGCGATTTGGAGACTACAGACCTTTGTCGATGGTCGCAGCTTCGCGATTCTGCCCGATCTCGCCCACGCCACTGCCGCCGGGTGTCTGCTCGGGGATTTTCATCGCGCGCTAAGTGATTTCACCAAGGAGTTGCCCTGCCCACGTGCGCCCGTGCATGCGCCACTGCGGCATTTCGCCGCGTTGGAAACCGCACTCACCACATCCAATCATCGCCTACTGCACGAGGTCAGGCTGCTTGCGCTGGTGATTACACAGGCATTTAACGGGATGCCCGAGATTCCGGCGCAACCGCTGCGGTTAGTCCACGGTGATCCCAAGCTATCGAACCTGCTCTTCGGCTCCTTCGCGACGCCGCGCTGTCTGGTCGATCTCGATACGGTTGGATTCGCGCCCCTAGCCTATGAACTCGGAGACGCGTTTCGTTCGTGGTGTAACCCCGAACCCGAGGATGGGATCGAAGCGCGCTTTAACTTGACGTTATTCACGGCCGCACTTGAAGGGTATGCCGCAGTCGCCGACTTCATCAGCGCAAGTGAAATAGACGCGATCGTGCCCGCCACCGAAGTGATTTATCTCGAACTCGCGGCGCGCTTCGCGACTGACGCGATCAATGAATCGTATTTCGGTTGGGACCCCGCTCGCTTTGCAAATCGCGGCGAACACAATCTAGTGCGCGCACGCAATCAACTCCAGGCCGCGCGATCTCTGCACGCGCAACGCGCGGACGCGGAGGCTGCAGTCCGGCGTGCATTTGGCGCCCATTCCAGTCGCCCAAGCTGAAGGTTTTTTGCCTTCACAGTGATGAAATAAATGGGTTACCTTTCCCTTAACCCGCCGCCGACTCTCCCGGTGCGGCCCGCGCGTGGCACAGGATGTCGAAATTCACCACGCAACGTGGATCACGTTTCGGGATCCCACCGCCATGGTAAATCGTGCCGTCGAAGACCAGCAGTCGTCCTTTCTTTGGTTCAACTTCCTGGATCACTTCTTTTTGTTTATTGAAGAACACGGTATTGCCGTCGGCATCGTTGACGTAGTAAAGCAAAACCGTATGCGCATACGGAAAATCCACGTGTGGCTTGTAATGCTTCTGTTCAGTTTGGTAGGGAAGAATTAAATAAATTCTGGCGGCGAGGATCTCGCGCAGGATCAACTCGTAGGAACGACAGAAAATTCGCGGAATCTCAAAGAAATTATCGAAATGGACTGAACTTCCAGCGGCGGATTTCAGTACGTGAAAGAACGACATCGGTGCGCGGCCTTGGTCATCGACCGCGGTGTCCTCGTATTTGCATTTGAACTCGACGTTCGGATGAATGACCTTGTCGGGAATGCCTTTGTCGAAGGTGCGTCCGAGGATCTGCAGGGCGTAGTAATCCTGCAGATATTCCGGGATCAAGTCGTCATAGACTTGAATGAACATGGTGTTATCGGCTGGCATTCGGCTGAATAGTTCGCGCGTAGGGTAATCCTGTCAACGGTGGTCTCGATCCCTCAAGCAGCCATTCCTCGACCTTGAGTCGCTGCTCGCCGCGCGCGCCCAAACTCGCGAAATCAAACGCCGACGGATCAGCCAGATGCGATGGGGTGACGTTTTGCAGACTGCGGAACACATTTTCGACTCGCCCCGGGGTTTGACGATCCCATTCTTTCAACATCTGCTTGATGTTCTTACGCTGCAGTTGTTCCTGGCTGCCGCATAGATTGCACGGGATGATTGGAAACTCACGCGCCTGCGCGTAGCGCGCGATATCCTCTTCCTTGCAGTACGCTAACGGACGGATCACGACGTTGTCACCATCGTCGGAGAGGAGTTTCGGCGGCATCGCTTTCAGGCGCGAGCCGAAGAACATGTTCAGAAACAGGGTTTCGACGATGTCGTCGCGGTGATGCCCTAGCGCAATTTTCGTGATCCCGTTGTTGCGCGCGAAGGTATACAAAATACCGCGGCGCAGCCGCGAGCACAGGCCACACATGGTTTTGCCTTCCGGCACGACGCGCTGGACAACGCTGTAGGTATCCTGCTCCAGGATATGGAATTCGAGGCCGATCGCGCGCAAATACTCCGGCAGGATTTCGGGCGGGTAGCCCGGCTGTTTCTGGTCGAGGTGAACCGGGATCAATTCAAAGGTGACCGGTGCTTTTTTCTGCAACGCGAGCAGGATATCGAGCAGGGTGTATGAATCTTTGCCGCCGGACAGACACACCATCACCCGATCGCCGTGCTCAATCATGTTGTAATCGGCGATCGCCTGCCCGACCTGCCGTCGCAGGCGCTGCTGCAATTTGCCGTATTCGTAGCGCGCACGCTCGGCGCGGGGCTTAAATTTAAGACGGATCGCGTCCATTGGAGACTTCGTCGTTGTGGGTTGGGTACGTTACAGCAGCCCACCTGGCGGATAAAGCACCGCGGACTTCAGGGCGTAACAGCGGCCTCGGAAGAGCCTAAAGAGGGAAGGCTTTTAAGCCGCGCGCGCAAGACCTCCGCCTTAGCCTCATCCCCACCCAGAAAGCCTGGTGCCTCAGCGTAATACTGCGCGAGATCGGCGAGTGCGCCGGAATTATTGGGGTTGATCTGGACCGCGCGTTCAAACGAATCGCGAGTCAGCTTCGCGAATTTCACGGCACTGAACCAGCTCGCTTGCTCGGCCAACCGGCCGTACGCGCGTCCACGCCAGTGAAAGTAGTCATCATTGGTTGGCGCTATCGCGATTGCGACATCGAGCGCCGCTGCGGCACCTGCATATTCTTTCGCCTCGAACATACGCACGCCTTCGGCAAAGGCCAATGCGGGGTCTTGGTCGAGAGTGTCTGCGAATACACCTGACGAGGTCAGCACGAAAACAAGTAGCAGTAGTGATTTATGCAGCATTGATTCGGTGCCTATACAGTCGCTTTAAATGACAGATTTTGAATTTGGCCAGCCGACGGTCGATGGGCCGTAAGGAACACCGGCTAAATCACAACTCCCACGCGCCCAGGGCGGCATGGGCACGACCCGAGCGCCGGCTGGTAAGTGAGAGGCTAGGGTTCGATCGTTGAACTTTCGCTGAACCACCGGGCGTGAGCTTGACGACGGTTCTCACTCGACTAACAAGGTGCGTAATTGCGCGTGGGCCGTCGGGTCCATGCCAAGGCCGTCGGCCAGGTAGCTATCAATGGATCCGAATTGTTCGTCGATCGCCACCAGCGCCGCGTTGAGGTAGCGGGCATCCGCCGACATCACGGCTTCCACGGCGACTGCGGAGGCATCGCGACCAAATAGGTCCACCTTGCATCGTTGGTAGTTGGAGATCACGTAATCTTCGACGACCACAGCGAGCGGCACGCCCACTGCCATAAGGGTGATCGCGGCCGCCACACCGGTGCGGTCTTTCCCGCTAGCACAATGCAGAACCAGTGGCGTGGACTTCTCCGCGAGCAGAGCGGCGAAGTATTCACGGTAGCGCGCCAGATGATCGAGCGCGAGGCTCCGATATTGGCGGAACATCGCGGCGTGGGCTTGTTCCGCGGTCATGCCGCCGGCATTAATCGCGTCGACCATCGGCTGATTGCCGCTGGGCATAAATCCCGCAGGACACACCACAATACCCTCTGGAAGGTGATCCGGTGCGCGCTGGCGTTCTTCGTCGGTACGTAGATCCACGACCATGCGGATCTCCAAGTCGACTAGCCGCGCGCAATCCGCCTCGGATAAAAACGCTAAGGAGTCTGCCCGGTAGACCACTCCGCGACGAGTCCAGCGGCCATCGTTGGTCGGCAGGCCGCCGAGATCGCGAACATTACACGCGCCGTCAAGAAGCACCTGACGGTGTCGATGCGCCGCAAGCAAACCGTCTTTCTCCTGCATAGATAACACCAAATTTGAGTAGCCGCTGAAAAGCGCCGCGCGGCTTCGCACTAGCGAATACCGTGAATCGGGAGGGGCAAGCGTTTCGGGCGCAGTGTACCGGATTGCACCTGCGCTCTGAATTGCCTAGTGTGGGATCGGCGACGACCACACTAACAATCAGAAACTACGGGGGAACTATGGCTGATCAGGATCGACTGCAAGCATTATTGGACCGTGAGGCGATTCGAGATTTACCGCTACGCTACTGCGACTGCGTCTGGCGGGACGATATCGATGGCTTAATCAAGCTGTTTGCGAAAGACGGTGAATTCGCGATCTCGCATCTCGGTACCGAGTCCGGTGCCGCCGGGCATCCCGCGTTGCGCAAATTCTATCGCGAAGGCCTGAAGATCGGCCCGCGCCCGTTTATTCACAATCATGTCGTAACCCTCGATGACAACAGCCACGCGAGCGGGCGCTGTTATCTCGCGCTCCATAGCATTAATAGCGACATGCAATTCATCGGTGCTGGCTACTACGCGGATACCTACGTGAAGACCAAAAGGGACTGGAAATTCCAACGCCGACATTTTACGGCGGTTCGCTTCGATGAGACGCCGGTCACGGTGAAGCCGAAGTCCAAGCCCGAGGTTTCCAAAAAGCGTGCGTGAATAGCGCGGCTCGAAAATGTTGGTGTAACGCATTTTAGTGCCGCAATAGCCACTGTGGATGAGGGTGCGTTTGAACGAACTTTTGAGTTTCTCGCGAGTCTGAAATGCCGAGTCGAAAACTCTATATCGTTTCCGCAGTCTGAAAATATTCAGTCCTCATTTACGCACCCGGATCTAAGCTGTTTTCGCGATTCAGGCTGGTGTGTCGAGAAGTTATCGACATCACGAAGGTGTGCGATTGATCACAATCCCACCGTGCAATCATCGTGTAAGAACAACGTGTCTGGACTCTCGGATCAGGAGCAGGACCATGCTTAGGAAAGCGTTAACTCTCGGTGCCGTGCTGCTAGTGAGCACCGTCACAATGACGCCGGCTCACGCCGAAGGCGGTTGGGGCCACGGTGGTCATCACGGTGGTCATCACGGTGGTCATCACGGTGGCGGTCACTGGGGTGGCGGTCACTGGGGTGGCGGTCACTGGGGTGGCGGTCACTGGGGTGGGCACAATGATGTGCACCTGGGCTTTTCGTTTGGCAATCCACTGTTCTGGGGCGCGCGACCCTATTACCAAGACTATGCTCCGGTTTACTACGCTCCACGCACAGTGATCATCGAGCGTGAGCCGCCGGTTTACATGCAACGGCCCGTGGTCGCGCCGGCACCACCGGCACAAGTCGCCCAGCTTTGGTACTACTGTCCAAGCCCGGCGGGTTACTACCCGCACATAGCGAATTGCTCGCAAGCCTGGGTGCCGGTCGATCCAAGCAGCTTACCGCCGAGCCGTTAAGTCCATTAAAGAGAAATTCAATGAAACCCGTCCTCCGCAGCATTGGCTTTCCCGCGATCGCGTTACTCGTCGGGTGTGCCACCACTCCGAGCGGGCCCAGCGTCATGAGCCTGCCCGGCACCGCCGCGAACTTTGATCAATTTCGCACTGACGACATGGATTGCCAGGCCTATGCCCGCCACGCGACCGGGCAAGTAACCAGCCAACACGCGGCCTCGACCAGCGGTGTGAATAGCGCTGCCGTCGGAACTGTGGTTGGCGCGGCCGCAGGCGCGTTATTGGGCGCGGCTTCGGGCAATCCCGGCGCGGGCGCGGCGATTGGCGCTGGAGGTGGTTTGATCATCGGCAGCGCGGCGGGAACCGATGCCTACGCGGTAGGCGGCATGGCCACCCAGGATCGCTATGACAATGCGTACGTCCAATGCATGTACGCCAATGGACATCAGGTGCCGGTCTCCTCAAGTGTAGCTGCGAACCTGCAACCGGCGACACCCAGCGCAGGTGCCTACCCACCGCCTGGCACGCCGCCACCGCCCGGCTACTAATGTTCGCTGAAAGGTGTCTGCGCTGAACCGCGCGCCTTCGTTCCCAACAACGCTCCGCGTTCGACCTTTTTAGCGCACGAACGGGCTGGCGCGAGATTCGATACGCTAATTCCCTATGCGCCAATACCCTCGCCGAACCCCCTACTCCTCGTTGCGAAGCATCAATTGAATATGCGCATGAAAGCGTCGTAGGTGTTGTTCGAAGCGCCCCAGTACCAGGCTCTCGTTCGCACCTGATTTCACCCCGATTTGGATCTGCTCGGAGATGAACAGATCCTCGGCGCCAAAGACTCCTTCATCGATCATCGCGAAGTTTCGCTCCCAGTGCGCCTGCTCCTTGTCATCGCGCGGATCGTGTGGGATGAGCAGAGTATGCACGAACAGAATTTCGTCCGGCGTGGTGGGGAACATGGCCATATGACTAGTCGAATCCGGGTGATAGATGAGCAGGCTATTCGGAAAAATCGCATGCGTTAAGGTGGCGTGCCGGCGGGGATCCCAGTACTGCGGCGCGAGCTTCTTCGCCTCGGCCAGTCGATCGCGACCGACCAATATCCGAGTGTGCGGCCCCACGCCTTCGCCCGCGGCTTTCATGTCGAGAAAATACGGCGCGATGGTTTTCGCGTGCAGCTTCTTGATGTGGTAGACCTCTTGAAAGGCGTCCATCATCAGCTTCCAATTTGTCGCGCGCTTGCGTGCATGTTGTCGAAAGACGCACTGCAAACCGAGATCGAGCGCTGCCAAATCGTCGTCGATCCCGCCCAGGAATCCCGCGACATCAATAACGCTGGCCTTAGGATCCAGGATCGCCCAAATCAAGCCATGCCGCACCGTAGCCGGCAGTCGCCGCAGACCGCGGGTGGCTTTGTCGAGGGTGGGGAATGCTTCGGCATTCGGCACAACGCGTAGGGCACCGGATAAGTCATACGTCCACGCGTGATACGGACAGGACACGCTCATTTGTCGGCAGACTTCGCCTTCGCCCGCAAGCAAGCGCGCCGCGATGGCGGCACACGTTGAGAAACACCTTAATTTCGCCATCCCGGTCGCGCACCAAGAGTAAGGGCAAACCTAGAAGATCGCGCGCGAGCATGCTGCCCGGATCACGCAGCTGGTCGGCGTGGCCCAGACACAGTGGAAGGCACCGGAAGATCCGTTCGATTTCTTGATCGAGGATATCGGGGTCGTGGTAAATCGCTGGGTCGAGCGTACTTTCAGCGGCGTCCCATTCGCTGCTCTCGCCGTCGGCCATTTCGTCCAACAATCGTTTGAACAAACGAGTAAGTGCCATACTCATCGGCGGCTGTAATGTGTCTGCTGGTTCGGTCATCGGCGTTCCTAATTTTACGCGACGCAGCGCGAGTGGACTTCCGTGCGCGCTTGGAGCTGTCGATCGATCTCACTCGCCTCACGTAGCGGTTTTAATTGTTGAAACAGGACCTCGGCTTGCGGGTAGTTTCGGCGCAGTAAATTCAACCACTGCTTCAGTCGGCCAGGGGTGTGCCTCGGTTCCAGATCGCGGCGAACACACGACCAATAAGCGAAGATTAGGGGTAGCACCCGCGGCCAGTCTGCTGACCAGGATCGGATCTCGCGACCCGCTAAGCGATCGCGAAGTCGCTCGACCAGGAACGGATCGGCCACCGCGCCGCGACCCAGCATTACATCCCGTCGCTCACTGGCCGCGCGGCACCGCAGGTAATCGTCCACCGTCCAGATCTCGCCATTCGCCACGACAGGCACGTGGACGGCTTGTGCTATTCGAGCGATCCATTCCCAATGCGCAGGCGGTCGATACGCTTCTTCCTTCGTTCGCCCGTGGACTACGAGCAATTCGGCGCCACCGTCAGCCAAGGCTAGCGCGGCTTCTATCGCGCGTCCTTTATCGCGAACCCCCAGCCGCATCTTGGCGGTGAAAGGTACCCGCCCGCCGATCGCACGCGCAACCGCGGCGACAATTCGAAAGAGCACTTGAGGTGTGTCGAGCAACACCGCACCACCGCCATGTCGATTCACTACCGGTGCCGGACACCCGAAGTTCAAATCAATGCCGGCGGGCGCGAGGTCGACGAGCCGTGCCGCGTTCTCCGCAAGGCAGCCAGGGTCGGATCCCAAGAGCTGAACTCGCACAGGGACCCCGCCTGCGGTGCGTGCCCCGAACGACAACTCAGGTGCCACCCGCCGATAGCTTCGGTGCGGGAGAAGAGTATCGGTCACGCGCACGAACTCAGTCACGCACCAGTCATACTGCGCGACACTGGTGAGCACCTCCCGCAGGCGGGAGTCAAGCATTCCTTCCATCGGTGCGAGCAGAAATCGCGGGGATGGGAGCGGTGCTAAGAGCTGAGCATTCACGCGTTATCCTGAATTCGGCAGTTGACCGCCTGATGCAAGCGCTGAGGTTGCACCACGCGGCATCGATGTACCTGGTAATTGCGCGCGCCATTGTACACAGCACGCGTGCAACCGCCGTGTCCAGGATTGTCGAGGGCGAAGGTAGGCGAGGGGGACTACGCCAGTACATTCCAATCGAGGTATGAGTCTGAAGGGTTGAAGTTGAGTCTGGGCTTAGGCGGCTGCTTTCGGTCGATTAGGAATAGATTTAAAAAGAATTTCCCGGGCCTTGTTAAGGTGCTCGGCAGCCGCATTGTCACTCATTGCAA
>SHZM01000049.1 GCA_009692265.1 Gammaproteobacteria bacterium
ACAGTCGACACAATTCATAAAATGCAATGACGTATGACGCAGCATGACGCATGGTCCCTACAAGTAATAGAAAATTCCTATAGGGAATTAACATAGGGAGTTTTGCGTCATTATGCGTCATGCGTCATTGCTCAGTTCGGTTTTCAAGCGCAGACCCACTGAAATTTTAGTCAATGGCACACCCGCAACCGCGAGCACTGCCCCAAAAGAAAGTTTTCCAGCGCCATTTGAGGCACTGCCCCCTAAAGTTGCGCCAGGTATTTAGCAAGGCGGTCGTACAACGCGGAAAATTGCTGTTCGAGAACATCCACCATCGGCGAGATTCCAATAACAGGGTTTCCAGCAGGTGGGGTTTCTGCAGTTGGCTCACGCGGACCAAAATACCGGCTCTCTATATCGGTCATAAGATTACCGACTCGCTGCGAAAGCTCCAATAGCTGCTCCAGCTTTTCGCTCAGAGCCACGTCGCCGGTGTTTTTTTTTCTCTCATCGCCCGCCTCGCGGCGTACCCGATTTTTTTCTACGCAGTCGAGCCAATCGCGAGCCGCGCTTGGGAATTCGTCCCATTTGTGATTCGTCATGGTTGCCATTCCACGACTTCAAGACTTTCAACGTCAGTCATATTGCCCTTACGCCATGGATGATTCCATTGCCCAACGAGAATCTATTTACCCTTTGGCGAAGCCGTGCGCGTTTCTTCGCGGGCTTCGTCTTGGGCTTCGGACGATAGCCGAGAACTACGTCCGCGATTTGGTCTTGATGCCTGACGGCAATCGGCGTCGCCGATTCAATCGGCGCTGCGAAGGTTCGGCTGCGTTCCTTCATTCCGGCGTAGGTCTCATCAGCTTCGATAATGCCGCGCAGCCTGTCCATGTCCTTGCCGAGGGCTTCGCGGAGCCGGTGCAGAACGAACCACGCCGACTTTTGCGAGATGCCGATTTCCCTCGACATTTTCAAGCTGCCGATGCCCGCCGTGACAAGCCGAGACATCGCATAGAGCCATTTGTGCAAAGGCACATGCGACCGCTCGAAAATGGTCCCGGTGCGAACCGTAAAATCCTCATGGCACTGATTGCAGCGGTAGAATCCCGGCCTGCCCTTGCGTGCCGTGACGCGCTCGGTCAGGCCGCAACACGGGCAGCCCGCACCCTTCGGCCACTGGCGGGATTCGAGGTAACGCCGCGCCGATTCCTGATCGGGGAACCATGTTCCCCAGGAGAACATCGCCCTCTCGAACGGCGCCATTTCGCGGTGAACAATCTCGCTCGCGGTTATCCTCGGCCATGGGGTCTGCTCCGGGGCCGCTGAATCGGCACCACCACCTATAGCGCCCAGGCCTTCCAACGCTTGCAATGCCATCATCTTATCCTCCTCCAAGGTTGAGCACGTTAATAAGGGTTCAGGTGCAACGGGACATGCGACCGCTCAGGGCGGGCTGGTCAATGGACTCCCTTGCCTCTATTTCGGCGATCGCACTGATGATCTCGAATCCGACTTGGGGCACTATGGAATTTCCCAAGCCCTTGAGTCGACCGACTCTATTTTTGACTCCGGTTGCGACTCGCGGGACGCCTTGCGGCTCTGCTTCCCATGAGGAAAATTCTTTACCTCTGTCCAATTCGGCGGGTATCCCATGAGCCACTCGACCCACGTCGGGTTCAGGCTCCCACCGAGCCGACTGTTCGCTTCCGCCGATTTCACCCCGCGACCCTTCTCTGCTCCGTAATCCGGCGTCATGTAAAGCCTGTTCATCGCCATTGCCGTTCGCCATTGCCCGCTGATTTGATTGTGGCAAGCTTCCGTTCCCGGCGAACTCATCGGCGTCGGCCAAAGTGCCTTGTTCACCGCATTCCCCAACTCGTTCCCGGACGGTCCGTTGCTCTTGCCATCCTTGCTGAAGCCGTGCGGCGTCGGCCACAGCCCCGAAGTTCTGGATGATGATTTCTTGTGCATACAAATCAATCTCCACGAATGCTAAAGTTTTAAATCCCGCCCATTGCGCTGCCAAAGCAAAGCCGCCGATGCCGGAAAATAAATCGATGTGCGTCAAGCGTGTCATCTATCTGGTCTCTAACGCTTTCCCGACCCACGCACAAAGATTTCCGTTCCTGACGTGGAGTGCTGTCCCCCGAAGGAGCAAATACCCCCTGATCGCGAGCTCATTGTATTTTTCAATATCAGCTTCAAAGCCACGGCCCCTCGTATGTCGCCCGCCGGTATAAACTCCGCCCTCGATTTCGACGATTATTTCCTGGCAGCCAAGCGCGGTCGGTATTCGAAAATCGCACCTCCATCGCCGCTCCGGATGAAACTGGAATTCCCGATGGAACAACACTCCGCTGGCCTTCAGCTGTAGCGCAAAGGCTTCCTCCAGCCGGCTTTTGGTTGGGAGACCGCGGCCCGGCTTGGCGCGGAATTTTGATCGGCGCGTATTCATACCACCATACCTCCGCCAAACGCGCGTTTGACGTTAAATATCGAACGCAATTGTTCGGGAGTCTTCGCCCTGAGCGCCGGCAGCTCGCTGGCGTAGAAGATTGGGATATTGTCGACTTCATCCGGTTTCCAGCCGTCGGTCAAGGCAAACCAGATGGGCGCGCCGAGCACCGTCGAATCAATCAAGACAGCCGCTATAGGTTTAGCCATTGTGGGGGCGCCCCTCGTGGCTCGGCTTGGTTCTAGCCGCCCGCTTGCGGCCCGCGAAGTAGCCGCCCTTCAATCCGTCCTCGTCACGCTTTTTGTGGGCGTCCATGTGCATCCCCATGGACGACGGCGGCCATACCTTACAGCCGCGCTCACAAACGGCCGCTTCGTAGACCTTCCCATTGGTTTTAATCGTGATCATCAGGTCCTCCAGTTTAAACCTGTCAAAAAATCCTGCGTGGTTGCGATCCCCGGCACTAATTCCGATTAGTACTAAAAGCCCCCTTGAGCTAAGGGGGTTGGGGGTTTTGAATTAAATCCGATAGAAAAGCATAATAATCGAGCGTAGCGAGCATAAGATTCAGACGCGCGCGCGCGCGCGCGAAGTGCAATTGTCGTGCCACATTAAGCTTTTGCATGATTCGTTTGTAATTACAGGCATTTACAGCCGGAGTTATGGGTGATTAGTAGCTTTCGCCTATTATGGGGCAAAAGCGACCACCACTACATATAGTGGGTGGTCGGCTACCCACCACTATTACATGTGGTCGTATCCTGTAGGCTACACCCGCTACATATAGTTGGTGGCCCTGTCTCGTACCACTACATGTAGCGGGTAGCCGTTTGGCACTAGATATGGGCACAGGATTCGGTTCCCATGGATTCAGTTCCCGCCGTTTGGGAATCGGTTCCCGAAAAGTTGGGAACCGATTCTTATTTAATGTAATCACGTAGTTGCGCCACTTTCCGCAATTCAGTTCCCGGCTCCTCGCCGAGCCGGTTCACCTTGAAATATTTGAATGGATCGCCCCTTTTGCCGACCCCAGAGCGACCAACATGGTCATCTTGGAACAGCCTTCTGAGTGCCTTGGATACGTAAAGGGCGCGAGCCTCGACCGCCCCTTGGATTTGCGCCTCGGTGAGTTCCGGCTCATCGGTGAGGAGATCGAGAATCTTCGGGGCGCAGTCGTGGACTAGGGCATCTTCCAGGTTCCCGCCGATTACGGTCCAGCCGGTTTTACGGTCCTGTTCCAAAAAAACCTGGTCGAAGTTCTTGCCGCCCCGGAAGTCCGATGTGAGTATTCGCTGGCCGCTGCCTACCCGCGAATATTGTAAATACCAGGGCACCATCCCCTTTATCGCGATTGAGCCCAGGGCCGCTGTCTGGGTCGGGTCTCCCGACTTCTGGTCGCCCTTGCCGGCGTGGTGCAGGTAGCAAACGTGGATGCCGAGTTCCTTGGCTCGGAAATCGAGAGGTCCCATCTTGTCTATGCATTCCTGAGCGTCGTTTATGTTCTTAATCGAGAAGAACCTCTGGTATGTGTCTACGACCAGAAATTTGATGCCGGCCTTAACCACATGCTCGCTGATCCAGTCGACGGCCCGGTCGGGCACCTTACCGGTATGGACCCAGAGGTTGTCGCCGGCTGTCACGCCGAGGCGATCCGCGATGGCCCTAAACTCGGTGTCTGAGTTATCTATCGAGACGTAGCATGCGTTGGCCTGGGTGCAGTCTCGGCCCAGGAATCGCACGCCACGGCTGATCGCCAGGGCTAGGTTTAGCGCCAGGGTAGATTTGCCCGTTCTTGGCTGGCCGGCGATCATGGACGTGGCATTGATGGGTATGGCGTTGTCCCATAACCATTGCTCGCCGCCAACGGTCTTGTCGAGGAATGCGCTGGCGGTTAATGGCTCCGGCCAGAATGAGGCTTGATCGCCCACTTGGGCCTGCTGCCCATGCCCGGGCGAATACTTATAGGCTTGATCAACCTTTCGCCGGGCATTGTCGAACTTGGGCTGGCAATTAGCCGCCGCCTGCTCGCAAAGCTCTAGGGCTGTTTCGTAGGGCACGTCGGCACGGCGCAGCTTGCAGGCCAGCTTGAATATGCCCTCGTCGCGTTGGCCGACTGGGAGCCCGGCTAAAGCGCCGGCGGTATCGAACTTGGGTTTGGCGAAGCCCTCGGCTGGACTTTGCACCAGGCGCAGCGCCGGCGCGGTCATGGCCCGAACGAACTCAGGCGGCAACTCGCGTAGGTGGCCGTTGATCGGCTTGACCCACTCGTAGACCTTGCCCGTAGCGTGGATGGACGGCGGCGCCACGACGTACCCGCCGTCGCCACGGAAATCCACCTGTGGCTTGACCCCTGCCCGATTGCCGAGCTTCACGGTGTGCGCGTAGTACAGGTGGAAGCCCTTGCCTGTAGCCGCGACCCCTACATCGGCCATATCACCAAGGGTTGGCTTGATCGCGGTAGCGGCTTCCGGCGAATCGCAGTCGATCACGCAGATGCCGGAAATATCGCCGGTGACGATGCCCAAGTTAGCCTCGGGCCATAATCTCCACCAAGCTCCGATTTCTTCCCTGGTCGCCCGTGTTATTTGGTATTGAACCCAGGACGGTATGAGCGGAATTTTCCCCCTCGGAACCAGAGGGATAACACTGTAACCCTGATTCTCGTAAGCCAGCGCGGCCTTCATCATCTCATTTGCCATCGCGTTTGCCCGTCACGATCTGCGCGATTACGCCTACATCGTGCTCCAGGCTGGCGACTCGCTCATCGAGAGTCTGCGGATGGGCTATTTGGTTCGGCATGTAGCGTGGCGGCTTCTCCATCGCCACGTAAGGCTTCCATTGGGTCTCGATAGGCGGAGCCTCCACCTGTTTCAGCCACTCGTTCCAGGCCTCGCATTCGACACACTTTGTGCCGATATGCGGCGCCTTTTTGTAAAGCTCTAAGCGCCCTGTGGCGCCGCAATGCTTACAGATAAGCTCCGGTTGAAGGCGAACGAACTCCGATACAAACATGAATCCTCCGTAAAAGGATGACCCGCCGGCGTTCACGGCGCCGGCGGGTCGGTGTGGCAACCGCTGGCCGGAAGCTATCCGGCTGTGACACTCATATAATCGCCCCGCCGATAAGTCAAAACCGCGCCGAGAGCGCTTTAGCCCGTAGGGCCCGCGACAGGTAGGTGTCCACCGGCCATTGCCAACGTTGAGACGGCAGTGATTCCCCGTAATACGGCGCCCCGGCGGCGAGCGTCGAGCATTGAATCACGGTCGACAACGAGTTGGGGCCTCGCTCTCGTCGCGTCCGAATGAAGAGGTATAGCAAACGTTTCATATGTTAAACCTTATCCTCGATCACTAACACTCCAGGGATGTTGGTCGCTGCCTTCAACGCCCGAACCATGGCGCCGATCTTTTTGTCGTCCGGAATGAGGAATGCGCGCGGGAGTAAAGCTTCGTCGGTAATCTTAAAACGCCAGCTCGAGCGGTAAGAAAACCCATCGATCTTAGGCGTCAAGTTCGGCGCGAGGACCACCTCGGCGCGGATCGGCTCTTCGATCACCTGCGCGGCTTCCTCTTTTAAGCCCGCCTTCTCCAGCTCCAAGGCGAGCGTCAAGGCTTCGGCTTCGGCCCTCTCTCTGGAGCAACGGTCCAGTCTGGCTTGTTCAAGCTGGCGCAAGCGCTTCTGTTCGTAGTCCCAGGCGATCATTTTATTCTTGACCACCCTGGCGGCTTCCTCGACCGGTAGCGAGTGAAGCTTTTTTGCCGAGACAATTTCAACGTGTGTTTTAAAAGCCGCCGAGATCGGCCCGTCGAACGTCGCATCGATTTCGGCCGAGATTGCCCGTAGCGAGTCGCGGAAGGCGCCGGCCATGGTAAACCCATCATTGTCACCGATCGTTAAGCCTTGCGCCGTCTGCAAAGCCGTGCTGCCCTTCTCCTTGATTGCCAGGACGTCAGTTTCCATTTGCACGGAATTCCTCCAGTAATTTCAGAAACGTTGGTAAGTCGGTCCTATCCTTATGCTCGACCAGCCTCGGCAGCTTGCCGGTGGAATCGAGGTAGAGCGTCGCCCGCTTGAATCTTGGATCGAGCCGCGCCGCGTGGTGGTACGCCGCGAGCTGTAGCGCGTGCCACTTGGCCGGCCCGCCGCTCTTGAGATCGATCAACCACCCGTGGAACAGCGCGTCATAAGTGCCGGCGTATTGGTGCAGAGGTTCAAAGACCCGCTGTTCGACTCGAATCAGCGTCCAATTGCTGGCCGCGCCCAAGAACGCCGCATAGCTCAGGACGTAGCCCATGATCCGCTCGTCCAGGGTCGCCAGGTCGAGCTGGTTTTGCGCCAGCAGCGCGCAGGCCTCGTGAACCCGCGATCCGCGCTCAGCCGCCAGCGGGTCTTTGCAGAAAGCTGAGATCATGCCGGCGTGCTCCAGGATTTGGGTCACGCTCGGCACGACCTCGCCGTCTACGCGGTAAACGTGCGCTTGGGGATCAAACGTCAGCATTAGCGATGACTCCGCGTGGAAGTAGACCGACTGATTTCAAGGAATCGGTAGTTAGTTTCTTCCGCACGTTGAACGCCCGGCAAACCTCCAACTGCTCTTTTTGGCTCAGGCCCTTCAGGCAAGCCGTCAGTCGAGCCGGGTCCATGATCTCGGCGTCGGCGGCATCGGCGACCCAGGCCAGCGCGGATTCGAGATGGCTCATTCCCGTTTCTGCCTCGGGGTCTTCGGCAGGAACGTCAGCTCCGCCAGTCTCGCCGCTTGGCGCAGCAGCCGCAGGCTTGGGCTCTGGCTTGCCAATGGCTTGCGGCATTTTGATCGGCTCCGGGGCCGGGCTAACGTCTGTTGCATACTGATCCTCTGCCAAATAAAGCGCTTGAAATTCATCCGGCCATAGCCGGCGTAACCCTTGCGATTCGGCGATTTTGGCTATTTGCTGTGGCTGCCGATCCTGGTTCCAGAATTGCGTCGGCTGGCCTTCGCGGGTTTTCTTGATGAACGGACTCAGGTTCACCGACCATTCGTATTCCTCCGCCCAGCCGCGCGGCTGAGCGCGAAACCACCCGCCGAGCAACTCATCCCCCTCGAACATGAACGATCCTTTACGATACTCGATCACGCCGGCAGCGCTCTTGGCTATCACGCCCGACTGCCAGCCGACACAATCAGGTTGCGCCTTCGCGCGTGCGCGAAAATAATCGATGCTGACAATTGTCGCCGCCGGATCATTCGGCGTGTACTTGACCAAGTAGCAATCTTTTTTGAATGGGTTGAGCCCTCTCGCTTTAAGCGTGCCCATGTAAAGCACAATCTCTTGGTCTGTGACAAATTCCGGCTTACCGCTGACCAAAAATTTCCGCACCGTCTCAAAGCTCAATTTAATCTCTTGACCGTCGCGCGACTGGTATGTTACTAGACCCTTATTGTCGTTTGGTGTTTCCTTTAACGATTCCATTTACGCAAGTCCTTCCGCCAACGCCCGTTTCGGCCGTCGATAATAGCCCGTCTCCTGCCTTCGCCACTCGCGGCTTACATTCAGTCGCCCATGGTAACAACACGAAGCATGCATACAGTCTTCGTGGTGGAACTTCCGTGTTCCCATGACCCGCAGGCGGTATCTTTTATTGTAAGCCTGCCGTTGTTCATCGCTCATTGGTCACCCCTCTCCTTGTTTCAGCTCTCGCGCTAAGCGGTACATATTTGTCCGTAGCGCCTTTAATTGATCTTTCCAATCGGCGTTTGCCTCTGCTTTCGCAATCTCGACGCTTGCGATTTCGCGCACGACGTCGGCCAGCTCAATCGCCGAAATCATCAGTTGTTCGCCTTCTCTCGGCGGTATTTCATTCCGTCCCATTAGTGCTTCCTCCTTCCTCAGTTTCCACTGCAAATCCCTCATCACAATCGTGAGCGTCCACGCATTGCTCGTGGTACAGCTTCTCGCACTCCCAGCACCTCACCTTTCTCCGGCCAAAGCCCCCGCAGCGCTCGCACGGGTTGGGCCAAGGGCCGTTAAGAATCAATGGAGCCCCCTTCCTTTTGCGGCAATCCGGCATCGGCCAGAGACCGGAAGTCCTCAAGCTTGACGCCGAGAAACTTGGCAAACGCAGCTTCCAACCCATCGCCCATTTTGGCTTTGCGGCGAACCATTACCGACACCGTGGTGTCCGAGCAGCCAAGGGCGGCGGCCACCTGACGTTGTTTGGTTTTTCTCGCTCTCAGGATGTCTTTGATTTGCTGGCTGGTCATGCGACCCCCCTTTGTTTAGTAAAATAAACTATACTGGCTGGGTTTTTACTATAATCCCAAAACCGTGTCAATAGGAATTTTACAAAAACACAAATGCTTGACAATAACCGACGTGCGCCTTATTTGTCGGTATGCTGTTGGTTATATCCTTGTCCGCCGAATCCGGTGCCTTCCTTAATCGGGGGGGGGCGCCGGATTCGGTAAAAAGATCGCATGAATAAGAGGCGCCGGCGTACGAGCAAAGCACCCGCATTGACACATCGGAAGAAAGCTGCGTTTCTTTTAGCTTACCGCTCGACTGGAATTATCACCGATGCTGCCCTGGCTGCCGGGGTCGACCGGAAGCTGCATTACTATTGGTTAAAAAACGATACGCGATACGCGATCGATTTCGCCGATGCCGAGGGAGAAGCTTTTGATTCCTTGTTGCGGGAAGCGCACAATCAGGCGCTGCATGGAATCGAGGAGCCGATCATCTGGCAAGGCGAACGCATGGGAGTTTGGAGAAATCAACTGGGGGATTTCGTTCCGGCCGATGATCCCACCCGCGAACTGTTTACGCCGTCAACGGTGCGCAAGAAGCATCCTGTAATGGTCATGTTCTTAATTAATCGCGCCGATCGAGCGTTGGCCGCGGAGCGGCAGAGGGGAGAGCTGAGCGCGTATGCCAGCCAAAGTTACACGCAAATCAACTTTATTTTTGGCAAAGAAGCAACCGATCCCGATAATCGATCCGCCCTTGAATCTGGACTTTCGGAAGCGGGACAGCGAGGAGATATCGACGGTAGGGCGGTTCATTTTATCGGTCGTGAGAGCGAGCGCGAATGAATACGGGCTTGCGGGTGTCCGCGGCGATGGGAAAACTATCGGGGTATTGGCCGCCATGCTGGGGCACGCTGATAAGAATCGAGAGCTGGGTTTTTCGCTTCCTGTTCCTTGGCTGGCGGTTCGAGACTCGTTCGCGAACCACAAAGTGACAACCATCGAGTCGTTGAATAAGCCCATGTGGGGCGGTCGGTGGAGACTTTATGACAATAATCATCTGGCCGTCTTCCGCCAAGGGCCCAATAGCAAGGACCTCGTTCTATTAAAGTTGGCCGGGGCCGACAAGCTCGACTCCCTGAATAAGTTGCGTCAAGAGGTCACCGGCGTTTGGATTCAGGAAGCCGCTCCTGTTGAACTCAGCGGCGGCGTGTCAGAGACGGCGCACGGCATTTGCAACTCTTCCAAGGGCCGAATTCCGGCCTACTGCACGCCGACGTTGTTGGACTTCAATTATCCAGATAACGACCATTGGACCTGGAAGCGCTTCTTTGATCCGAAGAGCGTGCAACCGGGTTGCCTTGGCTTCCGGATTCCTCCGCGTGAAAACAAGCATGTCCCGCTTTCGTATTGGGACGACATGGAGCTTGCTCTCGCAAACCGTCCAGACCTGAAGCGGCGGTTGGCCTTGGGCGAACCTGGCGCCGTCGTTCGCGGCCCGCAAGTCGCCGTTGGGTTTCTTGAGAACAGACATGTCTGGCCGGCGCACTTGCCAGTACTCAAGGGCGAACCCGTGTTGCTCGGCCAGGATGGCGGCTTGACGCCGGCAACGATCATCGGCCAGACCATCGGGGGGATGCTCAGAATTAACGCTGCGCTGCCGTGCGCACGGGGCGGGATGCGGCAACATTACGAAAAAAGTGTCATTCCTTGGATCAAGCGGAATTGCTTCTGGCTGTTGGACAAGCCGGAGCTCATCCGGGGGTGTTACGACCCGAGCTTCCCGGACGATGAAAGCGACTCGGACAGAAACCCGCTCATGGAGATTCAAGCGCAACTTGGTGGGCATTGGCAACCGGGACCGGTGGATTGGGAACCGCGCCGCGAGCTGCTGCTTTCCTCCTTCGGCTTGACAGTTCCTCAAGAGTTCCGGCCGGCGCTTATGATCGATGCGGTTGACGGCGACCCGCTTGTTCAGGCATTGTCGACCCGTTGGCATTATCCCATGGATCACGACGGGATTGCGACCAGCGACAAACCGAAGCAGCCGAATCACCCGTGGGAAGACTTAGGCTCGGCTTATTGTTACTGGCTGTATATCGCAGTGCCCGAGCTCCGCGCCGAACGGACTGCCTTTGGCGGCGGCAATGACGATAGACTACACGAGCACGATTAGGAGGTCTGTAATATGTGCATGGGAGGAGGAACTCCAAAACCACCGCCACCGCCGCCGGACGTTGAGCAAACGATCGATGACGCGGGCAAACAAGCTTCTGAGGCCGAACGCCGGCGTCTCGCGGACGTTACCGGCTTCCGCTCCACCTTCCTGACTTCGCCGGCCGGCGTTCTCACGCCAGCCCATATAGGCAAGGAGACTCTCGGTTAACCGGGATAGAGGGAGACGTATGGGTAGCATTCAAAAGTATCAGGAGCGCCGGAGTTCGTTGCGGTCGGAACGTGAAAGCTTCGTCCAGCATTGGAGCGACATATCGGAATTACTCTCACCGCGGCTATCCCGATTTTTCGTTACCGACCGAAACCGTGGCGACCGTCGCAATCAAAAGATATGGAACGAGCGTGCGACCATCGCGCACCGAACCTTGCGGAGCGGCATGATGACGGGGGTATCAAACCCGGCGACAAAGTGGGCGATCATCCAAACCCCGGACCCGGACCTCAACAAATATAAGCCGGTCAAGATATTCTTAAATGAGCTGGAAAATCGCATGCTGAAATTGCTCATTCGTTCCAACTACTATACGACGGTGCCGATGGTCTACGGCGATCAGGGTTGGGCTGGGACTTCGGCTTTTAGCGCGCTCGAAGACGAAGAAACGTTGCTGCGGTCCTATCATCACCCTGTCGGTAGCTACTATGTGAGCACAGATCATCGGAGTGTGTTCAACACCTTCTACCGGGACTTTTCGATGACCGCCGGCCAAATGGCTAGCCAATTCCCCAAAGACCGGTTGTCCACCGCGACGAGAAAGCTTGCCGGCGATAAGGCTGGCGAGGACAAGTGGGTCGACGTGTGTCAAGCGATTGAGCCTAATCCTGATTATGATCCGCGGAAGGCTCAATTTGGATATTATAAAAAGTTCAAATCATGCTTCTTTGAGTCCAGTGGCGATCAAGATAAAACACTAAAGGAATCGGGCTTTGACGTGTTCCCCGCGGTCATTACGCGTTGGGACACAGTGGGCGAAGATATCTATGGCAGCAATTGCCCGGGGATGGAGGCGCTCGGCAGCGTGCGGCAATTGCAGCTACGCGAGAAGCGAAAGTCCCAATTGATCGATAAAGCCGTCTCCCCGGCGATGGTGGCCCCGGCGAGCCTCCGCAATCAACGTTCATCGATCCTGTCCGGCGGCATCACCTACCTCGACGCCACGGGCGGAAATCAGAAGTTTGAGCCGGCCTACATGCCGCGGGGCGACTTCTATCAATGGGTACTGCAAGACATCGCTTCCTTGGAAGAGCGGATCAGCCGGGTCTATTTCGAAGACTTGTTCCTGATGCTCGTGAACAATCGGCGTTCTAATACGACGGCGCGCGAGATCGCGGAGCTACATGAAGAAAAACTTTTTCAGCTAGGTCCGGTGTTGATGCGCCAGAACGATGAGCACTTCGACCGCTTGTTCGACATCGAGTTCAGCTTGATGGCCAAGAATCGCTTGCTGCCGAAGATACCCAAAGAGCTCGAAAAAATGGAGCTGCAAATCGAATACGTGTCGGTCCTAGCTCAAGCCATGAAAATGGTTGGGGTGAGCGCGATCGATCGAGGGGTTAGATTTGGCCGCGAAATGTTCCAGGTGTGGCCGGAAGTTCGTAATGCCATCAATCCTTACAACGCTGTTTCAGAATACTTCTCAATCATCGGCGCGCCGCCGTCGATCCTCCTCGACGAAGGCGAGTTCAACGAGAAGATGCAAGCCGAACAGGAAGCCGCGGCCAAGGCTCAACAGGCGGCGATGATGACGGAGATTCTTCCAAAAGCCGCCAGCTCGGTCAAGGCGTTAGCCGATGCCGACATGGAAGGCGACAACGCACTTTCGAGGATGTCGGGTATGATGAGCGGGCAGCAGGCGGCATGACATGAAGCCACAGACCATGGGACCGCGGCCGCGATTCATCGTCGATCAGCGTCGGCTCGAAGAATTGCTGCAAGGCTGCTTGGCTGGATGAGTTGGCCGAGCTCAACACCAGACTTGCCGATCACTTCGAGGAAGATGGCAACGATCAGGGATTTTAATCCAAGGGGGCAAGCATGGGACAGATTGTTGATATCAAGAAGCCGACCGCGCCGTCGTTGGTCGCGCCGATTCGCGAGATTCGGCTAGTTCTTTTCAGCAACGGTCAACTGCAAATGACCGCGCCCATGGAAGAGCGGAAGCTCTGCGAACAAATGCTGGAAGAGGCCGGCAAAACGCTTGCTGGCTATCACGCGACTTCAACCGAAGAGGAACAGGGCGGCGAAGCGTCGAGGATCATCCTACCTAACGGCCTCGGGCTCATTCAGCCGTCTTGACCGAAATGGCCACCGAACCTTACAGCCCCGACAATCCCAAGCACGTCAAAAGCCGGGCGAAGCGTGAAGCCATAGATGCGCTGCTAGACGAAACGGCGGTCAACTGGATCATGTCCGATCCACGCGGCCGGCGGGCGCTGCGGGCCGTGATTGCTGTCGGCGAACCGTCATCGAATGCCTTCAACGTCCTGGCCACCAGGACGGCGTTCAACCTCGGCCGGCAGTACTCATCCCAAGAGCTTACGGAGAACCTCAAGCGCATTTGCCCTACCGAATACCTTGAGATGGTAAAGGAGCATTTGCTTGAAAGACTCGAAGCGGGTACAAAGGACGAAGCTGTTCGAACCGTTACGAAGCTGGAAGACGATGGAGCCAAAAACCATGAAGCAAGCAACGACGGTTAAATATTATCCTCAAAAAAATCCACAAGGAGTTTAGACGTATGGCTGAGGCAGTAGTAACCGATGGGCCGACGATCGGCGCGGCTGAACCGATTGGCGGCGATAAGACGACCATCGCACCCGAAGCGAAGACGGGCGACGATGTCGCTGACGAGGGTGGTGCGGATGAAGCCGCTAAGGCTGCCGCAGCCGAAAATGAAGACAAGGGCGGAGGGAAGGGCACCGAAGACAAAAGCAAAGAAGGCGTTGCTGCAAAGAAAACTGCCGACGAGCAGGCCGCTAACGAGGCTGCGAAGGCGTTATTATTTGGAAGCCTCACGGATTTGCAGTTGCCAGACGGCGCAAAGATCGATGAAACGATCGGCAAAAAGTTTGCCGCAGCGCTCACCGATAGCAAAGCAACCAAACAGACGGCACAGATATTTGCCGATCTCGCACTAGAGGCGACTTCCCTGGGTATCCAGCGGGAGATCGCACGCCTGGTGGCGGGCGCCGACGCCGAGCTGCAAGCCTGGAATAAAGAGATCATGGCCGACAAGGAGCTGGGCGGAGCGAACATTGACGCGACCAAAGCCAATTGCGAGAAGTTTTTGGAATTGGCCGCGACAGTGGCTGGGGTGAACCTCGATCGCTTCAAGGTATCGCTCAAGAAAAGCCACATGGCCAACCAGCCCGATCTAATTAGAACCTTGAATTACATCTCGGGGTTCATCGGGCCGGACAAGCTATTCATCATGGATCGGTCGACCGAGAACAACGCGCGGAAAACGGACGCTGAAATCTTTTATGGCGGGCAGCCCGGCACAAAATAATGAAACGCGAAACGGTCGTCCAGGTTTATCGCGGGCTGTCTCAGATCGTGGCGGCGCTTAAGCGCGAAATTGACGAGATGACCGGATCGACGCCAAGAGAAGACAATCCGGCGTATGGTTCACCTAAAGACTCGAAGCGCGCCTAAACCCCGCTTCCTGTTTTAACACTCTCATCCATCAGACCCCTCGCCCAGCGAGCGCTCTGTGAAATCACAGGAGACGCTCGCGATGGCTACTTTAGCGACCACTAGTTACACTCTTCTCGACTGGGCCAAGCAAATTGGACCGGACGAAAAACCCGCTCGAATTATCAATCTGCTTTCGCAGACCAATGAAATCCTGCTCGATATGCCGGTCATCGAAGGCAACTTGGCGACCGGTCATCAAAGCACCCAGTTGACCGGCTTACCGGTTGCGGCCTTCCGCCTGCTCAACCAGGGCGTGGCGGAAAGCAAGGACGTCAACCAGCAAATCACCGACACCGCTGGCATGCTCGAAGCGTGGAGCAAAGTCGATCAGGCGGTTGCCGATCTGAACGGCGCAACGGATCAGTATCGATTGAACCGCGCGAAAACCTTCCTCGACGCGATGAATCAAACCATGGCGTCGACGATCTTTTACGGCAACACGGCCGTGAACCCAGAGCGCTTCCTCGGTCTCGCGCCGCGCTACTCGTTGATATCCGCTGGCAACGGTACGAACATCATCGATGCCGGCGGCACCGGCTCCGATAATATGTCGATCTGGTACATCCGTTGGGATGAGATGACTTGCTGCGGATTCTTCCCCAAGGGCCAGGCAGACAGCGCCGGCTTGAAACACGAGGACCTGGGTCTCGAAACCGTCTATGACGCCAGCAGCCAACCGTTCCGCGCGTTCCGCGATCATTACATCTGGAAGATCGGTCTCGCGGTTCCGGATTGGCGATATGTCGTCCGAATCGCCAATATCGACGTGTCGAACTTGGTCACTGTAACCGGGAATGCCGACCTCATCAATTTGATGATCCGGGCGCGCGGCAAGGTGCCATCCCAGACGATAGGTAAGGGTGCGTTTTACATGAACGCGGTGGCCTACACCATGTTGAGCATTCTCGCTCTCAATAAGAGCAACGCGGTGCTGCCAATCAAGAATGCGGTCGGCCAAACGGAATTGAATTTCCTGGGCGATCCGATTCGCCGTTGCGACGCCCTGCTGACCTCCGAAGCGCGCGTCGTTTAAACGAGGCGGTTAACAGCTACGTTCGCGTTGGCGAATAATCTAACATTTAAGAAGGAGTAAGTTTTATGATTATGGATGGGCACAACCTTTTTTCCAGCGCTCAGGCGGTTTTCAGCGCTGGCACCACCGTCGTTTCGACCAACATCATTGACCTGTTGAAAGTCGCTCAGGACGTCGGTCTCGGCGAGCCTTTATATGTTAGCGTCACTGTCACGACCGCCTTCGCCGGCGGTACGTCGGTGACTTTCAATCTGATCACCGATGACAACACCGGCATGACCTCGACGGCAACCGTTTATAACATGGGAACGATTCCGGTCGCATCGTTAACCCTGGCCGCTCAGTTCAACATCCTATTCCCGATCGCACTGAACATTCCCATGGAGCGTTACGTCGGGATTGGCTATCTGTCGACCGGCACCACCACGGCCGGCTCGGTGACCGCCGGAATCGTCAGAAACGCTCAGAAGTGGACGGCCTTCCCGAGTAACTACCCAACGGCGTAACCAACGACCAATGGGCAAGTGCGCCAACATCAACCGATGGCCGCTACCTCGAAACTGGGGTAGCGGCTTCAACTCAACAAGGGGGAGTGTATGAGTCAAGAGGACATCGTCAGTCAAATGACCGCGGAACAGCGGTTGGTTCTGGAGAAGGCGGGCTTGCTTCAAAAGAACGATCCCATGGTCAACGTTGGCGGCGCGGACCTTCCGGAAGGCTATCGATGGTTTATCGCCACCAAAAAAGGCTACGCCAACATGCGCGAAATCATGCCGGGCGAGCGGTTTTTCTACAACGGCAAGCGCGGTTTATGGTGTCACCCGGAAGGCGAAAACCCTAGCGAACCGTTGAACCTCGACACACAGTTCAACGAAATGAGCCGGCGCTTGAACGGCACGGCGGGCAACGGCATGGATGAATCGCTCCGCCTGTTGTTGGAAAAAAATCAAGGCGATCTGCTCGCTCTGTCCAGGCGCCTCGATGAGACTCTGCAAGGCGCGGCAAAATTTGCCGAAAATATCATCGAGCGCGATGCGGCTCTGGACGTCCTTCAGAAAGAGAACGAAGAGCTAAAAAAACAACTCGATGCGGCGACTAATTAGGGGGTTAGAATGTTGGAAAGTACAAGAAGCCGGGGTGGGGTAATTTTAACCCTCACTCGGACGTACGGCAATCCGGCATCGGTCGGCTACAATTTGATGGTTGGCGCGATAGGTCCCGGCAAAGTCATCGTTGTCCACTTTTTGACAATCCATCACCAGGCCGTCGGCGGGACAAACACGGCAATTATAACATCAAATGCGGACCCCATCGGTCCCAGCTGGCTGATTAGCAATAACCTCGGCATCATACTCCCTCAGAACGACGATGGATGGTTCGAGACGGCGGCTTGGAATGCTTTATTTCTCTTGCAGACCGATGCGACCCCCGTGGCCTGGTCTCTCGGCTACACGGTTCAACCACGCTAATGGAACCTACAAAGATTGACCAACGGGTCGACGCCGGCATCGAGATTGACGCGCCTGGTGGCTGGCACGGTCGGTTGTGGGGCAAAGACCTTTACGAAGTGCTGTTGGGGGTGCTTTTTTTCCTGGCGTTGGCGTTTGGCGTGTATGCAACGCGAATGATGCACGAAGACCACGAATTGATTAAAATTCAGCACCAGGAGCTTCAAAAGGAATTGAAAATCCACACCTGGTTGCTTTCGCTCAAGGAAGCCGACCGGCCGGAAATGATGGCGCCTGAAGGGATTGGCGAGCGAGTTTACCGCAAGCGATGATTCTCTGCCGCTACCTGACACCAAAGATCGTGACCCTACCCGTTGCGCCGGGCGGACCAAGTGATAATCCGGGCAAGTATATTGTTCACCACCGGCGGCGTGAAGATTCAGTAACAAGCCATACCAATTGAGTCGCTTAAGCGCAGTAGGGGGAACGAGGGCGATGAAAACGGAATCGAGCATCTACTATCGCTGTGGCTACAAGTACCAGTTGGCCAGGGACTATAGTTGTGCGACCGGCATTTGCAGCGATCAGTTCATCGAGACGGATTTTATCCGCTTTGGCATCGACGGCGCGCTGTTGATTCGCGCCGGTTACGCCTGGGACGGTCCCAGCGGGCCGGCCGTCGATACGAAAAATTTCATGCGCGGCAGCCTGGTACACGACGCGCTCTACCAGTTAATGCGCGAGGGTAGGTTGTCGGCGGAAACATATCGCGATCGCGCCGACCGGCTACTGCAACAGATGTGTCGTGTCGACGGCATGTCGCGGCTGCGGGCCTGGTGGGTGCATCACGGCGTCGCGTTTGGCGGCGGACAGGCGGCCGACACCGCCAACGACAAAGAAACATTGACGGCGCCTTGAGGAGCAAGATGATGAAACCGTTTATTGAATGGATCAAGGATAAAATCGGCGCGTGGTGGGATGATCATGGCGAACTCATTGCCGCTGCCACTCTGCTGGCTGTGACCTTATCGTTAAACGGTTGCCAAGCCCTGCGCGAAGGCGAGACGCGCAAGATCACGGCTTGGGGCGTGTGGGGCGTGTTCATGGGTGCGCCGATGGGCGTGGGCTATTGGCACAGCGAGCGCGGCGACGAAATCAAAAGCGAGCAGTCGGCCAAGCCCAGTGACGCGAGTAAACTGCTTGCGCCGTTGGGGGTCCGGGTAACACAGCCATGAATTTGTCTGAAAACTTCACTCTTGAGGAACTGACCGCCAGCGAGACGGCAGCGCGTCACGGTATCGACAACAGCCCGCCGATCTCGCTCGATGTAAATATGCGCCACCTGGCCGACGGGCTCGAAGCGGTACGGGTGCTGCTCGGCAACAAGCCGATCCATATCAACAGCGGCTATCGCTGCGCCGAGCTCAATAAGTTGGTTGGCGGGCAGCCCAAGAGCGCCCACACACTTGGCTTAGCCGCCGACATTATCTGTCCAGAGTTCGGCCCGCCGCGCAAGGTTTGCCAAGCGATCCAGAAGTCGGCCTTGGGCTATGAGCAGTGCATCTTGGAGTTTAACGCCTGGTGTCACATTGCGTTCGCGGCGCCGGGTCTCTTTGCCAAGCGAGAGAATTTGATTATCGATTCTGGCGGCGCGCGGGCTTGGGCGTAGTGCAGATTCAGAGGTAGCCGCCCAGCGGCGGTGCGCGGTAAGGGGGAACGATAGTGGGAACGACCAGGGAAGAAATTTGCAACGATGCGCTGTCGCATATCCAGGTGTCGGAAACGATCGAAGACGTTGCGACCGATTCAAGCAAGGCGGGCATTGTCTGCCGCCTGTGGTATTCGCGAACCCTGAGCTTTGCGCTCGAAGACTTCGATTGGAACTTCGCCCGGCGACGCGCTACCGGAGCGCTTATTAGCTCCACGCAAAAACCGGATTACTGGACCTATGCCTACGGGTATCCGAGCGGCGCCTTGGTCATCCGCGGCGTGGAGTTCCCTGGCTATCGCACCGTACCCGAGGAGCTGCGAATACGATTCGAAGTTGCCGCTGAGAACGGCGTCAACGGCGACTATCGGGTGATCTACACCAATCAAGCCGATGTGATCTTCCGTTATACCAAGGATGTGACCGACGCCGGCATGTTCGATTCCCACTTTGCCATCGCCCTCAGTTGGTTACTCGCGGCGCATATCGGTGGACCGATCAGCGCGAAAAAGGCGCTGGTCGAAGACGCTAATCGAACCTATCAGTCGATGCGGGTGAACGCCTTCGCTCACCACCTCGGCGAAGGATTGGAAGAGCTCGAACCGATCTCTGAAACCGAACTTTGTAGGAACGCTTAACCACCATGCCGGGGTTTTTTCAACCATCTTTTACTAGAGGGGAAATTACGCCTTCGGCTCGTGGCCGCGTAGACCTAGCTAGTTACGCTTCGGGCTTGAGTACTTGTCAAAATTTTCTCATTAGGGTTCATGGGGGCGCCGTTAATCGTCCTGGAACCGACTTGGTTTTTAAATTTCCCGATTCAAGCAAGAAGGGCAAGCTACTGCCTTTTGTGTTTTCCAGCACTCAATCTTACATCCATGTTCATATTGCCGGGGCGATGAATGTTGTAAAAGACGGCGGGCTAGTGCTCGAATCGAACAAGGCGATTACCGCGACTACTAACGCCAGTCCGGTTGTTGTGACATCGGCGGCCCATGGATACTCAAACGGCGATAGGGTTTTTATAACCGGGACAGGCATCGGCGCGCTCGATGGGCGATTCTGGACCGTGGCAAATATCGCCGCGAATACGTTTGAGTTATCGGGATCGGTTGCTCCAGGCTCGACTTCGGCGACCGGCACCGTTGCCCGCGTGTTTAAGCTGACAACGACCTACACGGAGGCGCAACTGCTAGACGCGCCGCGACTCAAGTACACTCAGCTCAACGACGTGATGACGTTAGCGAGCCAGGGTGTCACACTAAAGAACTTATCCCGCACAGCGCATGACGCTTGGACGCTCGCAGATACGGCCTACGAAAAGGGGCCTTTTAAGCCGATCAACGTTGACAACCGCAAGGGCGTCGCGACAACCGGCGTTATCGGCACCATTACGGTGCAAAGCACCCATGCGATGTTCGCGGCGGGCAACGTCGGCCAGCTTATTTATATCGAGCAGAAAGATTACGGCGTCCCCTGGGAGGTCGGCAAAGCTGTTGCGCTAACCGACCGCCGCAGGGCGGACGGTAAATACTACGAAGCGCAGAACGCCGCGACTACCGGCACCTTGCGGCCAACCCATAGCAGCGATATTGCCAGCGACGGCGCGGTCAATTGGCTTTATCTTCACGATGGGTGGGGCTGCGGGCTTATTACCGCGTTTGTCGACTCCAATACCGTTACCGTCGAGGTTAAAAGCCGATTCCCCGACGAAGTGGTTAAGGCAGACAAGGCTATCACCGGCGCGGCTAATAACGGCGCTGGCCTTGTGCGCATTACCAGCGTGGTGCATGGCTACGCGGACTTGAATTATGTGCTGGTCTACGACGTGGGCGGCACCACGGAAGCGAATGGCTTATGGCGGATCAGCGGCGTCACGGCTAACACGTTCGATCTTGAAGGCTCGGTTTTTGCCAACGCTTATACGGCTGGCGGCAAGGCGAGTAACCAGGGCGGCACTTACAAGTGGGCGTTTGGTGCGTGGGGCGGCATCGAAGGCTTCCCCGCCGTTGTGAGTTACTTCCAGCAGCGGCGGGTGGCGGCAAACACTCCCGGCGAACCGCTCGAAAGTTGGTACTCGGGGACGAATTCATTTGCTAATTTCGGCAAGTCATCGCCGATAATCGATAACGATTCATTTAACATGACCCTCGCCGCGAGCAGGTCGGACCCGATAATCCACCTAGTAGACATCGGCAAGCTTATCGCATTTACCAGCGCGTCAACTTCCGATGTGCGTCCGGTGACGGTCGGCGGTGGTAAGTGGGTGATCCCCAATAGCGACAACGATCCGACGTTGACGCCGACAAAAAGATCGGCGCGGCCGCAAACATCGGACTATATTCTTTACGTCGAAGCGAAAGGCCAGACGATTCAAGACATGGCCTATAAGTACGAGAGTAATTCATATTCTGGGGTCGATCTTTCCGTCCTCTCAAAACACCTTCTAGAAGGCCACACCATTGTGGCGTCGGCGTACCAGCATGTGCCGTTTCAAATATTCTGGCTAGTGCGCGACGATGGCGTGTTGATCGGCATGACGTATTTGCGCGAGCAACAGATTTGGGGCTGGCATCGTCACGATACGGTGAACGGGTTTTTTGAAGATGTTGAGTGTATCAGCGAGGGGGGCGAGGACGCTGTTTATTTCATTGTGCGCCGAACTATTAACGGGCAGACCGAGCGGGTTGTCGAGCGTCTAGCATCGAGACTCTATTCGGATATTAAAGACGCGCAGTTTGTTGACTGTGCGGTCAAGTATGACGGTCGCAATGCCGGCGCAACGACGATGACGTTGAGCGGCGGGACGACTTGGGATTTTGGCGAGACCTTCACTCTAACCGCGACAACGGCGAAATTTGCCGCGACCGATGTGACGCTCGGCAACGCGGTGCATTTCACAGCCAATGACGGGCGAATCATCCGCTGCTTAATTACCGTCTACACGTCGCCCACGGTTGTTAGTGTTACGGCTAATCGCAATGTGCCGTTAGAATTGCGCAATGTGGCCCGCACCGATTGGGGATTCGCTAAAAAATACCTTGACCATCTTGACTATCTCGAAGGCGAGACTGTATCGATCTTGGCCGACGCTCATGTTCATCCTCAACTCGCGGTTTTAAACGGCGCTATAACCTTGCAAAATGCCGCAGTGGTAGTGCGTGCAGGATTGCCGATCACCGCATGTCTTGAAACCTTGCGCTTAAACGTCGCGCCGGGCGGCAACCTTCTTGAAAACCAAAAGCTTGCGGTGGCGGCGCGCATCCTCGTGGAAGAAAGCCGGGGGATATTCGCGGGTAGCAGGTTGGATGATCTCTATGAGTTCGCTCAACGCTCGGATGAAAACTATGACGATCCGGTGACGCCGCTTACCGGCATCGCGGCGATTCGCGTTGCTTCGTCATGGGAAGATTCAGGGCGGATATTTATCAAGCAGACAGACCCGTTGCCGCTATCGGTGTTGGCAATCATTCCAGAGTTTGAAGTCGGGGGAAAGGTCTAATGGCGGTTTATGAAGTCATAGACGCCGCTCCCGATCATATCGAGCAGATCGCCGCGAACATGCGCCAGGTCGATATTGATGAGTGCTGGGCGCAATCCGGCACGACGGTAAGAGAAGGGCTGCGAACAAGCCTCAAGCTATCGACTACTGCCCGTGTTGTGTGCGTCGATGGTACGCCGGGCGCGATGTTTGGGGTATTAGATCACCGCGAGCACGGCGGGCAGTTATGGATGGTCGGGACTAATTTAATCGCCACTCATAAACGGGCCTGCTTGGAATGTAGCCGACGCGAAATCGCGGAATTTCGCACTGTCTACGATAAGCTTTGGAATTATATCGACGCTCGCAATGTTCATGCTATCCGATGGCTCCGGTGGCTGGGGTTTACGCTCAGTGAGCCAGTGGAGCATGGGCCGTTCTTAAAACCGTTTCATCTTTTCTATTGGTTCAGGCCGGCTAACGCGGCAGTGGAGGTTAAAGTCAATGACCGTTAATAATCCAAGCAATTCAACGCCGGTTTACGTCGGCAACGGCGCAACCACGGTGTACGGCTACAGCTTCCAAATTTACGAAGCCTCTAACATGGTGGTGACGCAAACCGACACGGGGGGTGTCGCCACCGTCCTAACTTTGACCACCCATTACACGCTATCCGGTGTCGGCTCGCGCACGGGCGGGAATATCACACTAGTTGCGGCGCTACCGACTGGCTACACGCTGGTTGGGCGCTGCGTTTTACCGATCACTCAAGGCACCGATCTTCGCAATCAAGGGAACTTTTTCGCTGAAACCCATGAGACGGTGTTTGACCGCCTCACCAAAATGGTTCAACAGGTTTATGAAGTTGCGCAACGTGCGATCCGGTTGCCGTCGAGCGAAGTCGGCAGCGACCTGGCGACTACTCTCCCTAGTATAGCGGGCCGGGCAAGTAAGTTTCTCGCGTTCGATGGGTCCGGGAATGTCATTGCAGCCGCAGGCACGTCGGCGAATCTTGGGCCGGTATCGGCGTTTATCAACACGATGCTTGATGACGCGGACTCGGCGACTGCGCGGGCAACTCTACAAATCCCCGGCCCGCGGACGGTTCTGATGTGTCGCACGGTAGACGGCGGCAGTGATCCGACTCTCAATCCGGCGACATGGGTTGTTTATAAGCCGGACGGATCGCTTCTTAACATCTCCGGCTCAACTACGATGGGGCTGCAAGAAGCAATCAACTACGCCGCTCAATACGGCTACGATCTATACGTTCACGGCGGCGGCATCAAGCCGGAAATCTTTAACGTGCCTTACGGTGGAGCGCTCGGCAACAATCCTTTTGCGACCACCAACGGCAGCGCGGTCGTCACTGTAACTCATACCGCTCATGGTCTCTCGACCGGGCACCATATTAGGTTCACCGGATTATCTGGCGCTGTTAACGGCATACCCGCGGCGGAGTTTGATCCGTCAGAATTAATCACTGTACTTTCGGCGAACACTTACACAATAACGCTTACAACCCCAGCCACTAGCGCAGGATCGGGCGGCGGGGCGGCCTGCCGGTTTCAACACGCCGGGCAAGACGTTGCAATAATTCACTGCACGTCGGCTATTGAGTTTCCGCCGATACAGAACAAGAGCATCCGCTTTGGTGCTGTTAGCCTGATTATCGACGGCGCCCATGCTGCGGGTATGCGTTTCGATTCCTGCATGATGGTCAATTTTGAATTCAATGGGCAACTGATAACATCTAACTCCGCCATCGCGGTTCATTTTGACCCAACCAAGGAGTTGCCTCTCGACCCCGTGAAGGCTATCACGGCGTCACAATTCCGCTTCAAAACGATTGGCACCAATGGCGGTACAAACCCCGTTTGTGTGCAGTTCAACGTTGGCACCGAGGGCATTTTATCCAACCGTTTTGAGTTTGGCGAGACCAACTCGTTCGGAATCGCCGGCAGCATAGGCATTCAAGTCACCGATGCGGCAGTGGGCAAGGTGTTCCGGGAAAATTCTATTTTTTGTTACAACCTCCACGGCCAGCGCGTGGTAGGACTGCGCGCCGGCATTACTTCAGGCGCTCGAATTGGCGGTAACATTTGGGATGTTTTTCAATTCGCCAATCAAGGCGCACTGACTACAACATTTCTGACCTGGGGCCGTAACGATATTATCCGACTTGTGGCCAGTGCCGACGCTCATACAGTGACAGAATGTATCAAGCTTGAAGCGTCGGCAGCGGGAAATGTATTTACAGTGGTGAGTTGGCCGGTATTGGTTACAACGCTGGTCAACGATCAAGCAACGGCTAAGTCCAACACAATCATTACCGCGACCGTTCATGTCGAGGCGAATAAGAATGGCACCAACCAGACCGGCGTTGTTACGGCAACACAGACCGATGTGACATTTAGTAATGAGCTGTCTGATACCTTGTCGAACTTCGACGGCACTACATTTACTGCGCCGTTGCCTGGTATCTATGAAATCGCTGCTCGTACTAGTTGGGTTGGCACGGGAGACCAAGCGCATTTAACTACATCAATTTGGAAGAATGGTTCTATTTTGGCCGAGTCGGGCGTGTATGCCAGCAGTGCTGGCGGTGCACAAGGAGCTACTATCTGTCGTAGCATTCGCCTAGCCGCTGGCGACAC
>SHZM01000050.1 GCA_009692265.1 Gammaproteobacteria bacterium
TCGGCACGGTGGCTCAATCTGGGGCCGGCGCCAACACAGCTTCAAAATTTCAAAAAAATACCCCCGGGGGCTAGGCGTTTTCAAAACGCATGGAGGGCCTTCGCCAGATTCAGGATTTGACCGAGCGGATTGGTATGCAGGTGGAGTGCGGGACTCCTAAATGGATTTGGGGGGAGGGGTGCTGCGAGGGCGGCACGCCGACTGCGCGCGGGCGATGGTGGCGGGCTCGGTCGCTTTGCACCGACCCGAATCTGACCGGTTCGAGCCCTGTGATGGACGTGCGCTGCCTACACTGCGCCTACACAAAAACGAATATCGTTTTTCGGGCTAGCGGAAGATCTGTAAGCCATTGATTTGATGGTGGCCAGGGTCGGAATCGAACCAACGACACGCGGATTTTCAGTCCGCTGCTCTACCAACTGAGCTACCTGGCCAGACGGGAATGGTCGAAACCTTGAAGAGACGCCGCGGAGCGGGCCGCAGCGAGGGCGTATTAAAACGACTGAGGGTGAGATCGTCAACCGAAAACCGTCGGGGATCCCTACACCGTCGCCGAAACGCGACTTCTTAGTCTATTATCTCTTCGTAGCACTACTTATAAAGAGGTGGAACCGTGACAGCATCCTGGGCGATTCAAGGCGAGTATATGGAAGCCTGTGTAGTTGTACGTTTCTGTGTCCCTGCATTACGCAGAACGCGACGACTCCGGCGAGCGAGGATTTCTGCAAGGTCGCGATGACCTATGCGATCCACACGGGGCATTTCAGGGAGACGCGACTCGATGGCGTGACTTTCGTAGTCGTCGCGCAATCGAAAGCGATCATGTCGGCGGGCGAGTGGGTGATGGGGATCATCGTTGATCAATCGGCGAGTGCGGCACAGGTCAGTGCGATTGCGGAGATCAGCGGCGGCAAGGTGGGTGGTCCGTTAGCTGGTTTTGCGCCGCTGGTAGCGGATTTTCGGGGTATCGAGCAACGCGCCATCACGTTCCAACAGCTAGGCGCGCAGCGTAGTGTGATGATCGCCGGGATGCTTGATCAGGCAGTCGAGGGGATTCCTAGCCTCGTCGCGGCGGGCGAATGCCTCGCGATCGACAACACCTTTCACCCGGCGAATAAGCGCTTGAACCTCGCCAAGGCGCTTAGGAGTGTTATTAATTGCTTCGGGATCCGCTGGGACGATACGAGTGGGCAGCGCAATGGTCACTTCGCACCCTTTGCCTGGCAGGGTTGATCGCGAATAGGTGATCCTGCCTTTGCGCAGCGCGGGTATGGCTGCGCGAACGTTTATCCTTGTCGGCTTCATCGCGCTCGCAGTGCTCGCGTGGAGTTTCCTCTGGCAGAGCGAAGTGGCGATGTCGACGATGTCCGGCGCGAGTCCGCTCGCCGGACTCATGCGGATCATGATGCAGCCACACGCGACGGGACCCTATCTCGCGGCTACTGCGGCGATGTGGGTGGTGATGATGATCGCGATGATGACTCCGGCGGTGTTACCCGTCGTGCTGGTGTTTTGGCGGCTCGAGCGCGGTGGCACCGCCCGCCACGTGCGGGATGGCGCGTTATTCGGCTCAAGTTACCTCGTGGTGTGGTGCCTGCTCGGCGGAATTATGGCGCTGCTGCAATGGGGCCTGCAGCGCAGTGATCTCCTGCATCCCCATCTGCTCGAAGTCGGTCCAATCTTTGCGGCGTGGCTTGCGATCGGCGCGGGCATTTACCAAGGCACCGCACTCAAAGCGAGGTGCCTGAGCCATTGCCAATCCCCGGTGGGATTTCTGATGAGTCACTGGAAGCCAGGTGCAGTCGGTGCGCTGCGTATGGGGATCGCGCATGGGGTTTATTGCGTGGGCTGCTGTTGGGCGCTGATGTTGTTGATGTTTGCCGGCGGGGTAATGAGTGTCGGGGTGATGCTGGCCGTGAGCGGCTTTATCTTGCTTGAGCGCTTGCTGCCGGCGCGCCTGTGGGCCACCAAGCTGCCCAGTGTGTTACTGATCGGTTGGGGGGTGTTTAAGCTTGTGGTTTGAATTGATCCGGGCGGGCCGAGCCTTCGCCGAAGAAATATTTTTCCATCTCGGCTTCGAGAAACTTGCGATCCTTGGCTTCGATCGGGGTTAGACGATATTCGTTGATCAGCATCGTCTGGTGCTTCAGCCATCCCTGCCATGCCTCTTTCGAGACGTGATCATAAATGCGGCGACCGAGATCCCCGGGATAAGTCGGCCGATCGAGGCCATCAGCTTCGCGGCCGAGCTTCACGCACTGGACAGTTCGGCTCACGTTCGCGCTCCCTTCATCGATTTCTGTCGCATGGAAAGTATGTGAGCCACCGGTTTAGCGAGTCCGACCAGCGCCGGCGCGTCGCAGTTATACCAAAGCCACCGATCTGAATCCATGCACGCGTCGGCCTGCGCGGAGATCCGACAAGCTAGCGGCGTAATCGCGAGTTGAAAGTGCGTGAAGGTATGGTCAATGGTAGGCAACTCACGGAATTCGCCGTCGGTGCGCAATCCCTGATGCGTGCACCACTGGAGATAATCAGAGCCCTCCGAAACTTCGGGAAAACTCCACAGGCCGCCCCAAATCCCGCTCGGTGGTCGCTTCTCCAGCAGCAATGCACCGTCACAATTTTCCAGGATTAGGAATGCGGTTCGGCGCCGCGGCAGAGCACGGCGAGGGCGTCGACTCGGTAGATCCGTGGTGCGGCCATCAATGTGCGCAACGCAGGTTGAGGCCACCGGACACGCGTCGCAGCGCGGCGCGCTGCGCGTACACAGGGTCGCACCGAGATCCATGATCGCCTGCGTGTAGTCAGCGATCCGTGACTGCGGAGTTAAACCTTCGGCGATTGTCCAAAGCTGTTGCTGTACAGCCGGTAGTTCAGGCCAACCTTCGATCCCGAATTGACGCGCGAGCACCCGTTTCACATTGCCATCGAGGATCGGGTGTCGTAGGCCGTGGCTTAACGCGAGGATCGCGCTCGCGGTCGAGCGCCCGATCCCGGGCAGCGCTATCCACGCCGCGTGTTCCCGCGGGAATTCGCCGTGATACCGAGTTTGGATAAGGATCGCCGTGCGATGCAGGTTACGCGCTCGCGCGTAGTAACCGAGGCCCGACCAATGATGGAGTACTTCATCCAGCGGTGCGCTGGCCAAGCTTGCGCAGTGAGGAAAGCGCGCGATAAAACGCTCGAAGTAGGGAATGACAGTGCCGACCTGGGTTTGCTGCAACATAATCTCCGAGATCCACACCGGGTACGGCGAGTCGGCACCCTGCCACGGCAAATCGTGCCGTCCCCATTGATCAAACCACGCCAGTAGCCGCTCACTGAAGGGGCGCATTGGCAATTCGCTCCAAGTTCTGCAGCGTCTCGGTAACTTCGTTAATAAACGAACGCTTGATCAACAGCGGACCAATCAGCGGCGGGATCCAGAATTTCGGCTCCTGATCAGCTTCCATGGTGACCCGCGTTGCGGTGTCCGAGATCGCTTCGATTCGCCAAATAGTTTCCCCTCGTTCGAAATTTCCCGCGCCCGGAATGATCCGGGTCGCAATATCACCACTCGGAAGCACTTCCAGTGTTTCGACAAAATCGATGTCAAAGCAAAACACCAGAATGCAATGTTTCAACAGCAGGCGACGTTTAATTTTCGTCGGGCTTTCGCGCGCCAACACCTGGCTGGTGATGATGTTATCGTTCAAACGCGCAAGTCTTTCGATATCGGAAACTACCGCGCGCACCGCCTCCGGATTCGCGCTTAGGTGTGCGCTGAACAAATAATGATAGGTGCGACCCCTGAAGCGCAGCTCGGTGCGTTCAATAGTCGCCGCTTGCAAGGCACAGGTGACCAGCAGCGTCACGATCACGCTGGTGCCGGCTAGGAGATTTTTACGCAACGCGTCGCTCGAAGATCCGCGTAAATTTCGCGCCGGTGAAAGTCACCAATGAGCGCACTGCGGGTGAGAATCTGAAAAGTTATTCACTGGTTAAAACTTCAGGAGGTTCTTGAGCGCCTTGCCCGCGCCACCAAGGGATTCGTCAACTTTCTTTTTAACCTTATCAGAGGCGACTTTGACGGCCGCCTGTTTCGCTAGTGCGCCGAAATCCGGTAGACAACTCGTGCCTGAAATCTCACCCCGGCAGCGCACGGGGATCGCGTAGCCACCGAGCTTATAGTGCTGCGCACCCTTCTCGACGGCGCCTTCATCAACGGCGATCCGTGAGTCGTATTTGATCGTCATATCACTAAGCCTTGCGAGCATCCCTTCGCCGGTAATCTTAAAGCCCAAGCCATCGAGCAGGAGATCCCGATTAGAGATGACACCTTTGTCGATCGCCAAGGATCCGGTTAGCGATTGAAATTTAGTCGAGCCCCCTTTCGGAAGCGCGGTTAGCCCTCTGCTTTCGATGACCAATTCGGCGGCTTTCAGCACGGCCGGAACGTCAACGCCGCGCACGACGCCATTGTGGACGGCGAAGGAGGCCGGACCCGAAAGCGTGCGCTTGATCCGTCTAGCGTCGCCACCGGTCGCCTCAAGCGTTGCTTCAAAGTTGAGGGTCCCGGCCAAATCGCTTGTGCCATTGAGATCAACCAACAGCGGCTCGACCTCAACCTTTGCCAACGTGGTTTTGAGCGCAAGCTGAGGCTGTTTGCCGGTCGCGTTCAGGCTAACTGCCCCCTGATAACGGCCCTGGTACAGATCCGCTGTTACCGGGTTCAGCGCGAGCAGGCCGTCGCGTGCGGCCACCGCCAGCGCGAGATTGCCAAGCTTGGCCCCGGAGATCTGGAGGTGGGCAATCTTGAATCGACCCTTGAGCTTAAGCTTACGCAACGTTTCCAACGGCAGGGTGGAAGCGCCGACGGCGGCTGCCTCAGGGGTAACTGGCGCCGTTCCTCCCGGTGTTTTGGCGGCCAAGTAACGATCCGCGTTGAGTGCGTCCGCGTTTAAATCGAATTCCAGATCAGGCCCGGTGAACGACTTGATCTCGATCGCGCCCTTCAACGTCGTGTCATCCACCACCAGCTGGAGTCCGCTGAAGCCGACACCCTGGTTGGTCCCTTTAATTGCGGTAGTCAATCCCACCGCGCGCAAGGTGGTCGGATCTGACATCCCGGTGACTGGCTTATTGAGTTTGGCGAGCACCTCTCGCAGATCGAACCTCGCAAGTGTCAACAGACCGGTATACGTGGGCGCGGTTTTAATTTTGGTCGCCTCCAGCGCGCCTTTCAAATTGATGCCGAGGCCGGTCAGGCTAAGGTCTTTGAGGGAGAGGGTTTCTTGCGCAAGATTTGCACTCACGGCGCCAGTGCTCAGCCGCAGCTCGACCGGTTTCCCTCCCGCCACGCCGGCGATTTGAGCGCTCGCGGCGAAGGGGCTAAGACTGAGAGCCGTTGCCTCGCCCTTGATCCCGGCGTCAATTGCGATAGCCTGGATTGATTGCGCGAGATCGGGTTGTTCTAAGGCATTTAACAGCGACTTGAGATCTCTTCCCTGCATCAGGAGGTGACCGTCCACCGCGCCACCAGTCGGGCGGTTCAGCGCCGTCGCTTTGAACTGGCCTTCCAGATTCAGGCCCATCGACTGCGCTTTCAACGTGGCGATTTCCGCGCGGCCTTCTTTTAGATCTGCATCGAACTGGGTGTTGAATGAAAACGTCTTGTCGGCCGCCCGCGCCAGCGAGGCAGCCAGCGTTACTAGGCCACTCTCGGCACCTTGGAAGCTGCCGACAAGGGCGAGCAAGGCGGGGAGATCGGGCCCCTCGGCCGCAAAATTTCCGCTGACGGCGGGAGTGCCGCTGGTCGCGCGTGTAGCCTTGAACGTTCCCTTCAATTGATTTCCGAACAGGTTTGCGCTCAGGGTCGGCAGCGCCACGCGATCCTCATTGAGATCCGCTTCCAAAGTGGTGTTGAAGGAGAAATTCTTATCTTGCCGCTTGCCGAGAACCTTGGTCAGGGCTACGAGCCCGTTACTCTCGAGGCCTTGCAAGGCGGCGGCTGTCATGACCAGTGCTGTCAAATCCGGACCCTTCGCGTTGAGTTCTCCTTTGAGGGCTGGCTTGCCGGCGGTGGCTTTGCTGGAAGTCACCGCACCATGGATCTCGTTGCCGAGGATTGAAGCGGTAAAACTGGGCAGATCGAGACGACCTTCGCCAAGGTCGACGTTGAATTCGGAATTCAACGTGAAGCTCCGCGCCTTCACCCCAGTAAGTGCTTGGAGCAGGCTTTGCCCTGCTTTCGCATCTCCGCCCAGGAACTGATTCAACACTACTAGCAGGTTCGGTAGATCGAGAGCCACCGCGCCAAGTTTGCCGTGTAGGGTGGGGAGGTCGGTATTGATTTTGGTCCCATTAAGCTCGCCACTGACGGTGGCTCCGAGAAAGCGCGCGTCGAGGGTTGGCACGGCCAATACGCCGGTGTCCATGTTGGCGTCAAAACTAGTATTGAGTTCAAAGCTGCGATCTTTCAGGGTTGCCACCTGGTTTGCTGCCGGTAGTGCAAACGCCTTGAAGAGGATCGCGAGATCTTTTCCCTTGAGCTGGAAGGTGCCATGCGCGCCGGGGTGCGCGGCCTGGAGGTGATCGAGGATGAGTTCGCCACCGACGGTATTGCCGAGCCCGTCGAATTTGAGTTCGCTGATTTTCGCGATACCTGCGGCGAGATCGAGATCAAGCGCCGCTACCGCCCGTAGTTCGGCCTTGCCTCCAGGCAAGGTTTTACCCTGTAAGTCCGTCTCGAAGGTGAAGGGTTTAATCGTGTAGTGCTCGGCCTTGGTGTCGTAGGTCAAAGTGCTGGCGAGTTTGATCGCGCCCGCGAGTGCCGGCTTGGTCGCAGTGACATCGGCGGCGAGAGTTAAGGTGACCGGATCGCCGAAAACCAACGGTCCGGACTGGATAGTCAATGCGCTGAGGATGAGTTCCCGCGCGTCGCTGTCATCTACCCAGGTAACTTCGGCGTCGCGCACATCAACGCCACCGAGAATTAGTGCCGCGATCGGACTCCCCCCCTCCCTCTGATCTTGAGGTTCCTTGCCTGAGTCGGCTAGATCGGCCCAATTCGTTTTTCCCGCGGCATCTTTCGCCAGGTGAAGTTCAGCCCCGAGGATGCGCGCGGTATTTATTTCTATCCGACGCCGGAGCAGCGGCCAGGTTGCCACTGCGATCTCAAATTCTTGGACCACGAGGAACGGGGTTTCGCCAAATCCAGCGGCGTTACTCAACTTCAACGCGCCGAGTTGTAGGTGCAATTTTGGCCAAACGGATAACTCGATTGGGCCGACTAACGTCAGCTCGCGACCCGTGGCCGCTTTTACTTTCTCGACGATGAGCGCTTTATGCGCGTTGGGATCGAAGGTCGCGAGATACACCCCGCCGGCACTCACGATAAGTAGCGCAACCAAACCCAGTCCGAGCACTAAACGCAGCACGATTTTCATCGATGAACTCCGAGTTTTGTTGCTTAGGACGCCAATCGGCCACGCGCGCGCTGACAGGCGGCACGCACCTGCGCTGGCGCGGTGCCTCCGACATGATTGCGCGCGGCGACTGCGCGATCGACTTCAAGTACCGAATAGATCTCCTCGGTAATCGCCAGGTGCAAACCTTGAAAGTCAGCTAAATGTAAGGCTTCAAGTCCACACTCGCGCGCCACCGCCAGCCGCACCGCGGCACCAACGATGGCATGGGCGTCGCGGAAAGGGATCCCCAGTCGGACCAAGTAATCCGCAAAATCCGTGGCGGTGGTAAACCCGGTCCCAGCCGCGGCGCGCAGCCGGTCTCGTCGCACTTGCAAACTTGGAATCAGGTCACCAAACGCACGCAGGCAGGCTGCGAGGGTATCGACGGTGTCGAACAGCGGTTCTTTGTCTTCCTGGTTATCTTTGTTGTAGGCCAGGGGCTGCCCTTTCATCAACGTGATTAAAGCCATGAGATGACCGACCACGCGGCCGCTCTTGCCACGCACCAGCTCCGGCACATCGGGGTTTTTCTTCTGTGGCATCATGCTCGATCCCGTGCAAAACCTATCGTCCAGGTCTACAAAGCCGAATTGCTGCGAGTTCCACAGCACGAGCTCTTCGGACATCCGCGAGAAATGCACCATCATCAGCGCTGCCGCGGCACAAAATTCGATCGCGAAATCGCGATCCGACACCGCATCCAGCGAATTTTCGGCCACGCAGTCGAAGCCCAGTAACTTGGCGCTCAGCTCGCGCTGGATCGGAAACGTCGTACCGGCCAAGGCGCCTGCGCCGAGCGGCAGGACATTAACCCGTTGTCGCACCTCGCGCAGGCGATCGCGGTCGCGCAATAACATTTCAAACCACGCCAACACATGGTGCCCGAACGTGATCGGCTGCGCCGTCTGCAAGTGGGTAAAACCGGGCATCACGGTCGCTGCTTCGCGTTCCGCAAGATCAACTAAGGCGGTCAGCAGGCGCTTGAGCGATGCCAGTAGCACATCGATCTCCGCGCGCAGAAACAATCGAATATCGGTCGCGACTTGGTCGTTGCGCGAACGCGCCGTGTGCAGTTTTTTACCGACTTCGCCAATGCGGTTGACCAGCGCGTGCTCAATATTCATGTGTACGTCTTCGAGCGCGATCGACCAGACAAACCGCCCGGCGTCGCATTCCGCTTTAATGGCAGTGAGACCTTCCACAATTTGCGCGCATTCCTCCGCGCTCAGGATCCCGCTGGCCGAGAGCATCGTCGCATGCGCGATAGAGCCCGCGATGTCATGCGCATAGAGCCGATGGTCGAAACTGACCGACGCGGTGAAGGCTTCGACGAACGCATCAGTCGTGCCTGTAAATCGCCCTCCCCACGGTTTTTCGTTAGACGGCTTATCCATGCTGCTGGTGATGTCTCGATTGTGCCACGGGTGTTTGGGAGTCCTGACCACTATCCGCGATAAAGCGGACAGTGCTGGAAGTATATCGCATCGGTCACCAACGATAACCGCTCGGTACGGCGCGATTGACGCCAGCCGGCAGCATCACGACACTGTCCGAGCCCCCTTGCAGCTGCACGACATGCCCATGGTTGACCGCGGTTCATCGTCCGAGATCTTCATTCCTGATCTGTGTGGGATCCGAGCGGTATTCGTGCTGGTGATCATAGGCGAGCTATTGGCCGTAATGCTGACATTGACCCGTGCTGGGATCGACGGATCGGCGCTCGACGAGCTGGCGTTGTTATCGTGGTATGTGCAGAGCGTTGGTTTGACGGCTGCCGCGGCACTGTGTGTGAGCCGCGCGTGGCTCAAGCGTCTGCCGGAGGCTTCAATTGCGATGCTGAGTTACCTGTTGGTGTTGCTGGTCGCCGCCGTGGTTGCTGAAGTGGTTTGGTCGGGCGTGAATTCAACTTTTAGTAACTGGGGCCTGATCACGCTCGAGCATCGGGATTTTCTCGTTCGAACGATTGGGGTTAGCGCGATTGTCGCGGCGCTGACCCTGCGCTATTTCTATATCCAATTTCATTGGCAACAACGGATCGCCTCCGAAGCGCGGGCCCGGCTGCAAGCGCTGCAGGCGCGGATCCGTCCGCATTTTCTGTTCAATTGCATGAACACCATCGCGAGCTTGACGCGCATCGATCCCGCGCGCGCCGAACGCGCGGTCGAAGACTTGGCCGAACTCTTTCGCGCCAGCTTAAGCGAAGCACACAACCTCGTGACCCTGGCCGATGAGCTGGCGTTGGCCCGTCGTTACTTGGAGATAGAAAGCCTGCGACTTGGACCCCGCTTAGCGATCACTTGGAGAACCGACGGGTTGCCGCTTGCGACAAAGCTGCCGCAGCTTACGCTTCAACCTTTACTGGAAAACGCTATTTACCATGGCATTGAGCCGTTAACCTTGGGCGGCACCATTACGATTGAAAGTCGGCTTAGCGCAAGCGAGGTCGAAATCATCATTAGTAACCCAGTCAACGCCGAGCGCGGGCACCATGTGGGCAACCACCTTGCGCAAGACAACGTCAGGCAGCGCCTGAGTGCGCATTTCGGCAGTGCCGGGCGTTTACTGGTCGAAGCTGCTTCGGAACGCTATGAAGTACGCGTGCAATGGCCGCTGGACAGCGCGCAAGCCACATGGCCGCGCGCCTCCTGATTGTTGACGACGAATCGCTCGCGCGGGCGCGCCTGAAGGCGCAGATCGCTGATCTTGCGTTAGGACTGGTGGTGGGCGAAGCGGCATCAGGCATCGAAGCGTTGCAGTTAGCCGAGGCGCTCGCGCCGGAGATCGTGTTACTCGATATTCGGATGCCGGGGATGGATGGGCTCGAAACCGCGCGCCACTTAAGTCGATTACCCAGCGCGCCTGCGGTGATTTTTACGACGGCGTTTGACGAGCACGCGCTGGCGGCTTTCGACATGCATGCGATTGATTACTTGCTTAAGCCAATCCGCGCCGACCGCCTGCAGACCGCGGTGATCCGTGCCCAAGTCTTTTCCACTGCCCAACTGCAAGCGCTTAGCGGGCCGGTGGCGCCCGTGCGTCGAACTCATTTCAGCGCTCTCGTGAAAGGCGCGCTGCGGTTTGTGCCGCTGGAGGACGTGCGCTATTTGTACGCCGATCAGGGCTATGTCACCGTGGTTCATCGGCAGGGCGAACTGCTGATTGAAGAGTCTTTGCGCGCGCTTGAGCAGGAATTGGCCGCTGATTTTCTGCGCATTCACCGCCACACCCTGGTCGCCGTTGCCCACGTGGTGGAATTCAAGCGCAATCGACTAGGCAATGGCACCGTGGCCCTGCGCGACATCGCCGTGCCACTGTCGGTGAGTCGACGCCTGCTCATCGCCGTGCGTGAACGCCTGCTGGAAAGCGCGAAGCCTTAAAGGAGATCTCCGCGCAGCGCCTGCAGCGCGGCCAACGCGACCAAGGCCGCGGTTTCGGTGCGTAGGGTGCGCGGCCCAAGCCGGATTGACTGGTAGCCGTGGGCACCGAGCAGGGCGAGTTCATTGCCACTGAGCCCGCCTTCGGGTCCGATGACAAGACTATAGCTGCGGAGGTTTGCCGGCAGTGACTGCAAACTCGCACCGCCACTGGGTGCGAGGGTTAAACGCGCTTCGGCGCGATCCATTGCGATAAACTCCGCCAGTCCAACCACCTCGCTCAGCTCGGGCACCCGTGTACGTCCACTTTGCTCACAGGCGTGAATAATAATCGCCCGCCAATGCTCGAGTCGCCGCGCCGCACGCACCGCATCCAGTTTCACCTGGCTGCGTTCACTAGCCAGCGGGACTATCTGGGTAACGCCGAGCTCGACCGCTTTCTGCAAGGTGTAATCCATCCGCTCGCCGCGCGCGAGCCCTTGCGCTAATACGATGGTCAACGGAGATTCGCGTAAGGCGGGGGTCGGTTCCCCCACCACTACCTCGACACCCTCGCGCGTGCACAGGCTGACTTCGGCGTAGTGCTCGCTGCCCGTACCGTCAAACACCGTGAGTAAGTCGCCCTCGCGCAGGCGTAGCACCTCGCGCAGGCGATGCGCGGCAGTGACGGGCAGCTCAAGCTTGGCACCAGGGTGCACTGCGAGGGGCAGGAATAATCGGGGCATGGCGCGATACACTGGGAAAATTGAAAGAGGAAGCTCATCGATGTGGAAATCACTGCTCGCGATCGTTCGTGATCGAAACTCAGTAGATTCAACAACGCCCCCGCCGGTAGAAATAGCCGGGTTGGCCCTTATGTTGGAGATTTCGCGAGCCGACCACAACCACACTGCACCCGAGCAAGCCGCAATTGTCACCGCCGCCACGCGGGTACTGAACCTTGATCAGGCGACTTTGGACTTGTTGCTGCCGCACGCTGAAGTGGCGGTGGACGAAGCCATCTCATTTCATGACTTTACCCAGGTGCTCAATGAAACGCTTGATCGCGCGGGTAAATGTCGGCTGCTTGAGCAGCTTTGGCGGGTAGCGTACGCGGACGGGGAGCTCGATCGTTACGAAGAATACTACCTACGCAAGATAGCCGATCTGCTCCACCTGGGGCACGCTGATTTGATCAGAACGAAGTTAGCGGCCTCTCCGCAGTAAGCGAGGGGAGGTCGCGAGACGGTGCCTTAAATTTTTAGTTAGTGGCAACGCTTAATTTTGGCTCGGAGCCGAGCATTGCAACGATAAGCTGGTCTTCGAGTTCGATGCGCACGGTGACTTCTTCAGCCAAGCTAGACAGCTCGGTCGCGAGTTGAGCGTTCAAAGTCTTCTCGTCGGCGTGTTCGAAGCGCTCGCTAAAAGAGACGGCGATTTCGGTGGTTTTTGCGATGCGCGGAAAGATTTCCCGCGCGGTTTCAAGGACGGCACCGCGACGTTCGTTGCCTTCGATTAAGCGCTGATACAGCCCGAAATGGCCGGCCGCGATATAGTCGACCAGGATTGTCGAGAACTCGTCGAGCATTTCCTTACTGGCCTCATCAACATTGCGCAGATCGGTTTTTGTCATTTCCCATAACAGCACCAACATCTGCTGACGCTGCTTGAGTATGTCGTCGATTAATTTGCGGGTAATCGTCCGTCGATGGGTGGAGGCTTTGTCCGATTTGGTGATGCAGTCGGTCCTGAGCTGGCGCACTTTACCAGTGTCGCAGATCGCATTAAGTTTCTCCTACTTTATCGGACTCCCCGTGACAACGCACGTAGCGTCCTGGATTTAAGTTCGTATTTACTCACAAGAGTCAGATCGTCGCGGCCATGCCCGCTATAATCCGCAGCATGGAAATTTCGGGTTACGCGATCAAACAATGCATCGCCGAAGGCGGCATGGCCGCCGCCTACCTCGCGGAGCAGACCTCGCTTGGGCGAATGGTCGTTCTAAAGGTCCTCGGTATCAGCATTAACGATTCAAGCCTCGCCTTGCGGCGATTCATGAATGAGGGACAGTTACTCGCCGCCCTCAGGCACCCTAACGTCATCACCATTTACGATATCGGCACGGCGAGCAATTTTGTTTACATCTCGATGGAGTACGTGGCCGGCGGCGATCTCAAACAGCGCTTGTCGGACGGGCCACTTGCTCCGGCCCAAGCCCTACACGTCCTTGAGGGGATCGCTCAGGGTCTCGACGCAGCACACGCCGAAGGCATCATTCACCGCGATGTAAAGCCCGGCAATGTGCTCTTTCATACGGACGGCACACCATTACTGAGTGACTTCGGGATTGCAAAATCGCTGTATCGCGACGCGGACTTGACTACGACGGGCGTGTTTTTAGGCAGCCCAAATTACATGGCGCCTGAACAAGCGGAACCGGGGGAGATCGATCTGCGTGCGGATATCTATGCGCTGGGTGTGATTCTTTACGAAATGCTTACCGGCCAGAAGCCGTATATCGCTGATTCAGTGATAGACGTTATCCACATGCATAAGAAGGCACCAATCCCGCGATTACCTACTGCGTTGATGCCATTGCAAGACTTTCTAGAATTAATGCTCGCTAAGCATCGCAACGACCGGTTTCGCAATGTTGCGGCGCTGCTCGATTACTTGCAGCGCCTCGAGCGCAACGGGGTCTTGGCGGCCCTAAGTCCGACCACTGCGCCGACGCCGCAGAAAGCCGCATATGGTTCCGCCACGCGGTTGGAGTGGACACCTAGGCGATCTCGGTTCGCACCTTACACGCTCTACGGTTTGCTCGGGGCGATGGTGGTGGGCTATTCCGCGCTGTTTCTGATTGAGGCTAAGATCGCGGCACCTACCCGCGCGGAACAGCCAGGGGAAGCGAGCCAGTTCGACTCGGCCAGAGCAGCGTTGGCCTCGCCCCAACCGGTGCTTGCCGATCCCGCCGCAAGCGTTGATACCCACGAAGTGATCGCGGCGTTGTTGTGGCTGGGACGTAACAGCGTGAACCAACAGCGCCTAACCGCACCGCCGACCGAGAGCGCTTACTATTACTTCTCGCGGGTGTTGCAGCTCGACCCCGCGAACCAGGAGGCACACGCCGGGATTCGCGAAATCGCGAAATCTTATGCCTTACTCGCGCAGGGGGCGATCACCCACGGCAACCACGATCAGGCCCGCGCGTATGTCGCGATCGGTCGCCAACTTGATCCGAGTAATGAGGCGTTGGAGGTGATCTCCGAACTCGCGAAGCCGTCCGAGTTGGGACTGTGGGCGACCTTACGGACGTGGTGGCGTGAAAGATGAGGCAGGCGGCTCGGAGGGTGTGAGAGTGCTGGCCGCAGCGGCGGATTGCTCACGATCCCAAGCCTCCAGCAGCGCTTTGAATTCTTCCAGTTGATCGACCTTCGGGGGTGGTTGGTCCAAAGCCGAGGCTCGCGCTGGTTCGGGAGTGGCACTGGCATTAGTCGCGGGTTGAGAGGAAGTCGCACGCGCCGTGCTGTCATCAAACGCGGCCGCGCGGAGTGCTTGTGAGCGCGTCGGTTCAACTGCGCGCGCGGTATCGTCGATCGTGCGCCCGCGTTCAATCACTAGTACGCGCGGTCCGGCCATTTCACTGCGGTACCAGGCTGGAGGTGCACCGGAGAGCTGGACTGATCCCGTTACGGTATCAACCCACTGATACATTCGGGCAGCAGCCGGTAGGGCAAGCCACAACAAGATCGCGGTGAGGCCACCGGTGGTTAGTCGGCTGATCCGCTTAGATGCAGGATTAACGGTAAGCATGAATAACCCTCTCGTGAATGCCAGGCTTCGTAACCGTTTTGTCGCGTGATGCATGCAACGACTTCATTAGTCTCCGCGCTTGAACAGGGGGTGACCCTGGTGGTCCCCTCCGCACGTGTCAGCGCGGCGGTGCGAGCGCACTACGACCTCGTGTCAAGCTCGCGCGAAATGCGCGCGTGGCCAACCCCAGAAGTCTGGGCGTGGGAACCTTGGTGGCGACAGCACCTGGACTCAATGTCGGTGCGCTCCGCACTGCTACCAGGCGACGAATTGATTTTAAGCACGCTGCAGGAACAAGCGCTATGGCAGGAAAGTATTTCCGCCTGCGGGATCGAGCTGAGTGCGCCTGCGGCGTGGGCGCGCTTAGCGCAGGACGCGTGGAATCTGGTGCACGGTTGGGAACTTACACGCCAGCTCGACTCATTGCGCCAGGGGATGCCGGAACAGCGTGCCTTTCACCAATGGGCCGAACGCTTTGTGGTAGAGACCCGGCGCTTAGGAGTCATCGACCGCGCACGCGTGATGGCGCGCGATCCAGCCAAGATCGCCGTGACGGGGACAGTTTATGCCCTCGGCTTTGCCACCCCCAGCCCCGCGCAACGGCGCTGGTTACCGGCGGCTTATCCACGCGCTAACTCGGGCCCGAAGGTTCCTTCCAGCTACTTTGCCTACGCGACGGCAGAGGACGAAATTCGGGCGGCGCTCGAGTGGGCTGCCGGTACCCGTGGCCGTGCCCGCAATGCCCGCATCGCCATCGCCTGCGTAGAGCCCGCACGGGTCGCCACAGTGGCCGCAGCGAATGCACGGCTACGCGATTCCACAGCGTGGGAGGGACTGTTCGACCCTATTTCGCTCAGGGTTAGCAGTACCCTGTTGCCTCCGCTTCTGTGCGATGCGCTGGCCTGGCTCGATACACTGCACGGCGTTTCCCGCGCGGCGATCGCCGTTGCGATCACCGGTCCCTATCTAACTCAATTCGAGGCGCGCTCTGCACGGGCGCGGCTGGCCACCCGCGTTTTAGAGGAAGGCGTGGAATCGATAGCGCTGGAAGCGCTCACGCAGATCGGTGCCTTAGAATCGGCGGCGCTCGAACCAGCCTGGCGTGCCTTAGGTGAGTTAAAGGCGCAGGCCGCTCAACGCATGGCGTTGAAGCAATGGATGGCACGGATCGATCAGACCTTGACGCAGATCGGATGGCCTGGCCAGCTCCTGCCTGTCGCGCAAGAGCAGTACGCCTTTAACCGTTGGCGTCGCGCGCTCGATACCGTCGCGACTCTCGATGCCGTACTGCCGGCCCAGTCCCTGGCGCAGGCCTTGAGCCGCTTACGCGAGGTGTTAAACCGAGATCATTCACTATTGCCGTGCACAGTCGATGCAGTCGAACTCCTGACTTTGGACGAAGCCGCCGTCCTACAACCGGAACATGTGTGGGTCCTCGGGATGCACGATGCGACGTGGCCGTCTTTCGGTACCGCGAATCCCTTGCTGCCCTTCACGCTGCTCGCTCACGCTGGGATCCCGTTGGCCACAAAGGAGGGCGCATTAACCCTCGCCCGCGCCACCTTCAGCGCGCTCAAGGCGGGGGCTGAGGAGCTGGTGCTGAGTTTCGCGAGCGGTGCCGAGCAGGTGACACAAGGCGCGTGCCGTGGTGTCGGATTCCCAGAGGTGTCGCCGATCGCGCTCGCGAGATCGACTTCGGTAGTAAGCGCCACACTCGAAGAACGTCACGAAAACCCAGTGCCTTTTACCCGCGAGGGGCGCTTTCGCGGCGGCGCTGGTGTGCTGACCGATCAAGCTGCGTGCGGATTCAAAGCCTTTGCGCGCCATCGCCTGCAAGCCTATTCCGCCGCGGCACCGATGCTGGGGTTGGAGCCACGGCTGCGCGGCGATCTCGTGCATCGGGTGTTGGCCGAGTTTTGGCGTGCGATTCGCACCTCGGCCCGTTGTGCTGGCTTAGCGCCTGCCATGCGCCAGGCTCGGATTGCCAAGGCTATCGAAAAGGTATTGCGGGAGGAGCCTACCCTGCGGCCTGGGCTCGTGCTTGAACGCGAGCGCTTGCAGCAAGTCGTCGGCGAATGGATCGAAACTGACCTTGCGCGGGCACCTTTTGAAGTGGTCGGGTGCGAACTCACACGCAGCCTGCAGCTCGGACCGCTTGAGCTTCGCTTGCGGATCGATCGCATCGATAAGACTCCCGACGGTGCACATCTGATCATCGACTACAAAACCGGCGCTGGCCCGACGCGAAGCCAGTGGGAGCTTCCGCGCCCGGAGCAACCACAGCTGTTGGCGTACGCGATTGCCGAGCCAGAAACCCAGGGGATCGCGTTCGCGAGTGTGCGCGCTGGCGAATGTAAGTTGATTGCCGAGCCGCAAGCGCGGTTCACGGACGCGAAGTTTACGCCTGCTCCAAGCTGGGTCGCGATCCTCGCCACCTGGCAGGACGAACTCACGACCTTGGCGAACGCTTTTGTCGAAGGCCTCGGACAAGTCGATCCCAAAGCCGGGGCGACGACTTGCCGAAACTGCGATCTGCAGGTGCTGTGCCGCGTACACGAACTTGGCCTGACCGAGGACGCGGAGGAGGAAGCCGATGAGTGAGCTGCTCACCGACACCTCCGCGCGTGCGGCGGCGCTTGATCCTACACGCTCGTTCATCGTCGAGGCCGCAGCGGGTTCCGGCAAGACAGCGTTATTAACGCAGCGACTGCTGGTCTTGCTCGCGCGGGTGAAGGCGCCTGAAGAAATCGTCGCGATTACCTTCACGCGTAAGGCGGCCGCGGAGATGCGTGGTCGGGTGCTCGCTGCCTTGGCACTCGCGGACGCGCCCGACGATCCCGACCCACTTCGCGCACTGCTGCAGGGCCTTGCGCGCGCGGTCGCCCACAATGACCACAAATTCGGCTGGCAACTGGTAGCCAACCCGTCGCGGCTGCGGATCGAAACTATCGACGCCTTAACCTTGAGCTTGGTGCGCCGACTGCCGCTGCTCACAGATCTACCGATAAGCACTCAGGCGCGTAAAGACGCGACCGAGTTATATCGCCGCGCCGCGAGGCGCACGTTGCTGGAAGCGGAATCGCCGACGTCGCACTGGGGCAGTGCGGTAGCGCTGCTGCTCGGGGAACTTGATAACGATTGGCGTCGGCTCGAAGGGTTGTTAGTCGACATGCTCGCGCGCCGTGATCAGTGGTTGGCCGTGGTAATCAACCCGCCCACCCGCGCAGCGTTGGGAGCGGCGCTTGATCGGGCTATCAGCGCGGAAGCGAGCGCTTTAAGTAGCGACTGCCCGGCCGCGCTGAAGTCGCCACTGTGCGATTTTGCACGCTGGGCTGGACGCACAGTGGGAAGTCGTGCGCCCAACAGTCCACGAGCGGGTTTGAAAAATTTCCACGGCAACGCCGATGAGATCGACGGCTGGGTGCTGCTCGCGGAGTTGTTGTTTACGCAGGCCGGCAAGCCACGTAAGAAGCTTGATAAGCGCTGCGGAGTGCCGACGGAAGCCACCGATGCAGCGCGCTTCAAAGCCTGCTATGCGGAGCTGATGGAGGCATTAGCTGACATCCCACGCTGGGCGAGCGCTTTACACGCAACGGTGCAGTGGCCGCGGACGGTGTATACCGAGCGCGAATTCGCGCGCCTTCACGCGTTGTTGCAGACGCTACATTTGGCGGCCGCGAATTGGCGCGTGGTGAGCGCGGAACAGAGTGAAACCGATTTCGCGGAGATCGCGCTAGCAGCCTTAACCGTGTTGGGTGAGCCGGACAACCCCACTGATCTGGGCTTGGCCCTCGATTATCAAATAGCACATTTATTGGTGGATGAATTTCAGGATACTTCACGCACGCAATACGCGTTACTGGAACGGCTAACGGCCGGCTGGACCCAGGGTGATGGTCGCACCTTGTTCATGGTCGGCGATCCGCTCCAGTCGATATATCGTTTCCGCGACGCGGACGTGGGGCTGTTCACTCGCACCGTAAATGCGGCGGAATTCGGCGGGATCGCGCTTACGCGGCTGCGCTTGAACTCCAACTTTCGTACCTGCACCAGGGTTATTAACTGGTTAAACGGCGTACTCCCCGTAGTGTTTTCCGGTTGTGCGGCGGAGGCACCACAGTTCCATGCGATTGCGCCGACCCAGGCTAATCGCCCCGGTAGTGAAGTTGCGGTCCATCTTGGGGATGGACCGAGCCAACACCCGCGGCTGGTGGCGACAATCGAGGCGCTCCGCGCGCGCGAGCCGGCCGCGACAATTGCGATACTCGTGCGCGGTCGCGCACATCTGCGCGAGCTCATACCTGCACTGCTGGAAGCCGGGATTGAGGTGGCCGCTACCGATATCGAACCCTTGCATCAAATTCCGCTGGTCAATGACCTCATGGCGCTGACCCGCGCGCTGTATGCGCTGACTGATCGTGTCGCGTGGCTGGCGGTTTTGCGTGCTCCCTGGTGCGGTTTAGACCTCGCTGATCTGGAAGCGTTGGTGGCATCCGATAAAGACACCGTGCTGTGGGAGTTGATCATGGACCCAGCCAATCGCTCTCGGCTGTCGGAGTCCGGTGCCGCGCGACTATGCAAAGTGGTCAATCAATTCAAGGTGGCGCTGGCGGCGCGCGGTCGGCTTTCTTACACGAACCTCGTCGCACGCACCTGGCATGCGTTGCGCGGCCCGGCGTGCGTGGATTCCTCCACGCTTCGACATGCCGATCGGTTTTTGGAATTACTGACGCAGCTGGAAGCTGACGGACGCGAATTGACGGCGACAGTTTTGGCGACCGAAGTGCAAGGACATTACGCACCGATGTTCGCGAGCAGTGACGCGGCAGTGCAGATCATGACGATCCACCACGCCAAGGGGTTGGAATTTGACTATGTGTTGCTACCCGAACTTCAACGCCGAGTGCGCCGAGAGCCGCGGCGCTTACTGCTCGGACAGGCTGTGCGCACGCGGTCGGGAGAGGATCTACTGCTCGCGCCCATGCCCACCCTCGCCAAGGCTCCCGCGCCAATTTACGATTATTTGCGCACGCGCGAGCAAAACGACCTATCTGCTGAAACCTACCGGCTGCTGTATGTGGCTATGACTCGTGCAAGGGTGGCATTGCACTTGTTTGCGGTGACGCCTCCCGTTCACGGCCCTGTGGAAGGCTCGTTTTTACAATTGCTGTGGCCCGCGCTAGGCAGCATGCCAATCCCCGTGGCTGAAATTCCTCGAACTCCAAGCTCGCGCGCGCCGCGTGCCGTGTTACAACGCTTGACCCTTCAAGCGATGCCCGAGCCACCCTCGGCAAGTCCTTGGCTGACAGCAGTTGTTTCACCACCGGTCGAATTTAAATGGGCAAGCCCCCTCGCTAAGCAGATCGGCACGGTGACTCACGCGATGTTGCAACGCTACACGCAGGAATTCTCGCCGCCGTCGGCGGACCTGGATCGCGAAGTTCGTTTGCGCTTGCGTGCGTTAGGAGTGATTTCGCCTGAGCTCGATCGCGCCGTGCAGGAAGTGATAACGACGGTCATGGCGACGTTGGACAGCGAACGCGGTCGCTGGATATTAAGTCCCGCGCATACACACGCGCATAGTGAATATCGCCTCACCGCGGTGATTGATCAGCGCGCCGTCGAGGTCGTGATTGATCGGACTTTTATCGACGCTACCGGTGTGCGCTGGATTATCGATTACAAGACCGGTAGTCATCTCGGCGGTGATCGCGAGACCTTTATGGATTCCGAAGTAATGCGCTATCGCTTTCAGCTCGAAACCTACGCCAACTATTTCCGAGCCCTTGAGATGCGAGAGATCCACGTAGCTTTATATTTCCCGCGGCTGGACGGGTGGCGCGAGTGGGTGCCGCAGGAAGGACCTTTAATGCCCCCAAACATGGAGTAGCCGACCGATGGCTGCCTACCTTCGGTCGGCTTTGTGGCGGTTATTCGAGCGCTAAGGGTTCAGCAACCTCGGCCTCAAGCAGGATCGCGAGCTTGCATCGCAGTCGTTTCGGTCCGCGTCCGCGCCGCTTTGACCAGGCCGAAGATCGCGGACCCGAACAGCCATAGCGAGGCTGGTAGCGGAACGGCACTCAGGGTGCCGCTTACCATCACATTATCAAGACGGTAGGTGCCGGCGCTGTTACTAGCGCCAGTACCGTAGAGCGAGAGCAGGAACGGCGCAGTGTCGGCAACTGTAGATAAGGCGATATTCTCGCTCTTGAAGCTGGTGCTCGTGGTGCCAAACGCGAGCGGTATGCCGTTGAGTTGCAGTTCCCAGGTACGTGGCCCGGAGCTCGAGACTCGGTGATCGAACGAAAATCCGGTTAACGCCAGGTTAAACCCGCTCACTGGGCTCAGGCTCAACCGATATTCGTTGCCGTCATCGAAATCCTTGGCAGTCACGGCCCAGCCGGAGCTGGGATTGCCCGCGACACTGCCGAGGGTGAGATCCGCGTCCGACCAAGCACTTATAGTCAGTTCGGGAGCAACTAGCTCGGCAAGATTGGAGAAAGCACCGCCAGCGTCCTCGAAATCGAAGTGCGCGAGGGTTGCCGCTTCAAGCGGGGTGGTGCTGAGTATTGTGAATAGGGCGGCTAAGCCGAGAACCGGCCGGCCGTGCAGGGCATGGTTATCCATTGGGTTACCTCAATCCTTTGAGTCATTCATTTCATCCTTGCTGCCGCGCGCCGCGTCCTGCGTCGCGCTGTGGCATCGCCGCCAGATCTAACGGATTGGCCGAAAAATTACAAGCGCGAAACGCAGGCTCAGCGACGGCCGGACATTTCCAACTGGGCCCCATCGAACCCAATGAGTAACGACGCCGGACCACACTCAATGCGATGTAGAAGTTCGGTTTGTCGGTTACTGCCGGTTTTGTGAAAGATATGTTTGAGATGCGTGCGAGCGGTGTTGATCGAGATCTGGAGTTCCTCTGCGGCGTCGTCGAGTGTCATCCCGTTGGTCATCAATTGCGTGAGCTTCGCTTCGGTCTGAGTTAACCCGTAGATACCGGTTAACACATCAAAGGAAACCTGCCGCGGACTATCGGCGTCGAAGAGGTAGATCAACACGTCGGGCTCGCCGTTTCTGGCGGCCGAGTCCGGGACGGGCGCGATGATTAACTCAATACGCTCGCGTGACATCGGCGCGTTAATGAACAACCCTCCGCTGGCATGATCGTGACCCTGCCGGCCTTTCTCCACAGCCGGCGCTACCAATTCGTGCAGGCGTTGATCAAGCAATTTATCGACGATTGCCAAGGAATCGTTGCGCAATCCGATGCCACGGTTGCGTGCCAAGGCATCGCACGCGGTGCGGTTGAGATAGCGAATCCGCAGTTCACTACTCACGACTAAAACGCCGTGAGGTACGGCATCCAAGGCTCTCGTCAACGCGCGAATCATGCAGCGGGGTTAGGGTGTCGATTTGAGGTCGCTGACCGCCGAAGCGGCCCCCAACGGTCGCGCAATGGTTTTTTCGTTGCCAGTGGCGATCACGCGGGCGACAAAGGCGGTGGTCTGTCCAGCGGGTAATTCGTAGAGCGTCGCGAGAAAGTCGCCTAACGGGCGACCGACCACCTGACGTCGTTGCCAACCGACGATGAATTCCGCGGCGCGATCGATGAATCCGATCCGACCATCGCTGTCGGCGGTCAGGACCCCATCCTTAGCATTCGTCTCTTCTGCGTCATTCGCTGAAGCGTCGATCTCATCGAGTCCGTTCGGTCGTCGATGTAATGCAAGATCGATCGTAGTAAGCAGATCCTTGGTCGTAAAGGGTTTGTTGATAAACCCGGCGGGATGGGTGGAACGCGCGCGGTCCAGGAGTCGCTGATCAACGTGAGCCGAAATGAAAACGACGGGGATATCCTGGCGGGCGCGGATCCGTTGTGCTGTTTCTATTCCGTCCATGCCCTCGCCGAGGCGCACATCCATGATGATCAAATCGGGTTTTAGCTCAGAAGCTTTCTCGATGGCCTCAAACCCGTCTTTCGCGATTGCGCTGACATCGTAGCCCAGTCCGCGTAGTCGCATTTTCAACGCACCAGCGGCGGCGCGCTGGTCTTCCACAATCAAGATCTGCTCATGTGCCATGTCTAACCACCGCGAAACGGCACTGGGGGCGTGTCATCTTGATGTCGGGTCATTGGGTCGAATTTGCTGCGCAGTGCTACGAGCCTGAGTACTTCCCTCTCATGGCCCACTGATGGATGTCCTTGCCGGGCATTGTCGTCACGCTGTTGCGCCCAGCTAGCATGCTCAAGCAGCCCAAGATGTCGGGCCTCAGTAGTAAACAGGGCGGCACTAGTGATCGTCTCGAAACTGCCGTTGCAACAGCTCGCGGCGTTCTTGCGCATCAACGGTCAAGGTCGCGATCGGCCGTGCCTCCAAGCGACCAAGGCCTATTTCTTCACCGGTCTCTTCGCAGAACCCGTAATTGCCTTCTTCGATTCGTTTAAGCGCCTGATCAATTTTGTTGAGCAGTTTGCGGTAACGATCCCGTGTTCGTAATTCAAGAATATTGTCGCTTTCGCGGCTGGCCCGCTCTGCTTCATCGCCCACATCGCGGGTTTCGGTGCGCAGATGTTCGAGAGTTTCCTGCGATTCCAAAATAAGTTCTTGTCGCCAGTTTCTTAGTTTCTGTCTGAAATAAGTTAAGTGCTGCGGGCTCATATATTCTTCGATTTGTGAAGGTTTATAGCCGCTCGCTAGAGTGATCCCATCCAGATTAATTACCTTACGTACCGCGCTTGATGCGGGCTTTGTCGGCGTTTTAGGCGCCGGCTTTTTCACTGCCTCAGGCTTCAATTTTTTTTCGGGGGGTGCCGCTGGTGCTGGTGCCGGCGTTGCAATCGGCTTACCTGCGGCGCGCGTTTTCGTGGGGACTACCTTTGATACCGGCTCGACAATCGGCTTGGGTATTACTACCGTTCTAGCGAGCGCTTTCGCGCTTGGTGCTGTTCGAGTCTGAGCCTTAACAATTTTTTTCGCCGCGGGTTTGGCTGGTACCTTGCTCGCTTTTTTCTTCGTTACGGCCCGGACCGGTTTTGCGGCGGCCTTTTTCACGATTTTCTTCACGGTCTTTTTGGCGACGACTTTCGTTTTGCTTGTCGACGCCTTTTTACTTGTCGGTAACTTTTTGTGGGCCACCGCCTTTTTGCGCGCGACCGCGGGCTGCGCGCTTTTCTTCTTCGTTGCTTTGGCTTTCTGTTTTGCCACGCTCTCTACCTCCACGTCCTATTTCGTCAGATCTAGCAAGCAATTAACCGCTAAACCTTGAAAAAATCTAATATTAGCGAGCCGCACCTTAATCATTTTCAGGGCTTAACGCAACGAGCCCGCCGCCGCGTTCCGGTCTCCTAAAATCGAGGCGGGTTCTCAATCTTATGACGGCGATGCTAGTGGTTCGGACGACGCGAGCAGGTGGTAATGTGCCTACGTTCAAACTCAAGCCGCGAGTACATCGGAGGATGGTGATCATCACTCAGAAGACTGCGAGGCTCACCAATATCGACACTTTGATGTTGACGCCGTAGCTCCCAAAATTCGGCGAACGTTTAGCTGTCCTCCCCAACCCCTGGCGCATTTAGTAGTATGCGCAGCGCGTTGATGCCCGAGCCATAGGGGGTGGGCGCGACACAGTCCCACCGGTTTAATGTCTGGCCCAGCGCGCAGAGACTGTGTCGCAGCTGGCGCTGAGGAGTTTTTGAATGACAAAGCGGATTATTGGTGGCCTGCTCGCGAGCTTGCTTAGTGTGGTTGCCATTCAAGTACATTCCAATCGAGGTATGAGTCTGAAGGGTTGAAGTTGAGTCTGGGCTTAGGCGGCTGCTTTCGGTCGATTAGGAATAGATTTAAAAAGAATTTCCCGGGCCTTGTTAAGGTGCTCGGCAGCCGCATTGTCACTCATTGCAAAG
>SHZM01000006.1 GCA_009692265.1 Gammaproteobacteria bacterium
CTACCTCGCCGAAGCCCTGCCCGGGTTCACGCGGCTCGCCACCACCGTGCATCAGCACGGCTGCCGCCTGATCGGGCAGCTTTTTCATCCGGGCGCCGAGGTCGCCGCCTTTCTCGAAGACGGCAGCCGCCCGGTGCCGGTCGCGCCGTCGGCGCACCAGCAGGAACGCTACCTGGTCACCACGCGGCCGATGTCGGCCAAGCTGATCGGGGCCGTGGTGGCGGGCTACGCCGATACCGCGGCGCGCATGATCGCCGCGGGTTTCGACGGCGTCGAGGTGCTGGCGAGCCACGGTTATCTGCCAATCCAGTTCATTGATCCGCACATCAACCGGCGCACCGACGCTTACGGCGGCAGCTTCGCGAACCGACTCAGGTTTCTGAACGAGATCCATGACGCGGTGCGCGCGCGGGTCGGCGCCGACAAGCTCGTCGGCCTGCGCATCTCAGCCGACGACAAAATACCCAACGGCCTGATCGAGAACGACGTACATGCGGTCATCCAGGCGCTCGACGCCGCTGATCGCTTCGATTATTTCAACGTCACCCTCGGTTCGTCCTCGACCACCCAGGGTGCGGTGCATATCGTGCCGCCGATGGCGGTCGCGCCGGGCTACGTGCGGCCCTACGCACGGCGCCTGCGGCAACTGACGAGCCGGGCCGTGTTCATGGTCGGCCGGATCAACCAGCCGGCCGAGGCCGAAGCGGCGCTCAATGCCGGCGAGGCCGACATGATCGGCATGACCCGCGCGCAGATCTGCGATCCAGAGCTCGGCAACAAGATTGCCGCGGAGCGAGCCGAAAGCATACGCGTGTGCATAGGCTGCAATCAGGCCTGTATCGGCCACTACGCGCTGGGGGCGCCTATCTCCTGCATCCAATTTCCGGAATCCGGCCGCGAGATCGAGTTCGGGCGGCGCGTGGCCGCGGCGCGCTCGCGCGTGGTGATGGTGATCGGTGGCGGGCCGGGCGGCATGAAAGTGGCTGCGGTCGCGGCCGCACGCGGTCACCGCGTCACCCTCTACGAAGGTGCGGCCCGACTCGGCGGCCAGACCCTGCTCGCGCAGATGCTGCCCGACCGCGCCGAATTCGGCGGCATCGTCACCAACCTGCAACGCGAGATCGAAGAGGCCGGTGTGATTGTGCGGACCGGCGTGACCATGAGCGCGGCGCAGATCCGCGCCGCGCGTCCCGATGTGGTCGTCATCGCGACCGGCGCGGCCGTCTTCATGCCCGCGGTCGAAGTGAGCAGCGGTGCGCATATCGTCGATGCCTGGCAGGTCATCAAAGACGAGGTCAAATGCGGTGCCCGCGTCGTCATCGCCGACTGGCGCGGCGACTGGGTCGGCCTCGGGCTCGCGACCAAACTGGTCCGCGCGGGTCATCACGTCCGCCTGGCGATGGTCGCCAATGCCGCCGGCGTCAACGTGCAGTATTACGTCCGCGATCCGTGGATCGGCGAGTTGTCGCGGCTCGGCGTCGAGTTCACGCCCTATGCGCGGCTCTACGGCGCCGACGAGAGCACGGTGTATTTCCAGCACGCGAGTACCGGGCATTCGATCGAATTCGCGGACACCGACACACTGGTCGTCTCCTACGGCCATCGCAGCGTCATGGATCTCTACACTGAACTCGAAGACTGGGACGGCGAAGTGCACTGCATCGGTGACGCGCTGGCGCCGCGCACCGCCGAAGAAGCGGTGCTCGACGGCTTGAAGATCGGCAGTCGGATTTAAATGCAGTGCCGATATTTTCCACCTTTGCGCTGGCGCACCCGCAGCGTTCGAGGTCTCACATTTCCACAGGGCCGTCTAACTTCGTTCCAGCACCTCGAGCACGCGCGCCAGGTTCTCGATAGTTGCGAGCGTGGTCGGCTCGAGCGAGATCTGGATATGCGAGACGCCGAGACGAGCATAGCCGCGCAGTTCTTCGGCGATTGCTTGCGTGTCGCCGGTCAGTGGCCGGATCACTTTCATGTCGCGGCCGGTCGGCAGCCGCGTCCACCAGGGATCGGCATTCGGATCGGCGATCAGGACGGTGACGGTGCGCGCGAGCGTGGCCGGATCGCGCCCCGTGGCCTGACACGCGGCGTCGACCCGGTCCATGTAGGTGCGTGCGCCGGCGATATCGTTGGTGGTGTCGTCGTAGTAGACGTTCCACTGATCGGCGTAGCGGGCGATGATCCCGAGCATGCGCGGACTGATGCCACCGATCAGGATAGGCGGGCCGTCGACCCGAGGACCGCGCGGTTTCAATTCGCAATCGCGCGCGGAATAGTACTGCCCTTCGAAATCGACCTGCCCGTGCTTGAGCAACGCGTGCAGGATCTGAATCGATTCCTCGAAGCGGCTGATGCGATGGTCGTGCGGGTAGCCAAAGGCACGATACTCGTGTTGGTGATAGCCGGAACCGACGCCGAGAATGAGGCGGCCACCGCTGACTTCGTCGAGGGTCTCGGCCATCTTGGCGAGCAAGGCCGGGTTCCTGAAGCCCATGCCGAGAACCAGCGTGCCGAGTTCGACCCGCGCGGTCGTGGCGGCCAGCGCCGACAGCAAGGTCCACGACTCCCAGCAACCGCGCGCACTGGCCTCGCCCTCCAGCAGGTAGAGGAAATGGTCGACCACCCATAGTGAGTCGAAGCCGACGTCTTCGGCGAGGCGCGCCATCGGCGCCAGCTCGCGCCAGCGCCGCGTCCCCGGACCGCGCATGCCGTCGGTCTGCGGCAGCATGAGCCCTACCTTTAACGGACGCCGCGCCGCGGCGCGGTTCTGCCCTACTCCCTGCGTTGTCGTGGACATCACCCCTCCTTGAGGCCGGGCCCCTGCATGGCGGCATGCCGCCTCGTGTGTACGCCGATACTTGTCCCCGACCAGGACCAGCCTGGCGGCCGCGCCCCGATGAGATAGCGCAGGCGTCGCGCACCGCAGAAATTATCCGTCATCATGCCTACGGTCAAGGAGGCCGGATGCCACAGTGTTCGTCGCCGGAAGGGCCACCCGGCGGCGCGCGCGTCGAGCGAGGCGGCGCCATCGGTGCAGAAAACAGTCGTTGGCGGTAGCTGACGTTCGCACACCGCATCCCTATACAATGCCGTGGTCAGCTACACAAGGACAGCGCCCATGAGTTTTATCGACGTCGTCGACAAGGTTGAAGTACCCAAGCCCGCGCGGTTCTACACCGCCCCGGCGTTCGAACAGGTCTTTGGTATTCCGGTCGCGTACCGCCGCCAAGGCAAAGGCGAGGCGGTGGTATTGATGCACGGCGCGGGGTTCACGCGAATGTGGCTCCCGCTGTATGGGATGCTGTCCGAAGCGGTCGATTTCATTGCGCCGGAAGCGCCGGGCTTTGGTGAGACGCCGATCCCGAAGTGGTTTAGAAACTTCGACGACCTGACCCTGCTCTATGATCAATTGTTCAATCAGCTCGGGCTCGAGCAAATCCATCTCATCGGCTTTTCGATGGGCGGCTGGGCGGCTGCCGAATTCGCTTCGTTCTACCCGCGGCGGCTGAAATCACTTGCGCTCATCACCCCGGTTGGCTTGCGACTGCCGGATAATCCGGGGGTCGACATCTTCCAGCTCGCAGCCCCGGAGCTCATGGATCGCCTGTTCAAAGACAAACATGTCATGCAGGAATTCATGATTGACCCGGAGGACTTCGATGAAGGCATCCATTTGTATTCGGAGTTCGCCGCCGCCGCGCGCCTGATGTGGGCACCGCGCTATAACCTCGCGCTCGAACGGCGCCTGCAACGCCTGACCTGCCCGACCCTGGTACTCGGCGGCGAGGATGACCGACTGGTCCCGAACGAAATGTCCGATCGCTATGCCACCGTGCTGCCGAATGCGCGCCTGATCCGCGTTGCCGGCACCGGGCATGAGCCTTGTCTCGAACGTCCGCGCGAAGTTGCCGATGCCCTGTTAGGCCTGATTAAGGAGACCACGTCATGAACAAGCTACGCTTTTACTTCTTTCACCTGATGCCTTACCCGTTCATTCCGCCGACCGCGGAATTCCCTTCGTCGTGGGTCTCGCTGTCGAACAAGCATTACGACCCGCAACGGGGCCGCATCCTCTACCAGGAGTACATCGAGCAACTGGTGGCGGCGGAGCGCCATGGTTTCGACGGCGTCGCCATCAACGAACATCACGCCAATTTCTACGGCACCATGCCCTCGCCGAACATCATCGCGGCGATGCTCGTACAACGCACCACGCACATTCCGATCGGCGTCATCGGCAATGCCATTCCGCTGCATGGCAATCCGTTGCGGGTCGCCGAAGAAATCGCCATGCTCGATGTGATCTCGGGCGGACGCATCATTTCCGGCTTCGTGCGCGGCATCGGCTGTGAGTACTTCAACAACGGCGTGACGCCGGCCGACTCGGTCGAACGCTTCGACGAAGCCCATGACTTGATCGTGAAAGCCTGGACCGACGACGGCCCCTTTACCTGGCAGGGCGATCATTTCTACGTGCCCAACGTCAATATTATCCCCAAGCCTTTGCAGCAACCGCATCCGCCGATTTGGATCCCGGGTCAGGGCTCGCTGGAGACTCTGCAGTTCATCGCACGCCACCATTACACCTACATGATGGTGTTCGCGCCGCTGTGGTTCACCAAGCTCGCCTTCGACGGTCTGCGCGAGGAATGCCGCCGCCTCGGTTACGACGCGCCGAAGAGCATGTTCAACGCCTGCGTGCCGACCTATGTCGCCGAGACCGACGAACAGGCCCATCGCGAAGCGAAGGCGCATCTGTCGTGGGTGTTCAACACCGGCCTCAAGATCCCGGACCAGTTGTTCTTCCCGCCCGGCTATATGACGACCAAGTCGTTCCGCAATTTCATTGGTCTGCTGAAGAAGGGCAAGGTCAAGCCGCAACAACAGTTGACCTATGACGAGTTGCTCAAAGATCGCTACATCATCGTCGGCTCAGCGGAGACCGTGAAGAACCAGCTCGGCGAGTACTGCGACGAGGTCGGCGCCGGTGGCATCCTCGCGGCCGGCTCGTCCTACGGCCCGATGCCGAACTGGATGGTGATGAAGAACATGCAGATCTTCTCGGAAGAAGTGATGCCGGCCTTCCGCGAGGCCGACGGCAAGCCCGATCATCTGCGCCTCGAACCGCCGGCGCCACGCACGCGCTCCGAGTTCGCCGCACGGAGCGGCCGGCCGGAGGAGCCGGCGCGATCGCGGGTGACCGGTTCGACCGAGCTGATTGACCACCGCTTAGCGCATCTGCCTGAGTTGATCGACAGCACGATGACGCGAGCGACAACCGCGCGCGCGAAAGAGCGGCCAGCCTCGGCGGGATGAGCGCCCAGCGGCCTAAAAGGTCGACATTTCGCGGCAGAAAACGCTCTCGGCGAGGCCCCGGTGTCGCGGCTCAGTGGAATTCCGGGATAGTCGGTTCTCTAAGGTGCGGACGTGCCTCTCCACGGCGCTCGACTTCAACCTCGGTGGTGCTCGATCGCGCCGAAAAGGGCGGTTGTATTTCCCTTCCGCATCGCGTGTAGCTTCGAGGGCGTTCAGTAGACGCTCCGCCATGGGCTAACTCGCACCGGGGTCCAGCGCGGCGGCCATCGTCTGCACCGGCTGGGCACCTTGGCAGAAATTACCGATTGCAATCGATCCGTTGCCGATGATGTGGCTCTTGTGATCGTAGGCATTGTCACCGGTGTAGCCATAGACCTCGCCACTTGCCGTCACCACCCCAATCTGGCGCCACGAGAAGTAGCTGTCGCTACGGCGTAGCTCATCTTCATATTTGCGGAGAACTTTTTCCTTGCTGGCGCAGTTCGTTCATTCGATAAGCATTGAGTGGATTTGCCGTAGCCTGTGCCGTGACGATGAATCAGTTCGGATCCCAGTGTGGCAGGAGTCTAAAATGCAAAGGGGTAATGCGCTCGGCGTTCAGGGTGATCGTGCACAAAGCAATGTCGATTTCCTGGCGTTCGGGATTGGTGGCGAGTACGGCATCCATCATGGTGCTGACGTCGTAACGTTATCGGGGATACTCTAACCAATGTCCATGTCACTAGCGCGTCAGAGTTTTCTTAAACCTCTTCCGGAGCGTGCATTGCAATGAATCCATCCATCGCCCATCGTCGCGCCGCGTTTGCGGAACGGATCCGCGCGCGCGAGTTCACGCTCGCGCCCGGCATCTTCGATTTTATTTCGCTGCGGATTGCCGATCAGGTGGGTTTCGATGCTCTGTATCTCAGCGGCTATGCCTCGATCGCCTCGAATCTTGGCTTGCCCGATGCAGGGCTCGCGTCCTATGCCGAGATGGTGGCGATGGCTACCAAGTTTGCGCAGTCCACGACCACGCCGATTGTGGCGGACGCGGATACCGGGTTTGGTGACCTACTGAATATTCATCACACTGTTCGCGGGTACGAACGGGCCGGCGTCTGTGCGATTCAACTGGAAGACCAAGAGTTTCCCAAAAAATGCGGCCATACCACCGGCCGGCGCGTGGTCGCCCGTGCCCAAATGGTGCGTCGTATCGAGATCGCCGTCGCCGCGCGTGAGGATCCCAACCTACTGATCGTCGCGCGTACCGATGCGCGTACTGCGTTAGGGCTGGAGGAGGCGATCGCACGCGCCATCGCTTATCGCGCCGCGGGCGCCGATGTCATTTTCGTCGAGTCACCCGAAACACGCGGAGAATTCGCGGCGATTGGTGCGCGGGTTGATGCGCCGCTCGTGGCCAATATGGTAGAAAGCGGCCGTTCACCCGTGTTACCCAAAGATGAACTCGTCGCGCTCGGGTTTACCCTCGCAATCTATCCGGGCACCGGCATGTGCGCCATGGCAGCAGCGCTGAATTTCGCTTTCGCAGCGCTAAAAGAAGTTGGTCATAGCGACGGCACGCGGGTGCCGCTCGCGAGTTTACAGACCATGCACGACATCACCGGATTCCCCGCCGTGTGGGCCCTCGAAGAAAAGTGGCAAGGAGACTGAACAATGCCAACACCCCGCGCACCCTTGTCCTTGGGCTTATTCATGCCCAATTGCAGCTACGCGTATTCGATTAGCACCTACAAACCCGAGGTGGATGACTGGACCTATGCGTCCAACCTCAAGATCGCACAAGCCGCGGAACGCGCCGGTTTTGATTTTCTATTTCCAGTCGCCAAGTGGAAAGGCTACGGCGGCAAGACGAATTACTTAGGAACCTCGCTGGAGACGATGACCTGGGCGAGCGCGTTGTTAGCAAACACGCAACGCATTCAAGTGTTCTCCACCGTACATGTGCCAATCTTTCATCCTTTGGTGGCCGCCAAAATGGGTGCGACGCTCGATCATATTAGCAATGGTCGATGGGGCCTTAATGTCGTGAGTGGCTGGAGCGAACGCGAGTTCGGGCAAATGCATATAGACGTGATTCCGCACGCGGAACGCTATGCACGAACATCGGATTACATTGAAATCATCAAAGCGTTGTGGACCGGTGAACCAGGCACGATTAACCACCATTCGCAGTGGTACCAGATTACCGATGGCTGGGTGATGCCGCAGCCGACGCGCCGTCCCCATCCACCAATTGCGAACGCCGGGGTGTCCGACGATGCCAAGGAGATGGCGGCGCGTTGGTGCGATTGGGCGTTTATCTCACTACCGTCGGCGGCCGCGACTGCCGAGGTTACGAGTGACATCAAGGCCCGTGCACGACGCCACGGCCGGGAGATCAAATGCGCGGGTTATCCCTTTGTGCTGTGGCGAGATACCGAACGCGAAGTCGCTGATGAGCGTAGACGCATCATTGAACACTGTGATCGCGAAGCCGTAGAAAATTGGGCACGCGGGTTAGCGCCGCATAGCGGGTCTTTCGATAACTTCAGTGTGGAGATGTTCACGCTGGGTGGCGGCGCACTACCGATATTTGGCACGCGTGAGCAGGTCGCGGAACAGATAGATCAGCTATACCGCGCGGGACTCGATGGCATGCTGATGGTGTTTCTTTCATATTACGACGACACCTTACGCTTTGAGCAAGAGATAATGCCGTTGTTGCGGCAGCTCGGTACCGTCGGTTAGCAGCCTAATCGGTAAAACCTGCTGGCATAGGAACAATTGAAGGCTGCTAAGTTGCATCGCCTGCTACACATCCTCGATGCGAGACTGCTCGAATTGCCTGGTACTGTTGAAAGTCAGTCGAGGAAGCGGTGGCTAAATACTAGATGATGTGATTCGAGGAGAGGACATATGGGGCGTGTACGCGTAGCAGTGGATATCGGTGGCACCTTCACCGACATTTGCATACTCGACGAGGACACCCATGCGCTGCGGGTCTTGAAATTACCCTCCTCTCAAGACCCGATCGACGCGGCACTCGATGGCCTTACCAAAGCGGGGTTGCACCTTGCGGACGTTTCTCTCTTCGCACACGGCACCACCGTCGCCACCAATGCGTTAATTCAACGCAATCTACCGCCTACGGCAATGGTGGTGACAGCGGGTTTCCGAGATGTTATCGAAATCGGCAACTCGACCAAGGAAGATTTGTGGGACGCCTACCGCGATAACCCGCCACCTTATATACGACGACGGGACCGCTTACCGATCGCGGAACGAACCGATGCTTCCGGCAAAGTAGAACAGGCGATTGACCCGCTCGAAGCGCGGACCCTCGCGAGCAAACTTCGCAAACGTGGTTATCAATCCGTTGCGATCTGCTTTATGAACTCATTTGCAAACGCGGCCAATGAGAAAGCCATGAAGACGCTCTTGCAACAGGAACTTCCGGGGGTGGCGATCTGCACATCCGCCGAAGTGCTGCCCGAGATTTTTGAACATGATCGTTTCTCGACCACTGTCATTAATGCCGTACTGCGACCTGTCGTCGGCGAATACGCACTGCGCTTGCAAGAGCGATTGAAGCAGGGCGGTTACCGCAGCGATGTGTTGCTCCTCCATAGCGGCGGCGGGGTGATGACACCCAAAAGTGTCGATACTCATGCTGCTCGTTTGGCGAGTTCGGGAATTGCCGCCGGGGCGATCGCGAATCGTTACATTGGCCAATTGTGTGGCTTTCCGAATTCGATTGGGTTTGACATGGGAGGTACCAGCACCGATGTGTCGTTGGCGTGGCAAGGGCAACTGACTACCACACGCGATTGGCACATCGAATACGGACATCCAGTGTGTTTTCCAAGTATCGATATTAAAACCATCGGCGCCGGTGGTGGCTCGATTGCGTGGATCGATGAAGCGGGGTCACTCCGCAACGGCCCGCAGTCAGCTGGCGCGTCCCCGGGACCGGCGTGTTACGGCCGCGGCGGCGAGAACCCGACGAATACTGACGCCAATTTAGTGCTGGGACGTCTTGATGGAAGCTTGGTGGGAGGAGATCTCAAATTAGACGTAAAGCGCGCTATAACGGCAATCGAGTCAAAGATCGCCCGCCCGCTCGGCATGGATTTAATCAGCGCGGCGAGGGCTATTATCAAAGTAGCGAACGGCAACATGTCCGACGCGATAAGGTTAGTGTCAATCATGCGCGGGTATGATCCACGCGACTTCGCATTAGTCGCGTTCGGGGGCGCCGGTGCGCTGCACGGGGCGGCGTTGGCTCGGGATCTTTCGATCCCCTCGGTTATTGTGCCGCCACACCCTGGTGTTACGTCAGCGCTGGGGTGCCTGCTCGTGGATATTCGCCACGATCTGTTGACGACTTTTGTGCGTGATGCCTCGAGTGTCGATCCGCATGAAATCGATCTCGAGTTTCAAAAACTCGAAGCGGAAGCGCGGGAGCGGCTGCACCATGAAGGCGTTGGTGATCAAAACGTCGTGCTCCAACGAACCATCGACATGCGCTATCAAGGCCAATGGCGATCGCTGTCAGTACCTGCCAGTACCCCATTCATCGATATGCACGAAGCCATTCAAAGCTTCAGTACAGCTCATCAACGTGAATATCACTATCAACGGGTGGGCGCCGGTATTGAAGTTTTTCGCCTGAGCTTAACGGCCATTGGTTTAACCCCCAAAGCTGAACTAGCAAAGCATGTACCGCGCCATGACATACCAGTGCCGTATACCAAGCGACCGGTTATTTTCGACGAAGACACTTGTGAGTCTTCGATTTATCAGCGCGATGACTTACACAGCGGCGCTAGATTCAGTGGGCCAGCGGTGGTGCAACAACTCGACGCGACGACCGTGGTGCCGCCCGGTGTTAGCGTCACCGTGGACCCGTGGCTTAACCTAATCATGACAGTGTGAAGGTTCTAATATGGATACGCCCGTGCGGGCCGGAACGACGCTCGATCCGGTCACTTTCGAAGTCTTACGCAATGCACTCGTCAACATTGTTGACCAAATGGCCGAACAGGTGCGTCGCACTTGTTTTTCATTCGTCGTCTACAACCGTGATTTCTCTAACGCCTTATGTGATGCGGATGGAAATACCGTCGCCCAAGGGAATCAAGATTTAGCCGCGCACGTTGGTACCTTGCATTACACCTGCAAGGCAGTGTTGGAGGAATTCCGCGGTGAGATTCACCCGGGCGATGTGTTTCTTATCAATGATCCTTATGTCGGGGGCACACATTTCAGTGACACCCGCGTTTTGTTGCCGATTTTCGTTCAGGATGAACTGATTGCCTGGGCGCAAGCGAATGGTCATTGGGCTGATATGGGCGGTAGCGTACCGGGTTCTTTCGATGTCACGGCGCGCGATATGTTTAAAGAAGGGATTCGCATACCACCCGTTAAGATCTGGAGGCGCGGCGAATTCTGCGCGGACGTGGCAAAACTGATCGCGAAAAACACCCGCGATCCCGCCGCGATTCTCGGTGACATGGAAGCACAGACGCAAGCGACACGCATTGCCGAGCGCGAACTACTTAGGTTATGCACCAAGTACGGGGTCGCAACCGTCAAAACCGCGTTTGCAGAAGTGCAAGACTATGTAGAGCGCGCGGTTCGCTTACGCCTGAGTGAGTTACCAGATGGTAGTTGGGAGACGGTCGATTTTATTGATCAGGACCCAAGTGAAAGCGAGGGGCTTATCCCGATCCGGGTCAAAATGACGATCCGCGGGGATAGCATAGAATTTGACTTAAGCGGTTCACATCCAACCATCGGGACTATCTATAACTGTGCATTCGGTGCCACGTTCGCGGCAATCGTGTCCGGCATGAAAACCTTCTTTCCGGATGTCCCTTTGAATGCGGGGCTTTACCGTACGATCAAAGTCATTGCACCCGACGACACCGTTATCAGTGCACGGTGGCCAGTGGCGGTTTCCGGTTTTGTCATGGGGTTTGAAAAGATCATGAATGCGATCTTCGAACTCTTCTCGCAAGTGATGCCGGAAAGAGCGATGGCCTGTGCGTTCAATATTGAATACTTACAAACGGGGGGCTTCGATGCACGCGGTGAGAAGCGAACCTTTTTTATGCTTTACGACTGGCTATCCGGCGGATGGGGTGGACGCAACGGCAAAGACGGTCTAGGGGTTACTGCCTCATGCTTTGGTGTAGGCCTCATGACCCAACCGGTAGAAGGTCAAGAAAGAATGTGTCCGGTGCGTACGGATCGCATGGAGATCGTCATCGACAGTGGCGGTCCGGGCGAATTTCGCGGTGGTGTTGGACTAGATAAGGGCGGCACGTTGCTGGAAGTTGAGCGTTGCGTGTTCTCTTATTTTTGCGATCGCGAACGCTCAATTGTATGGGGAATTAACGGCGGTTTGCCCGCTCGCCCCCATGGCTTGTGGTTAGAGCGGCCAGGCGAAGAGGCGCGCTTTTTGGGTGCCATGTTTTCCGATGTACCCGTCACTAGTGGCACGAAATTTTGGCGAGGGACCTCGGGCGGCGGCGGTTACGGAGACCCGCTCAAGCGCGATCCGCGTCGTGTACTGGAAGACGTGGTCGATGACTATGTGTCCCTCGAGCGTGCGCGCCAAGACTACGGTGTCGTACTCGAACTAGTAGACGAAGACCTTGCGGAGTACACCATTAACGCGCAGGCGACGCGCGAAACACGCGCCTACATCGCCACTAATCGTAAACGTTGGCTCGACGAGGATCCGGCAACGGTCTCCGCACGCTTTCGCGCCCGTGAACTGGACCTTTACGACGTCATCCGCCGCTATGGTGTAATCTGTGATTGGGGAACAGGCCACCTACTGCCCGCGACTACTCGCGATTTCCGAGCGATGATGCAGAAGCGGTGCGTCCCTTATTGGACTTAGATCGAGGACGTTGGCTAGACATTAGACGCTATTCAAATTCGCGTACCGCGACGATACTGGGGCCTGGTTGGTCACGCGCGAGTTACACGATGTTTATTCAAAGCTTATCTGGCAGCACGCTTCGCGAGGTACGTAGGCGAACGATGGAGTGCTTGGCTGCCATGCTGGCGCTGAACCTCGCAACGAGTGCATGTGCTGAGGATAAGGTCGGCGCGAGCGCCTACGGCCCCGCGGATGAGGTCGGCGCATTAAATGTCCTGACCGACTCCACACGGCTCGCCGTGCTACAGCGAATTGCCAGCGGCAAGATTTACGACCTCAGCGTGGAGAGTTTTCCTGGAATGCCCGGGTTGGTGCACCTCGGCATGGGCGACCCCGAATACCATCACTGGATGACGCACACGCCGGAAGGACTCGCGATCGAGGGTTTGAATCCCGGCGACCCGCAGCATCCCATCGGGTTGTACGACGATGCGATAATTATGTCTGTCCACACCGGTACCCATATCGATGCGCTGAATCATGCGGGCTACGGTGATCAGATCTATAACGGCTTCAAGCGCTCCGAACATCTTGGTAACAAGGGCTGGAAGGTCGCCGGCGCGGATCGCATTCCCGCCATCATCACGCGTGGCGTGCTGATCGACGTTGCAGGTTGGAAGAAGCTCAACGTGCTACCACCGTCCTACGAAATTACGCCGTCCGATCTCGAAGCAGCACTCGCCGCACAAGGCACCTCACTGCAAAAAGGCGACGCGGTGTTCATTCGCACTGGCCGGATGACGTTATGGCCAGACCCCACGACGTACGTGCCTCACGAACCGGGTATCGCACAACCGGGCGCCGCTTGGCTGATTGAGCATGGGGCCGTCACGATGGGCGCCGATACGATCGCGTTCGAACGTCTGCCCATCAAGGGCAAAGCCGTCCACAGCTTTGTATTTGCAGAACGCGGCGTCACGATCATGGAGAACGTCTGGTTGGAGGATCTCGCGAGCGACAGATGCTATGAGTTCGTGTTGTTTGCAGCACCAATCAAACTGCGGGGTGCGACAGGTGCGCCGATCCGACCCTTCGCTTTACCGATAAAAATAACATCGAAGTAGCGATCGGATGCCTAGGTACCGAACTTGCAGCTATCGCGGATATCGCGGCGAATCCCTCAGCTGCAGCAGTCAAGCTGCTCTAGCTTGATTGATTTTTCCGCGCGAAAAAACTCGATTACCACCGATTAATCGCGGCGCTGCCCCCAGCGTCCCCAGTGCATGACACCATCGACCGCAGCGCGCGTGGTCGGCCCAAATCGACCGACCGGATAGCCAAGCGGGATTAGCGCGGCGATCTCCTTGTCGGTCGGTATATTTAACCGGACTTTGAGTTCATCTTCGAAGAAATAGTGCAGCGTGGTCAACGTGGCGCCGAGCCCGAATGCGCGGCAGGCTAAAAGAATGTTTTGCACCGCCGGATAAATTGAAGCGTGCAGTGTCGCTGTAATCGAACGCGGGTTACCGAGTTCAGCGTAGGTCGGGAAATCCGTGCCGGTGCAGGCCAGCAGAATCACCGGCGCTTCGTCCATATGCTCGGCGAGATGAATCGCAGAATCGAACATGCGACGCCGTTCCGGCGGAATGTTCGCCATCGATGGGATCGTGCCCTCACGTTCGAGTCGGCGGTAGTTCGCGAGATAGTGATCGCGGATAAAGCGCTTATCGTCGACACCGTCGACGAGCACGAACCCCCAATTCTGGAAGTTGCTGCCGCTTGGCGCATGGATGCCCGCCTCAATGACTCGCTTCAAGATCTCCGGCGAAATCGGGTCCGGTTTCAGTCGACGCATCGAGCGCGTCGAATAAATCGTTTCGAATAATCCGATATCGGACATGTCACGCTCCAGTGTTGGTTAGATTCGCGCTAAGGCCACTGCCAAGCGACGGCCCAGTTAGCCCTCTAGCAGCAGCTAATTAATCTCGGTAAGAACATCCATCACGCCGGTTGCGCCGCTCTGAGTTGCGCCTCGCAATAGGCGGCCAGCCGTTCCAATTCGTGGGCACAATCGCCGGCGAAACATGTGCCGTGCATGACCGCGAGACGCGTGGGGTGCAATGCTTTGAGCGCCCGTATGGTCGGCGCGGTGGCGGCATCGACGATACTCTGTTCGCTGAGCGCGGGCCCATCGCCTAACTGCGTAAAGAGATCGCCGGTGAAAAGCGTTTGCGTCGTTTCCTCGAAGATCAAGCCGGATTCCCACGCATGGGGTACATGCGGTGTGTCGATATAGCGTACCCGTTTGTCACCCAAATCGAGCACCTCGCCATTCGCGAGCGGACGCGGCGGTCGGTCCGCGAGATCGTTGAGCGATACCATGCACGCAATTGCACCGTGCACGACCTGTGCCTGTGGCGCGGTCGCGAGCCATTGGTTCATCGATGCGCGTCTGCATGTGCAAACTCCCTTGCGGCTGGACCCACTAAAAAAATATGGCTGCACTGGCAGTATACCGACAGCTAAGGGCGGGCAGGCGGGTCTGCGATCCTGAAGTCGGCGCCAGAATCAGTTGAACGGCCAACCTGTCACACGCCACGGACTGCACGGCGTTTTGATGCGGGTTTGAGGTCGTATAACACGGGCACCATGGACCGTGGTCGTTGGCGCTTTGCGAGCGGCTGCCGACATGCCAGTTGGTTCGGCGGTCTGTGCGCAGTGTACGCCGGCAACATACCGCGGTTGCGCGACAATGGGGCACCCCTGATGCGCCTGGCTTTCGTTCCCGCCAGTTAAGTCGTGTTGCTCGACACCTGGCATACCAGCGGCTTACAGGGGACCGCTAGCGATGACTTTCAGTGCAGCAATGTCTTCGTGCCATACGCGCGCACAATCGACTTGTTCGGTCCACCGCGCGACTCTTCTCCGGTGTGGCGATTACCTATCAGTCTGCGCTTCGCGATGAGCAAGGCCGCCGCGACCTGTGGCATCGCGCGCAGCGCAATGGATGCGCTGCTGCCGCTGCTGGAACGTGTATCGTTCGCTGGTGCGCGGCCCGCGCGCGAGGAACCGAGAGTGCACGTGATGCTGGCCGAAGCCGAAGCCGCCATCGAAGGCGGGCGCGCGTACCTTTATCAAAATGTGGAGGAGGCGTGGGCGGCGGTTCAGGCCGGGAACATGCTCGATACGGCGGCCGTCGCGAAAGTACGACTAGCAATCGTGTCCGCTGCGCGCCGCGCGTCCGATGCCGTGCAAAATTGTCAGGAACTCGGCGGGACTGCGGCGATTTTTGACCCAGCGCTCGATCGCGCCGAGCGCGATCTAAACGTGGCCGGACAGCACCTGCAGTTGCAAGCGCATGTCATGGAAGATGTCGGGCGTGTCCTCCTCGGCATGACGCCACGGAGTCCGATGTTTTGACGCCCGCGATCGGCAACCCGGCGCGACGACTGCTGCGTCACGCGTCGATCGTCATCGCCTTCCAAATCACACCGGCCTGAACACGGGCACCGGTTGCTCATCGCACGTTTCAAAACCCAGCCTAACCTGCTGGCCGATCGCGAGTGCGTCCAGATCGCCTGATCCGGCCGTGATGAGTCAGGTGCTAGGCATCGTCACTCGAGCCATCGCGAGTCATCTGATCAAAGCCGCCGGCTATCAACATGAGACGGCGCAGACTGGCGCGGTGACGTTGATTCAACGTTTCGGCAGCGCTTTGAACATGAACATCCACTTCCACATGCTGTTCCTCGACGGCGTGTATGTGACGAGCGGCGAGCGGTTGAGCTTTCGGCGGTTGCCGCCGCCAACCGTGGCCGCGCTTGAGAAGTTGGTTCGCGGGATCAGCGAGCGGGTCGGCCGCGCACTCGAACGCCAAGGGCTGCTGGTGCGGGACCTGGAAAACAGCTTTCTGACGCTGGGCTCCGCTGAAGGCTCGGGCTTCGATGACCTTTTGGGTCATTCCATCACCTACCGGATTGCGCTCGGTCCCCACCAAGGCCGCAAGGCGTTTACGTTGCAGCCGGTGCCAGTAGTCACCGCAGCAGACGGCAACAGTTCCGTCGCGAAAGCAGCCGGGTTCTCGTTGCACGCCGGGGTGGCGTGCGAAGCACGAAGCACACGAGCGGGAGAAGCTGGAACGCCTGTGCCGCACTATCACGCGCCCGGCGGTCTCGACTGAGCGCCTGTCGCTCACAACCCAGGGGAATATTCGCTACCGTCTGAAAACGCCGTACCGGGATGGCACGACGGACGTGGTGTTTGAGCCGCTGGATTTGATGGCGCACCTCCCTGTGCGCCACCCTTCGGGCGACCTGCGGTCGTCCAAATCGGCAGTCCTGCCGATTTGTCATGGCCCGGCTGACCGCCTTAGGTAGCCGACGCCACGGGTCAATCTCACGCGCTACCACGGCGTGTCGCGCCGAACCATCGACTGCGTGAACAAGTGACGCTGGCCCGGCGCGACCGGCGCAAGGCTGAGACTGCCGAAGAACCTACTCCCGCGCGCCACGTCTCGATGACGTGGGCGCAACGGTTGAAGCGGATATTACTCCGGGCATCCTGCCCTTCGCCCTACGGGCCGGCCTGCGGCTGTTCCAATTCGCTCCAGGCGATTGGGTCAAGATCGACATCTTGACCTGCGAGCATTGTGGTGGTGCGGTCAAAGTGATCGCGAGCATCGAAGATCCTGCCGTGATCAAGAAAATCCTCGATCATCTCGAGCGGCGGGCCGAGCCCGCGACACCCGTATTCAGACCCTTCGCCCGCGCGCCGCCGCAGATGGCATTACCGGGACTGAAGGAACCGGGCTGACGGTACTGCACCCTTCCCTACCCACGGACGCGAGGCTGGCCCGACACCCGGCTTAGCCTCACTCGCGCCCAGCGGCCTAAAAGGTCGACATTTCGCGGCAGGAAACGCTCTCAGCGAGGCCCCGGTGTCGCGGCTCAGTGGAATTCCGGGATAGTCGGCCCCGTAAAGTACGGACGTGCCTCTCCACGGCGCTCGACTTCCACCTCGGCGGTGCTCGATCGCGCCGACAAGGGCGGTTGTATTTTCTATCCGCCCCTACCTCAATTTTTCCATTGGTTCGAAATGGCGCGCGCTCATCCACAGGGCCTGGCCTAGTGCCGATCCACTCGTAGGTTTCTGGGGTAACGAAAGGGTAACTGCCTCGTTCAGCAGAATCGAGCACTGCTGAAGGTGGCGCGCGACGGCGAGCGTGTTACTACGGCGTATCGCGGTCTCCGCAGGCGAGCAGCGTCCGGAGCGCGCACCGGATCGCTGTCTCATCGTCCGGACATTGCCACGGATTACCCGCGCGATGGCCCCAGATCGACGCTATGACGCGCAATTCGGCATGCGGCATCAGGGCAGATTCGCGGCGACTGTCTTCGACCGTGAAGTAAAGATCGGTCGACGCCGGCATCACCAAGGTACGGGCTGTGATCGCGCCAAGTGCACGGGTGAGATCGCCGTGGTAGCGATCGTTATCCGAAATATCGGAAGCCAGCCACGTGTCGAGCATCGACAGGAGGTCACGCGGGTCCCGTCTGAGAAAGCGCTGCTCCCAACCGCGCACGAGAAAGTCCTCCAGCGATTCATATCCATGTTGAGCCCATACAAGCTCGCGATAAAAAGCCTGACTGAGTGCCCAGCCGGCGTAGACACGCGCAAACGCTTTAACCGCGCGTGTCGGATGCGCATCGAAGGTGCCGTCGCGCCATGCCCCATCGGCATGCAACGTCGCTCGCAGTCCTTCCAGGAAGACGCGATTGTGCGGCGAGGTCTTCGCCGAAGTGCATAGGGCGCAAATTCGCGCGACGCATTCCGGATGCAAGGCGCCCCAGTGCAACGCCTGCTGACCACCCATCGACCAGCCGTAGACAAGCGCGAGTCGCGTTATACCAAAGACGTCCGCGAGCAGCTGTCGTTGGGCCTCGACATTGTCCACATGCGTGAATACGGGAGGCGAGCGACTTCGGAAAGCTTCACCAAGCGTGCTGGGGGAACTTGAAAGACCATTGCCGAACTGATTAACCACCACGATGAAATAGCGGGTCGGATCGAGTATCCGATTCTCGCCGATCGCCCATTCAAGATCAGGATGCTGCGCGCCGTACCAGCTCGGATACAGGATCACGTTATCGCGAGTCGCGCTAAGCGCGCCGTAGGTTTTGTACGCCACGACCGCTTGCGGCAGGATGGCGCCTCGCTGGAGGCGAAAATTCGGAATGACAAATTGCTGATACTCCATCACGAGACGGTGACAGATTTATTTCCGCGCCTCAACCGGCGACTGCCGCGGTGGCAATTTATTTTTGAGCTAGCCAGGATCTCGCACGCAATAGCGCGCGAGCACCCGAGCCCGGACAGGTTGACCCCGATGATCCACCCACGAATCCGCGCCCACTTCGAACGGGCGAGGGGTCTGCCACGTGACTCGCGAGGTCTCGGTCGGAGTATTCGCACCCACCCTACGCACGGACGCGAGGCTGGCCCGACACCCGGCTTAGCCTCACTCGCGCCCAGCGGCCTAAACGCTCGACATTTCGCGGCAGGAAACGCGCTCAGCGAGGCCCCGGTGTCGCGGCTCAGTGGAATTCCGGGGTAGTCGGCCCCGTAAGGTGCGGACGTGCCTCTCCACAGCGCTCGACTTCAACCTCGGCGGTGCTCGATCGCGCCGAAAAGGGCGGTTGTATTTCCTATCCGCGTCGTGTGTTCCCTCTGCTTCTCGGGATCGTTGAACAAAATAAATTCGTTCAATTCCTTGTAAATCTGCGCTCGGGATTGATGAATGGCATTGGCGTCGCGGGTGAAATGCGCAAGCTGCTCGGCCGTGTATGGCGTGTCTTCCTTCGGCGCGAACCAGTTCGCGGTGCGCTGGAACAGATGGAGCGCGCTGGTATTGTGCGCGATCTCGGGGACGAACTGGACGGCGCTCGCGGCACTACCGCTCACCACGATCGGCGCACGGAATTCCTGACCATCGGTAGTCGTGACCTGCCACCGCGAAGTCGTATCCTTCCAACGCGCGGCAGTAACCGGATGCTGAAAGCGCACGTAAGGCAGGATGCCGTAGTTCTCGGCAACCTGCTGCAGATATTCAAGGATTTCAGCCTGGCCGGAGAATGGCCGCGACCAGTCAGTTTTTAATTCAAACGAAAACGAATAGAGATGCGATTTGACATCGCACTCGGTGCCCGGATAGCGGTTGTGCCATCAGGTGCCGCCAACGCCCCCAGCTTTTTCCAGGACAACAATGTCCTTGATGCCCGCTTCGAGCAACTTGGCTGCGGTGCATATCCCGCCAGGGCCGGCCCCGATAACGATCACTCTAAAGTCGTGTTTCTCGGCGGCAGCCATAGGATGTTTCGCTCGCAAACTCGATGATAAAATTGATGAGTCGTCCATATCGGCCGGCGACGTTCATCGGCGTGATGACGCCGATTTTACTGAAAACACCTCGGGTGAGTAGCGGGGTCGGGAAACGAGTCGCCCCGGGAACATCGAAGTGAACTCGATACGACGAATAGGTCGCGAATCAGCCAAGCGTCTTGGCCAATTGACCACACCGAATCCCTGGTGCAGATTAACAGCCGATATCCGCCTACCCCTATTGATAGGCACTGCGATCCATCAGTAAATCGCTTCTGAGAAAGTTTACAATGCCGCGTAATTCAGGTTTGACCTATTCGACCAGCATGCTCTGGTGGTTCGGGACATGCACGCTTCGCGCGTGGACGAACACGTCAGCATAGCCCGTGGAAATCCTAGTCCCCGGTTACGCAGGGCGCGCGGTCATGGTGCCGGTTGGCAGCACACTCAAGGTCGTTGATGTGGAAGGTTGCCAAATTGGTGATCTCTTCGTGCTCGCAGCATCCGATCTCGATGAACGTCTGAGTCCTGGCGTGACGCGCTTGATCAATTTCACACCGTTCCCACACCTGGGAGAATCTTTCTACAGCAACCGTCGCCGATCCCTGTTAACTTTGCTGGAAGATACGTCGCCTGGTCTGCATGACATGACCTTTGCGCCGTGCGATGCCGAGCTCTATCGAACATTCAACGCCGGAGACGAGCATCCGAATTGCCGCGATAACTACTTTCGCGCAATGGCTGCCTTAGGTGTCGCTGCACACTCACACCCCGATCCGATCAATGTGTTTCAGAACACGCCCGTCAATCTCAACGGCAGCTATACGATCGGCGCAGCCTTGTCGCGCCCCGGCGATTACATCGCGCTGCGCGCAAACATTGATTTGATCATTGCGTTAACCGCATGTTCGGTCGATATCCCGTTTGAGGGTATACAACCAAACGGTGGTCGCTCGACATCGCTGCGTCTAGAAATCTCTTGAGGCTTTAATGTCACGCCTGTGTTCGTAGCCAACCGCTACCAACAAATTGCTCTCTGCGCGGGCAACACCTGCGCCTACGCCGTAGTGAACACAACGCCACTCGTACTCGGCGCCTTAATGCAAAGCTTTGTGCTCGACGAAGCCCAGGCTGGTGCGTGGATCACGCTCGAATTACTGGTGATGGGCGTCGTTGCGCTGCTCATTGCACCTTGGATGGGTGGCACCCGCAAGCGACAAATCGCATGGCTCGCAGCTGGCGTCATCGTGGTCAGCGAGCTCGCGGCCGCCGGTACTTCTTCCGCGTCATGGATGTTGGTATGGCTAACGGGTCTGGGCCTTGGTGCCGGCCTCATGCTGGCCGCTAACAACGCCATCATCGCGGCAACCTCCACCCCCGATAAGCTTTTTGGCTACGCGTTCATGGTGGCTTACGGGATCACGGCGTTGCTGGTTTTCGCAATGGCGCCGGCGATTGCGCGGACAGAACATGCTGGCGCTTATGTCGTGCTTGCAGCATTTACCGCGCTACTAGTGCCTTGGTTACGCGTGTTGCCGAACCCAGGTGGCACGATCACCGCCGACCCCGTGCGCGTTGTCGCGACTTCTCGCGGGGTGATTTTGTTGGTCGGCATCGCGCTGATCGGGGTCGGGATGATGGGGTTCTACGCCTATATCGAGCGCCTAGGTGTACGCCTCGGATTGTCACCGAATACGATTGCCCTCGTCTTCGCATTCCAACAGATAGCGTCGGTTTTTGGTGCGGCGCTGGCGGCATCGCACGGCACAAAAGTGGGATTGCTGCGATCACTCCTCATCAGCACCTTGCTGCACACGAGCGCTATTCTCACTGCAGTGTTCGGCGATTCCCTGGCGTGGTTCGCCACCGGCGTGATCGCAGAAGGCTTCACCTTCCTGTTTCTACTACCCCTGCAATTTACCTTGGCCGCGCAAATCGATCCGAGCGGGCGCTGGGCGGCAGCTGCCAACGGCGTATTGATGATCAGCACCGGCGCCGCGCCATTTCTCGTGGGTGTCTTGATTAGTGCCTTTGACTATCGGGCCATCGGTTGGTTGATGTTAGCCGTCTCCCCATTGGGGATGTGGGCTTTCGTGACCGCGAGCAAGACCAAGTAAGGCACGTGTTGCCCTCGTATCACGATGCAAAAACGCCATGCCGATCTTACCCATCCCCTCATAAAATTCGGTGCTCATAGATGTGCGAAGACCCCGGTGAATGCACGATGCTGTACCAACAGGTCACTGAAGCGCTGAAGTAACGGCCGTAAGCGTGGCTCGGGCATCGTCGGGATTGCGTCGTAGAGCATCATGCCTTGACGGGTCCTGTCAGGAATTATGTGTTTGTGAGCCATACTTTGATCCGGGGAGGATAGAGCATGGCAACGAAGAAAGCGTCGGCGTTCAGCGCCGAATCATTGGATGAGCTGTTGGCTGATCAGGACCCTGGTACGGTCTTGAACTCGGATGGCTTTCTGGGAGATTTAAAGAAGGCCCTGGCAGAGCGGATGTTAAATGCCGAGATGGATGTCCATCTTGGCCGTGAGTCTGAACGAGAGTCGGGTAACCATCGCAACGGGAGTAGTACCAAGACCGTACTGAGTGGTGACGGCGAAGTCGTATTGTCGATACCTCGCGACCGTCATGGTCGCTTTGATCCGGCGCTGATAGGCAAATATCAACGGCGGTTTCCAGGCTTCGACGAGAAGATTATCGCGTTGTATGGGCGGGGGATGAGCACGAGGGATATTCAGGCCCACGTGGGCGAACTATACGGCGTGACGATGTCACCGGATTTGGTGTGTGCGGTAACAGAATCGGTGATGGAGGAAGTGCGCGCGTGGCAATCGAGACCCTTGGAAGCGACCTATGCGGTGGTCTTTTTTGACGCCTTGCGGGTGAAGATTCGGGACGAGGGAATGGTACGTAATAAAGCGGTGTATCTGGCGATTGGGATGCGCTGCTCGGGGCACAAGGAAGTCCTGGGGCTGTGGATTGAGCAGACGGAAGGCGCGAAATTTTGGTTGCGCGTGATGAACGAGCTACGCGCACGCGGCCTGCAGGACATTTTGATTTCAGTGGTGGATGGGCTGAAGGGATTCCCGGAGGCGATCACCTCCGTGTACCCGGAGACCGTGGTCCAGACGTGCATCGTGCATCTCCTGCGTAATTCGCCCTATCTAGCTTCCTGGAAAGACCGCAAGGCGCTGACTGCGGCGCTGAAACCGATATACCAGGCCGATAGCCTGGAAGCCGCTGAGCGCGCGCTGACGGCCTTTGAAGCCGGTCCCTGGGGACAGCAGTTTCCGACGATTGCCGAAAGCTGGCGTCGTCACTGGGCGCACATCATTTCGTTTTTCGCGTTTGCGGCGCCGGTCCGCACCACCTTGTACACGACCAACGCGATTGAGAGTTTGCACAGCGGGGTGCGCAAAACGATTCGCAACAAAGGCCATTTCCCAAACGATGATTCCGCCACCAAACTCATCTGGTTGGCACTACGAAACATTACCGCGAAATGGGTCAATCCGCCTATCGCCTGGGCTCAAGCCAAGGCACAATTCGCGATACAATTCGGAGACCGATTCAGTGTCGCCGATTAATCAACAACGGCTCACACACAAAATTTCTGACAAGCTCTCAGGCCCGGCAATCCGAATGACAGCGGCGCCCGAGCAAACGGTCTGAAGGCGGGGGTTGCGGGCTCAGTCCACCGATCGAGGTGTTCCAGGATCTGTTTGATCACTGCCGGATCTTCAATGCTCACGATCACCGTGACAGCGCCCCGTAGTGGTCACAGACCTCGATATCGAGCTTAAACACCCGCTTCAATCGTTGCGCCCATGTCATCGACATGTGGCGTTGGTACCAGTGGGGCAAGCCGGGCGATAAAATACTCCGGGCATCCTGCCCTTCGCCCTGCGGGCCAGCCAGCGGCACCCGACGAAAGGTTAAGCGCTCGCCCGCCGTCACCTACACGCCGTCGAGAAACAGCATATGGGCCGCTCCTGCGCATCCCTGCGCCCGTGGCATTCGTGCATCCATCCCCAGCAAAGTGGATGCTTAGCGCGCTGCCGAAACGCTGGATCAACCTCACCGCCAGTCTGTGCTGTGGCGTGGTGACAGCCGGCACCGGCATCGGTGCGCAGTGCAGTATTTGGGGGTAGGTTGCGCTGAGAGCGTACGCTGGACTTCGTTGGCCCGCGATTCGACCCGGTTGATCACGACTGAGAACGGTGAGGGTTCCCCGGTAGTCACTATTTCCGCACTTCTATAAAGACTCGATTCAAGTGCGAAGCGCGGTTATCCTTGCCCCGACTGCAGGTTCAATTCAAAGGAAACTAAACATGAGCGAACTCCGCCACATCCGTCCGGCTGGCCTGGCCAATACCCCCACTTACACTCATGTCGTTGCAGCGCGTGGCGCCGAGACGCTGTACATCGCTGGACAGGTCGCCATGGACACAGCCGGCAAGACAGTCGGTATCGGCGATCTCGCCGCTCAGACCGAACAGGTGATGCAGAATCTGCGGACCGCATTGCACGCCGCAGGCGCGACATTTCATGATGTAGTCAAGATCACAACTTTCGTCGTGGGTTACGCGCCGGAACAACGCGCAATCATCGCAGCAGTACGCGGCAAATATCTGCCCGAGGGCACGCCACCGGCCAGTACCTTGGTCGGCGTCGCCGCGCTGGCAGCGCCCGAGTGGTTGATTGAAATCGAAGCGGTAGCCGTCATCGGTTGAGGTATCGCCCCACAGCACGTTATCGCGAAGCCCGTTTTCCACACTTACCCGACCGGCGTCGGTCGTCAACAGCGGACGCCTTCATTCTTAGGCGGTGAGTCGTAGCACCTGGCGCGCTCGTAGCCAAGATCCTCGGCAATCTGGGCGTATTCCGGGGTCTTGAGTGGCGTCGCGAGAGCACGCGCAAGTTTGAGCGCCATAGGTCAAATCCCGAATAGGGTCAACGTAGAACAACTGTCGCGTGCAGGGACTCCAACAGCGCCCGTCAGGTCGGACATCGCTGCGTGATCGTCTCTGGGGCCCACAGCCCAGGGCCGATGCGCCGATTTCGCGTGCAGATCCGTGCGCAGCCCGAATTCAGTAAACTGTTCTTCGAATTCATCTCCGCGGGTGGTTGTTTCATGTCGAGCATCGCTTTTGACTTCCCGGCCGAAATAGTCGCAATGCGCGACGCTATTCAAGTGTTCGTCAAGCGCGAGGTACTCGCACGGCACCGACGCCACGCGACACTCCTTGACGATCCGCGACGCCGCTATGCAGCGGATGGTCGCTATAGCGATGAGGTGCACGCCATCATCCGCGACGTGCGAATGGCATCGTCGAATGCGGGTTTCTTCAATATGTGTGTGCCCACCGCGATCGGTGGGAGCGGATTAGGACACCTGGCCTACTTTGTGGCCTGGCAAGCGATTTACCACACGTGCGGCGCCCAACACTTTTTAGCACCCTATACCATCGGGCACTGGGCGTTTGCGGCGAGTCCGGTCCTGGAACATGTAACCGACGCAGTGCGTCAACGGATTTTGCCGGGCCTTCTGAGCGGTGAGAAATCGATGTGCTTCGGTTTGTCCGAGCCTAGCGCGGGCTCCGATGCCAGCATGATCAAAACCCGCGCCGTCGCCGACGGCGCGGGCTTTAGGATCACCGGCCGGAAACTGTGGACGAGCAATTCACCGCACGCAGACTACTGCGTGGTATTTGCAGTTACGGATGCGGAGGCCGCGGCTGCGCATCGCGGTGGAATTTCCGCGTTCCTGGTACCGACGAACGCGCCGGGCTTTACGCTCGAGAGCGTGGTACGTTTATTCGGGCACGTGGGCGGTGATGAAGGCGCATTGGTATTGGACAATGTCCGCGTCGAGCGCGAACAACTGATCGGAAGTTTGCATCAAGGCTTCGCTACCGCTCTCCTTGGGGTGTCGCTCGGTCGGGTCTACAACGCGGCGCGCGCAGTCGGACTCGGCCGCTGGGCGATCGAACTCGCGCTGACTTATGCCCAGCAACGCGAAGCGTTTGGTCACGCCATTGCCGACTATCAAGGCATCACCTTTCCGCTGGCCGAATCGGCGACCCAGCTCCACGCTGCGCACTTAATGGGCATTAACGCCGCGCTGCTGCTCGACCGCGGCGAGCGGGCGATAAAGGAGCTCTCAATGGCGAAAAGTTATGCGGTGGAAGTGGGCCTGCAAGCCGTGGATCGCGCCATCCAAACCCACGGTGGCATGGGGCTCACCAACGAAGTGGGATTGGCCGAAATCTGGCAAATTTTACGGATTATCAATATCGCAGATGGCACTAACGAAATTTTGCGCCGAACCATCTTGCAACGGCTGTTGAAGGGCGATACGGATCTTTAGCCCGAGCGTGCCGGTACGCGATCGAGAACAACACTGCAAAGCTTAGGAAATTTAACGGCCCTTCGCCGACCCTGTCCCGCGGAATCGAACGTCGAGTGCAGGAAAATGGAAGGCTCGTGAAGGACCGGTCGGCGGTGGGAAGTAGCTGTTTCGCTCAGAATGGCGCGAGCCCGTTCCCCCAGGGGAGTGCTTGACCTCGAGATATCGCGCGTTTGGATCGACTGGCGCGCACGACCCCTTGCCGGGGTCAGGCCAGCTTCGCGTCCCTGCGTGAGAAAGGGGCAGTGCCTTCAGCGCGATGTTCGCGATCCAGCACCGAAAATATTCACTCGTGGTGCCGGTAAAGGGAAACGGACAGACCGTCGTCGGCGCGGTGTCAGGGGCAGCGGCGATATCATCCACAGTCGAATCCGCTAGCGATTATCGGCGCGGACCCTCTGCCATACCACGTGAGGTGTGACCTGCGTGCCGTGCGCCGGAAAGGCCTTGCTCGTTAATGTCAGCGTATCGCCCGCGAGTTCGTAGAACCGTACCTGATCGCCGCCGAGCCAGTTCGGGAACAGGCTCGCGGTGACATGGTGGGTCAGCGTATGTGCGGCCGTATCGATTGCGAAGCTGCCGTAGTACGCGATGTAACTATTGTAGGCAGCGATTTTCTCCTCGGGAGTGCCGCTATAGAGTTCCGCGGTTTTAAACTTCGCGCGTTCGCCGTGCATGATCTGGGCGGACATCAAGCCATCCGCGGTATAGGTGAGGCGCCCCACCGGATGTTCACCGAAGGGTTGCTGGACACTGCCATCCGCACCGAGATTCTCCAGACTAACCAAATCCCAGCTGCCGATCACGGTCGTTGCGCCCACGGTCTCGACGTCAGCCGCGATTGCGAGTGACCAAATCAAGAAGAGTACTAATATGGAGCTTAGTCGGTATGTCATGTGAACTCCCTTAGGGTTGAAGTGACGATAATCCATAAAATTCATCGTGTCGTGACTCATCGGCAATTCCGCTGCTAGTTGATCCTTTGCGGATTATCGCTCGAGCAATATGGCCACCTGCTGCGTACTGTACCCAAGGTACCGGTAACGAAGGCCCTCGCGCTCGATGAATTCTTGAAAAGCCCGATACTCGTGAGCGCGCCAATTCGTGTAGTTAAAGTATTCGTCGAACACCAATACGGCGCCTGGCGCAAGCCGTTGGCCCAGATGGTCAAAAATCACTTTGGTTGACGAGTAGAGATCACAATCGATGTGGATGAACGCAATTTTCTCATGGTGATTACCGCTCCAAACGGGCAGCGACTCGGCGTAGAGCCCCACGACCAACGACACATTGTCCGGCATGGTCGGTTGCTGACCATCGCGATCGAAGACCCCTTTGGGCGCGTTCCAGCCCGCCCAATCCTCAGGATTCCCGCGAAAACTGTCGAAGCCGTAAAACTGACGCTGCGGCAAACGGGTCGCGAAATAGGACAGTGATTTACCTCGGTCGACGCCAAACTCAAGCAGAATTCCCTGGTCCGGAACATAACGCAGGGCCAAGTCCCAGAGCTTTTGACGGGTACGCAAACCTAAGGCGTCGATGGCATTGGCTTGGATGTAATTGACGGTATCGTCCAACGCACGGAGCCGCAGCGCCTGCCCCGGATCGCAGTACAGGTCGAATAAACGGCGGCCCACACTAGTGATGGCGCGGTTGATCATCGCCTTAAACATCCCAGCTCCTACTGCTCGGCAATAAGCCGTGATTCTCGCTGCCAAGGCAAAGGCGACACAAGCGCTCATCGGGCTGCTACGGCGAATCATTTTTCTTCTTCATGGCGCCCTTCGGGGACGGAAGTCCACCGTGATTACCCCTTCGCGCTCGCCGAGGTCCCGGGTTTCGATCCGTATTGAATTGTCAGCCGATACGCCGACGTCGCGGTCTTCAGTACCGGGCGAGAGAATTTCGATAACACGATCGGGCGGCCCTTCAATGCTGTGAAGTTTGATGATGTCGTAGTTTCTTTAGGCGATAAGCACGAGATCAGGTTGGACTACTTCTCGCATATCACCCTGCCCGAAGATGACATCTACCGGCGAATCCAGGATTTTCCCGAGCCGGTGGGCCTTGACGAGTGCCATGCGCGAGATGATGGGGTGGGGTTCGCTCTGCTGTCCCCGACCTTGTGCTACGCGCGCTGGTTGATTCGACAAATATTCCTGGAACCCTACTGCACAGGTAGACTTGCGGCTACGCTTTGGTGCATCCAGACTATTAGACGCGACGCCACCCGCCACGGTCGTGGCGTCACGTTGCGGGAAGCAAGCGTGTTTTTCACCGGCGCGTAAGATCCACATGCCGCGCACAACGAGGGGGCCATTATGTCTGCCGTCGTATCGATACCCGAGTCGCGCCGATTGATCGTCGGCAGCCGCAACTACAACCCAATCCAATGGACACCCTTCGGTTGGGATGATCCGCTGCACGGTGCACAGACCAAGGGCGAAGTAGCAGTGATTCGGCCGCAGGGCACCTCCGGCAACTTGGCCGCCGGGCTGTGGCGCACCGGGCATCACATCGCCGGCTGCGAGGCCGACGGATCGTGTCACATCGATTACTCCGCTCCGCTCGGCGACGAGACGATGGTGATACTCGAAGGCAATGTGTGCATCACCGAGACCGCCAGTGGCCGCACGCATCGCGTCGGTGCCGGCACTATCTTGAGCCACCCCAAGCATGTTGACTTGCACTGGGACATCGAGGGACCGTTCCTCAAAAAATTCTGGGTGATCTGGGACAGCCCGCAGCCGGCGACGGCCGAGGATCGCCTGTATGTCGCTAATATCAGCGACGAGCCCGCGGTGTGGGCACCCTTTGAATGGCGCGAACCCGGGCGCGGCGCTCAAGTGTGCGGCGAGATCCACACCATCCGGCGCACTGGTTCCACCGGCACCTATATGTGCGGTCTGTGGCGCACCGGCATCGGCATCGCTGGTTGCGCAGCTGATGGTTCCGCCACCACGCGCTATAGCGCGCCGCTCGGCGACGAAACCAGTTTGATACTCGAAGGCCGCGCCCACGTCGTAAACGAGGAAAGCGGCGAAGCCTTTGACGTGCAGGCCGGCGACGTCGTGTGCTTTCCGTCAGGGGTGCCGGTGCGCTGGACGTCGAAATCGCGTTATCTAAAAAAATTCTGGGTAATCACTCGTGAGGCCGCACCCGGCTCGAAGATCGCGTAACGGTTCTTTCCGCCACCAATTTCTTATCTCTCCCTTCGGACTCAAATCGGACACGCTTTTGTCGCGTCATTGTCATCCGTTTGAAATGTGCCCACGTTAGTCACGCAACGTCACGTAGATTCGGGGGAATACCGTGCTTAAGTGCACATCCAGAAAACTTCGGTAATATTTCACGAAACGCTGTTCACAGCCTTTCACATTGGAGCGGACTCCCGTCACAATTCGACACAAGGTACGCGGAGGCCTATTACCCGACCCGCAGGAAAGCGGCCGGCACAAACTACCACCACGCGAAAGCGTGATGGCAGAGCGATCCAAAGAGCTCTCAGAAAGGATTCAGACTATGAAAAAGGCAACCAAACTCATCGGAATGGCAGTTGGTGCGACGATGCTTGGCACTAGCGGGCTCGCAAACGCAACAACGGTTGATCTCGGAGCGGCCGGATTGGGTGTACCGCTAGCGTTTAGCGGCTTCGCACCAATTGGCGCTTTCATCGACACTTTCAAGTTTTTACTTCCTCCGAATGGTGGCTCTGGTTACAGCGTAGTTAATTTTCCGCTGACCATTCCACTCGGCACATTCAATGCAATTTTCTCCACGTTATCGCTGTTCTCCAATCCGGACGGCATTGAGTTTAACGGCGACGACGCGCTTCTTGTATCCAACTCAACGGGCGGCTCGTCAATGTTCCTGACGTTACCGGCGGCTGCAGGAGGCAACATGTATCTCACTGTAGCTGGCATCACCAACGGGACTGCCGGAGGTTTGTACTCTGGAGCGATCAGCACGACAGCAGCGTTGGTGCCGCTACCGCCAGCCGCGTGGATGCTGGGTTCGGCGCTAGTAGGCTTGGTGACGGTCGGTCGCCGCAAACTGGGCGTCTAAAGAAACCTGGTCTTCATTTCTGCCGTAATGCCAGGGCTAGTCCCCGGCGTCCCCACTCATTGATCGTGAAGATCGGCCTGGCTGATCATTCGCGTTGGTGCCCAACCCTATGTCCGTCATCCGGGGCTAAGGCCGCGGATTTTTTCAAGCACTTTCCTTCGACGTCCACGCTGGCGAGACCTTTGCCATCGTGGACCGTAGTGGTTGCGTGCTAAATGGGGACGTAGGGATCAATTTTTCGCCAATGATCTGTTCCGCGTGCAGCAGCGATAATTCGTCAGCTTCGAAGTTTTGTGGTAAGCGCGGAAAGTCGTTCGCGCAGCGTTGTCCATCCTGTGGAGCCTAGATCCTTGCAGGCAGTAAATTCTGTAACCACAGCGGGAATCGAACCGCCGCAGGGACAGCTGTAGTCGCGCCATCAATCGAACACACGGCCACGCGTGCGCCCCGTGCCTACACCCCCAAACACCTCGTCGACAAAATCCTGCAATCCAAATCCGCGCTCGAAGGCGAACACAAGCAAGTCACCGTGCTGTTTGCTGACGTGAAGGGCACGTTAGAATTCGCGGAATAACTCGATCCCGAAGCCTGGCATCACAAATCCCCGAAATGTCAAAAAGCGATTTCGCCTCGCGTCTCACTCGCGATGGTTACGGAGAATTTTCTACAGGCCAATACGAACCGCATCACGCGCAAGCGGACCACACTCATGATTTTGATCTTCAGGTACTGATCACGGCAGGCGAGATTACCGTTACTTCTCTGGGCGTGGAGAAAACTTATCGCACCGGAGACGCCGTTGAGGTCCGCACCGGCCAAGTCCACCGCGAGGCGGTGGGGCCACACGGGTAAGTTATGCGTTGGGGATAAGACGCACGGCATAGACACCGTGAGTGCGCACGATGCGTCGCGCAATTAATGCCGTGCCGCCCGCCGCGCGGGCTCAGTCATAAACCCTCATACCCTTTATCAGCCGACTCCCGAATCCGCGCAAAATACGCCGGTCCGCCTAAATGCGCCGCGAACGGGCGATGCTTGCCGGGAATATTACTGCCGGTGTGCCAAGATTCGGTTTGCGGAAAGAGCGATTGCGCAGCGGCCGCTTCTTGAGACCAGATGCGATCAACACTCGGTGCCGGTTCAATCGCGCCGATACCGTGCTTGCCTAGAGTATAGGGAGAATAGCCGGCCTCTGCGGCAGAATCGAGTCTGCGATTGGCGCCGCCGAAGTGTAGGCAGCACGCCCGGTTTCCAGTTTACTTGCAGACCAAAACTACCTAGCGAATTCAGGAGAACAGCATGGCTAAAGTCGCGGCGTGTCACGACAGCGCAGGCTATCAGGCGGCGCTCAAGGCGTTGGGGAACGGTGTAACCCGCGATCTCCCGATCGTTGAAGGTGCGTAGGCCACGTGCGAACCACTATTCGTCCCTATCGCGAACACTGGCCGCAACTTGGCGAGCGGGTCTATGTCGATGCGGCCGCCGTCGTGATCGGCGATGTAGTACTCGGTGCGGATAGCTCGGTTTGGCCTTGTGCGGTCATTCGGGGTGACGTCGCCTCCATCCGAATCGGCGCGCGCTCCAGCGTGCAAGATGGCGCGGTCTTGCACGTAACACACGACGGACCTTTCACGCCGGGCGGGCGGGGACTCGTGATTGGCGACGACGTGACGATCGGCCACGGCGCAGTACTGCACGCCTGCATAGTGGGTACGGCGTGCTTGATCGGTATGAACGCCACGATCCTCGATGGCGTTGTGATCGAAGACGAAGTGATGGTAGCCGCCGGCGCGCTGGTGCCACCAGGCAAGCGTCTACCCACCGGTACGCTGTGGGCGGGTAACCCGGCACGCCTGGTTCGGGCGCTGGCCGCCGAGCAGTGCGCCTACCTGCATTACAGCGCGAAGCACTATGTGAAGATCAAGGACGAATACCTCACCGCTGCAGCGCCCACGCAGGAACAGGGTCGTGGTTGAGGCCAGCGCTGATCTCATGGTCACGGACCATCGCCGATCGAATTTTCACCGAGCAAGGTTGCGGAGGAGGACACAATGACCATGCGCAGTATGCGCTGCTTACTCGCGGTGCCGGCAGTGCGGGAGGAATTTTTTCAGAAAGCGGCGGATAGCAGCACCGATGCGCTCTTTCTCGATCTCGAAGACAGTGTCGCGCCCGATCGCAAGATTGCAGCACGCGCGAATGCCGCACGAGCATTGCACGAAATTGCATGGAAACGGAAACGGGTGTTGGTACGCACCAATGCGCTGGATACTGAATGGGCGTTTCGCGACATAGAACATCTCGGGGCGAACTGTCCGCGCTTGGACGGTTTTCTCATCCCCAAGGTGGGATCGGTAGAAGAACTGCATTACGTCGAAGCGCTGCTCGGTGCGCTTAATCGCGAACGCCCACCGGATCGCGCGCTTGAGCTACACATTCTGATCGAGACGGCGCTCGGCATGGCGCGCGTCGAGGCGATTATAGAGGCTGCTAAGCGGATTGTATCGGTGTCGTTTGGGGTCGGCGATTATTCGCTGAGCCTTGGCGGTCAAGATCGACTCGTCGGTGGTGCGAATAAGCACTACGCCATGTTGACGGATGAAAATCCCGACACCTCGCGCGAAGCCCATTGGAACGACCAGTGGCATTACGCGCTCGCGCGTGTCGTGAACGCCTGCCATGCGTTCAATGTGATGCCCCTCGATGGACCCTTCGGGAATTTTGCCGACACCCGCGGTTTTCTCGCCGCCGCGGCGCGCGGGCGAGTCCTCGGCTACCAGGGGAAGTGGGCCATCCATCCCACCCAGATCGCGCTCGCCAATCAAGCCTACACACCGAGTGACGAAGAAGTGAGTTGGGCCCAAGCGGCGCTCAGCGCACTTGATGAGGCCGAGCGCGCAGGCAAGGGTGCGGTGGCATTGAACGGTCAATTGCTCGATGTCGCTCATCGCAAAATCGCGAATCAGATCCTCGCGCGCGCCGCATCCGTGCATGACCCCTGACACCCGGCAGCCGCTGCAAGGCGTCTGCGCACTGGATGTCGCGACCATGCTGGCCGCGCCGTTCTGCGCCTGCGTGCTTGGTGATTTTGGCGCCGAGATGATCAAGGTCGAAATGCCTGGTACGGGCGATCCATTCCGCAAGTTCGGCACGATGACCGCGACAGGCTCAAGTTTGAATTGGTTGAACGATGATCGAAATAAAAAAATCGATCACGCCGGATTTAAGAAAACCGGATAGCGCGAAAATTTTGAAACGCTTGGTTGCCGACTGCGACATCCTGGTTGAGAACTTTCGACCAGGCACGTTGGAGCGCTGGGGCTTGGCTACGACAGCCTGAAGGCAATCAATCCCGATCTGATCATGGTGCGGATTTCGGCCTACGGCCAAGACGGACCGTATCGTGATCGCCCCGGTTTCGCACGTATTGCGCATGCCTTTTCAGGCGTCGCTTATCTCGCCGGGGAAGCCGGTGGACCGCTGGTGGTACCTGGCTCGACGTCGCTCGCCGACTGTATTTCAGGACTGTAGGGCGCGCTCGGTTCGTTGCTTGCGTAAACGTTGCGACAACGCTTTGGGATCGGGCAGACGATCGACATCGCGCTCTACGGGTGTGATTTGAGGTAGGTTGGGGTGAGCACCCGAACCACAATATGAGCGCTAGGGGCGGAGTTAAATCCGTCCGCATAAATCAAGAAAGTTCGGGTTCGGGTACTCACCCCAACCTTCGCTAAAAAGGATACTGCATGCGGCACGTTGAATCTCCCCAACAGATGACCTTAGTGGCTTTTCTGCAGGCGCAGAACTGCTCCAACTACACGGCATCGTGGCGGCATCCCGAGACAGCGCTCGATTTCATGACGCCGGAGTATTACCAACGGATCGCACGTATCCTCGAAGCCGGAAAATTCGATCTGGCGTTTTTCGACGATCGGTTGGCGATGCCAGACATCTACCATCACGACTACGCCGAAACCGTTCGGCACGGGATCCGCGCCGTAAAAATGGATTTGCCGACGATCCTGATGGCCATGGGGCTCAGCACGAAACACCTCGGCCTAGGCGCGACGTACTCGACCACCTACTACGAGCCGTTCCATGTCGCACGGGTGTTCGCAACGCTGGATCTGATGACCGGCGGTCGCGCGGCCTGGAATGTCGTGACGTCATTGAACGATACCGAAGCCGCTAATTTTGGCCGCGAGCACTTGCTCGATCACGATCTGCGCTACGACCGCGCTGACGAGTTTATGGAAATTGTGCTGGGTCATTGGGCGAGCTGGGAAGACGGCGCGATCCTTCAAGACCGGGCCACTGGCTTGTTCGCGGATCCCGACAAGGTACGGCGCTTGGACTATCAGGGTCGCTGGCTGCGATCCCGCGGGCCGTTCACCGTGCCACGTTCGCCGCAGGGACATCCAGTCATCATTCAAGCGGGGCAAAGCGGTCGCGGTCGTGAATTCGCGGCACGTTGGTCGGAACTCGTGTTTGTGATTCATCCCAATATTGAATTCGCGAAACGCAGCTACCGAGAATTCAAGCAGGCGGTCGCAAGCAAGGATCGGGATCCCGCCAATGTCAGGATCTCGCCGGCCATATATGCGGTTATCGGCGCGACCCAGACGATGGTGGAGGACAAGCTCGCGTTGATTGATGGACTCGCGAAACCGATCGATGCGCTGACCTTGCTCTCCGAAGTATTGAACTTCGATTTCGGAGCGAAGGGGATGGATGATCCGTTCACGGCGGAAGAATTGGCCTCTGCGACTGGCCTGCAGGGGATCCTCGATCGCGTCATGCGCTTAAGCGGCTTGGCAAATCCCACGGTGCGGGATTTTTTACACTTCAGTGGTCGCGGTACGCTACGCGAGCTGCCGCTGTTCGCTGGTACTCCAACTCAGGTTGCCGATCAATTGGAAGAATGGTTTGTCGGGGAGGCCTGCGACGGCTTTGTGTTGGCGGCGACCCATATGCCAGGGTCTTACGAAGATTTTGCGCGCCTGGTGATCCCGGAACTTCAGCGACGCGGCCTGTTTCGCATGGAGTACCCGGGGATGACTTTGCGCGACACCCTCGGTTTCGCGAAACCATAAAGGAGTCCACCACGCGCGGCGTTGTTTTTCTCGGTAGTCGAAAAATCGATTTGAAGGAGTTCCGGGATCCAACGCCAGGTCCGGGCGAAGTTGTGCTTGCGATCAATGCCTCCGGCGTGTGTGGCAGCGACCTTAAATTTTACCGGGGACGTAGACTCGGGATACTCACCCAATCGTCACTTAGAAATTATGGGTAATCCGGAACACCGCGATTTCCCGAGGCATTCTTGGGTGTCCCGGAATAATTCTGTCGTCGGCGACATTGGCTTGAATGGGTCGATTCGATGGGTGTCCCCGATTCGGCTCCGCGATCGAGCATCATCGGCACTGAAACCACCGAGATGCCGAAGACCAGCGTTGCGAAGAAAGCGCCCACCGTGCAATAAGCGAACAGAAATTGTGGATGGTCGACCGAGAACAGGTGCGTCAGGAAATATTTCATCGTCGGCATCGGCATGCCGGCGAATTGGTGGGGGGCGGGCGTCGGCGGATCGCGGTGTTCGGATTCTTCCATCGAGCGGATTCCCGTGACCGGTTCGCGTGGCGGTCGCAGGCGTAAGGCACAAGTACAGGTTTAGGTACAGGTCACTCAAGGCCTGCAATCAATCTTAATCCTAGCAGCGTGTCAGGCTTCGCGGGCAGGCACATCGCAGGCGCTTGGTCGATGTCAACAATTCGCACTACGCAGGCAATCCCGGCGGCGCATAGGCGCCGCTGGGATTAATTTTGGTGGGGGGATCAGCCTTCCCGCTCAAGCGCCTTACGCAGAGTATCCTTGCTGCGCAGGCGCGCGAGGTCTTCCTCGAATTCCCGGCTCTCGGCCCGCAGCTGCAGGATGTGCCAAACTATCCAGAAGGCACCGACCACGATGACCATCAGCATTTCGGTGCCGACGAACGGGTACATGGGGCCGATATCCGTCATCGCCCCGGCAAAGGATTCGATTGTCGCCATGTCTGTTGTCTCCTGTATGAGTTTAACCGCGAGCCGCCAGCAGATCGCCAGCTTCTGCGTGTACCGATTGCGTGACTTCCGCAGCGTCGAGTTCGCGCTGAATCTCGATCGAGACATCGAGTCCAGCGAGTTCGATTTCGCGCGGGATGCGAAGCAGACCGAAGGCATTCAACACCTTGGCTGCCACATAGCCGGGGAACACGCCCAGCACTGCAAACATGATCACGGCACCGATGAAATTGCCCCAGGGGGTGATCGCGGCGAAGCCCGCGGTCGGCGATGAGGGATAGCCCCACAGCACAAACCCGGCGACCACCACCCCCAGGAAGCCTGTATAACCATGCACGGCGACCGCGCCAACGGCGCTGTCGAGCTTGAAGCGCCGTTCCATGTAATAGTGCAGCTTGTAGGAAATAACCGGCACGGTCGCGCCGATCAGGAAGGCCTGCAGCGGGTGATACAGATCATTACCTGCGGACGCGGCGATCACCCCGGCGAGACCACCCGAGTAGGTCCAGAAAGCATCGCCCTTCGCCACCGCGTGCATCGAAAGCATGCCGCCGCATAAGGCCGTGATGAAATTGAACGTGATAGCTGACAGTGTGGTCGGTGCCAGATAGATATTGGTCGCCGAGAAAAACACGCCATCGCCGGCCTGTACATCAAACATTGGGATGTTGCACGCGGCGTAGAAACCCCAGAAGCCGGTGTAGATCAGGAAAAGCCCGATCGTCACCAACCATGGATTGTGCGGATTGATGTTGCGGGCTGTCCCGTCCGGCTTGAATTTGCCGAGGCGCGGTCCGAGCACCAGCAGCACGCCCAAGGTAAAGCCGCCGGCGATGGCATGCACCACCCCGGATGCGTACGCATCGTGGTAGCCAAGCTTGGCCACCATCCAGCCCGCCGGATGCCAACCCCAGGCCGCATCGATTATCCACAGCACCGAACCAATCAGCACGGCCAGGATCCAGAAGGCACCCGAGCGGATCCGTTCGATGCAGTCGCCAGAGACGATGGAGGCGGTGGTCCAGGAGAACAGCAGGAACGCCGCGAAAAACACCCCGTTGAGGCGGGCCCACAGCGCAGTATCGGCAGCCGTCACCGCGGCTGTCGCTGGCGCGCCGCCCATGTGAGTGCCCATCAATTCGCTCCACGGGACCGCGAAGGATGCCGGGATGAGTCCACCTGTGATCCCGGGTCCGTTCGGGAGCGCCGAATAGATCCACCAGCCGAACAGATAGAACGTGATCCCCACCGTCGGGATCACCATGGTGTTCTTCATCAACGTATGCATGTGATTCTTGCGCCGCGAGGCGCCGACTTCATACATGCAAAAGCCAACGTGGATCAGAAACATGAAAACCACTGTCACCCAGTAGTAAAACTCGGTGAACAGTACGGTCAGTGCTGTGATGTCTTTATCCATCATATCCTCCTCGGTTGTTTTACTCAGGCACGCGCCTGTCCCCCATACGCCGGCGACACCTTGGGTCGCCGACACCTGTTTAGACCAGCGATCCTGCGACTCCATTCCAGCCGGCGCGCTGCGCGTGACCGACCCCGGGTTTTCCCTGGGTGGCGGCTGCGGTCAGGTGCGCCGCTCAGAGACTGCGGACAGGCATCCTTTCCCCCCGCGTGCGCCGCAAGCGCGTGGCGGCGCGGCTGGCGGCGGCTGGCGTGTCGAACGTCAGTGCTTCAAATATGATCAACGGGCGCGCGCGATCCGCGCTTAATTGGCCGACGCACCAGCGCCGCTCCGTTTCGGTACAGACCACCACATACGCGCCTGGTAGCGGGCCGAAGTGCCGGTTATTGAGCGTAAAAAGACACTCCGCGAGTTGATTGAGTTTGTCCGGATCGAGCGTGCCGAGTAATGCAGACTCGAGTTTATTCGGGGTGCCCGCGAGCGCGGGCATCACATGTTTGCCGCGCGGTGGCGCGAGAGGCCGCCCCGGGTTCTGCTGCGGCGCCGGTTTTCGCGCGCGACGCGGACTCACGGCAATGGTCCTTTCTTGAGAAAGCCCTTGATCACGTTCTTCATCAGGCGCGACACGTTGTTGTCGTAATTGTGGTGGGACAGTGCGCCACACCAGGCCAGCGAGCCGGGCGCGAAGACCGCCCCGTCATTCGGCGTCTTGTAGTAGATCATGTCCGCCCGAATCATCGGATTCTCATCGCCGCCGCCGTAAAAACCGCGCACCGAGAAGTGGACTTCCTCGTTGACCTGCAGCATGAGATCCGTATGGCCTTCGGAGCGCGCGAGAAGGAACGCGTGGTGCGGCGTGCCGAATTCCAGATCGTAGCGGTCGATCTCCAGGCCCGCGGCGCCGCCGCCGACGAGGCCGAAGTCACCGATCACCTCGTCCTGACCGATCCCTTGAAACATCCACGCGCATTCGGGCCGCAGGCTATCCGCTTCGCGCCGATAGTAAGTGGAAACATCGAAACCATAACCGGTGAACGTGAGTCCGCAGACTTTGCTCGGGATGCGACCGCGCGCCCGCCACATTCCGCCGTACTTGCCGTCAAATGCATTGTTGTATTCGCCCGGATTCGCGGTCCACGCGCGGGTACCGGCCTCGCCTTTGCGTACTTCGATGATATTGCTGTTGTCCGGATGGTACTGGCTGCACCAGTAAAAGCCGTTGGCACCGAGGTACATCCAGCGCCCGCCGCTGGCCTGGTAAGCCTCGTAGGCATTGAGCATGCGTTCGGAAGAGTACTCCGGATGGCTGCCCGTCAAGACCACCTGATAACGGGACAACAGCCCGAGTCCCTCGCGATCGAGATCCTCATCGGTATGCACATCGAACTCGAAATTCATCTGTTCGAGCCAATCGGTCAAATGCAGATCCGCGTTAAACTGCCATAACGACGGCGACAACCAGTGCCGATACTTCGGGCGCATGTTCAAGATCGGTCGCAGGCGCGAGCTGTAGCACACCCCACTGCCGTCCGAATGGCAGGAATAAGTGGACAGACCGTATTCGCGATGCTCATTCAGATAGAGATCCGAAGCGTTCATGATCGGCACGCGCCCGGCCAGTAGCTGCGCGACGACGGAATTGGTGGCAAGGTTGTCGTTCGAATAGGCCATGTAGCTGTTGGTCGGCACGATGAACGCAATCTTCGCGGTCGCCGTCCCGCGCGGCGGCCGCACGAAGAACGGAATGTAGTCTTCGGTTTCCGGCGAATCCTTGCCACCGATCCGCAGGCGAGCCGCATAGGCCCCACTCTTCAAGGTGGTGGGCAAGGTATAGGTAAAATCCACTGCCCACCGCGCATCGTCGAGGTCATCGTCATGGAAATGGATCGCGCCATACTCATGCGGAATGTGGTGATAGACGATATCGTCGCCGCTCCAGTTATAGCCGGTCATGCCGCGGACCGGGAGATTGATGGCGAACCCATGCAACTGATTCGGTGAGATATCCACGATCTGGCACGAGGCGATATTAGTCGTGATGTTGGCGTGAAAATCCCAGGCACCCACCACGGCAATGCGCAGCTCCGCAGCGGCTCCCGCGAAGCCGCGCGCGAGCGCATCGATTTCTGCTTTCGAAAGTGCTCTATTCGAAATCCTGGGACGGTCGATTTTCCCGTTATAACACCAGACCTGTTCCGGCAGGGACACCGCGGAGATGGCCTCCTTGTAGTGACCCCCTTGAATGCTGCGTCCCGAGTCCGTCTCCGCGGTCGCCGCGGCGAACAGGACCGGCGCGTCATTCTTGGCCGGACCATGGGCGCTCTTGGTCTTTACCACTGCGCTAGTCTCGTGCGCAGGGTGCAGCAGCGCCATGCCGAGTCCGCCATTCGTCGATGACACGATCGGTTCCTGATACAGCACCACCTGCCCGGTGTCCGCGTCGTAGCTGGCCGCCACCAGGTACCATACCTTACGACGCAATGGTTTCCCGCTCGTGAGCGTGGTGAGCTTGCCGCGCGTCCCGCCGATCATCACAGTAAGACAACCCGCTTCATCAACAAACAGACCATAGCCGGACTTCCGGCCGACATCCCACTTGGTCACTACGCCCTGCATGCCTTTGTCATGGCAGTAGCCATGCGGTCCGGGGCCTGGGGTGGTGGGGAAAATAAAGGCCTGCACGGTGAAGCTTGCACAGTCCAGGCGTGAGTCGGCCGGTATCACTACATACGAGCCACCGTGAATCTTCTGCGGTCGCCCTTGGTAGCGTTGATTGCAGGGCGCTTTGATTTCTTTTTCCTTGAAACCAGGTCCTTCGGGATTCGTATCCCCATGGATTACACGCACGATCTGGACGTCGTAGCGCTCTCCCTTCTCGGCATTCACATAGAATTTGATCGTCTCGCCAGGACATGCGGAATACTTATCGCTGTAGCCGGTGATCCGAAGCATGGGGTTGTCCTCATTTATGTACCGTCGACGCCGCGCGCCAGAAATGTTCGGTTCGGTGCCAACGCGGCCGTTCAGCGCACTTTATGCCCGTAACTGGCCAGGAGTTCGTGCACCCGTTTGACGAAAATCGCGTGCTCACAGGAATCTTCGGATGGATAGGAGTCGGCGAAGATCTTGACCGGCTTGCCGCGCACGCCAGTACACATGCCAATGCGGTAATCGCGATGCGCGGCGACACAGATTCGCACGTACTTGCCGGCCATCGGCGCACGCCGGAGTTTGTCGATCACATGCGCAAGTTCTTCACTGTGCTGCACACCGGCCTTGCCACCTTTGCCCGGCAAGCCGATCGGGTTCTCGCAATGTTCAGCGAGCAGGCGCTCGCGCGTCGTGCGGTCGGTCAGCAGCGGGAGGACATGGGTGCGGGTAATGAAGTCATCCGTACTGGTATAACCCTGGTTGGTTTGGACGCCGGTCGGTTTGGTCGCCATCGTTCCTCCCAGGCTTTTTGACTCGTGCAATACTTATAACACTGGCGTCCGGCAAAATGAAGGTTAGTTCTTTCAATGCGCAGAAACTTTCTCTACTCTCAATGCAACGTATGAATACGACCCCGCTAAACTGGTCTGCCGCTTCGGGTACCGCGCTTAGCGACATTTTGGAGCGCGAGCGCATCGAGTTTGTGCACGCGGGGATCTTCGATACTGAAGGAGTGTTCCGCGAAAAGCGGTTGCCGGTGGCGCTGGCGCGCCGGTACCTGGCGGAGGGTTGGTCTTTCATCGACGCGCTGCCGTACTGGGGGCCCAACGACACGGTACGCGCGGACCGCGCTTATCGCAGCGAAGCCTGCCAGCTTGATGTCGCGAGTCTGCGCCCTTACCCGTTCGAACCTCACGCCGCGTTGCTGGTGGCGGACTACACCGGCGACAGCGCCGCGTTGTCGCCGCGGGCACTGCTCGCGGCCCAGATCGCGCGCGCGCACCAACTTGGCTTCGAACCCCTTGGCGCAAGCGAGTTCGAGTTCATCATTCTCGACGAAACGCCCGCTACGCTGAGCGCCAAGAATTTCGATCAGCTGCAGACGCTGGCACAGGAGAATTGTTGCTGGTCGGGGCTATATCCGGCCGCGGGCGCAGAATTCCTGCGCGATTACGATCACTGTCTGCGGGCCGGGGATATTCCCCTGCATCATCTGTGCTCGGAACTGGGCCCGGGGTGCCTGGAAGCCGCGCTGCCCGTGCGCCAACTGGCGACGGCGGCGGACGATGCCGCACTTTTCAAGCTGTTCACCAAGGCGTTCTGCATTCAACGCAGTCTCACCGCTTCTTTCATGGCCCAGCTCTCGGATACGCATCCCGGACTGGGCGGGCATCCCAGCTTGTCGCTGCGCACGCGCACGACTGACGTCGCCGCGTTCCATGCGGCCGACGATCCGCGCGGAATCTCGATCGTGTGCCGGCAATTTATCGCGGGCATCCTGCAAGCCTTGCCCGAACTCATGCCGATGTTCGCCAGTACGGTGAATGCTTATCGCCGGTATGTGCCGGGCAATTGGGCGCCACGCACCGCGACCTGGGGGCTCGGGAATTACACCTGTGGTTTACGGGTGGTGGCTGGCGCGCCGGACGACTGTCGGATTGAATTTCGCTTGCCCGGCGCGGATACCAATCCGCACCTGGCCTTCGCGCTGATGCTCGGCGCCGGGTTGCGGGGAATCGAGCAAAATCTGCAACCCCCGCCTGAAACGACCGACATCGGCCGCGAGTTCGTGCATCCGGCGATCGGTCCGTTACCGCGCTCGCTGCTCGAAGCCGCCGAACGCATGCAGCGTAGTACGCTGGCGGCTGATTTGTTTGGGGCCGAGTTCGTGACCCATTTCACCCAGAGCTGTATTCAGGAAGACATCACAATGCGCCGGCACGTCGCGGCATTTGAACGCAAGCGTTACCTTCATCACGTATGAGCGTGGCGCTTTAAACCATCAGCACCCGGAGGAGCCTTGCTATGACCGCATTGGAGAATTACGTCAAAGACACTGCGCGCGCGGAAGGCGTCAAGAAAGTCCGCGCGATGATCAAAGCGCTGGGCGTCGAGTACATCTACTTCCAGTTCGTGTCGGTCACCGGGCGAATCGTCGGTAAGGGTGCGCCTGCCGATCACTGGGAGCGAATCGCCACTAAGGGCTTCCAGCTGGTCTATGGTTCGACCGCCAATCTGTTCATCAGTCGCAAAGGGCGTTACCTCGGCTACGGGCCGGAGGCCCATGAGCTGGTCGGCATCGCAGATCCGGAAACGTTTGTGCAGTTGCCGTGGGAACCGCGCGTGGCGCGGGTGTTCTGCACCTTATTCCGCAATCGCGAAGAGCTGGTCGACCCCGGCGGCTATCTGAGCTCGGATTGCCGCGGCAATCTCACACGCGCCCATACCGCGTTCGAAAAAAAGCACGGCCTGCGGCTGCGGCTCGGCACCGAACCCGAAATGATGTGGTTGAAAAAGGGTGCCGACGGCAAACCCGCTGGCGGCGTCACCAAGCCTTATTGTTACCACATCGATCAGTTCGAAGAACTGCGACCGATCACGCTCAAGGTGACCGAGTACTGTCGCAAGATGGGTATTGACTGCATTCAGGGTGATCACGAAGACGCCCCCGGACAGCTCGAACTGAACTGGACGTACGACGATGTCGAGCGGACGTCCGATCGGCTGACCACCTACCGTCAGATCTGCACGCAGGTGGCTCGCGAGTTCAACGTCATCGCGTGCTTCATGACCAAGCCTTTCATGAAAGTCTCGGCGAACGGCTGTCACCATAATTTCTCGCTGTGGAAAGGCGGCAAGGACCAGGTGACTACCTTCGATGGCCTGTCGAAGTTCGGCATGTCCGAGGTGTTCACCTACGTCACGGGTGGCCAGAACAAATTCGATCCCGAAGGCAAGGATCTCCGCATGCCCGGGCCGATCGGCCAATGGGCCGCCGGCGGCATCGTTAAACACCTGCCAGCGCTGACTGCGCTCGGGGCGTCCACGGTGAACTCCTACCGGCGCCTGCTCGACCAGGGCTACTGGGCGCCCGTCTACAACAATTGGGGCTATCAGAATCGGACCTGTGCGCTGCGCGTGTCCGCACCAGGGCGTTTCGAGTATCGTGCCGTCGATTCGATGGTCAATCCCTATTTGTTGAATGCAGCGTTGCTGGCGGTCATGGATGAAGGCATCAGCCAAAAGCTGGATCCCGGTCCGCTGGAGCAGCGCAATATCTACGAACTCGAACTCGCCGGGAAAAAAGTGGTGAAGCTGCCCACGAACCTCGGCATGGCGCTGGATGCGATGGAGGCCGATCCCTTGGTGCGCTCGGCGCTTCCGGGCGAGATGTGGGATGTGTTCATCGACTACAAACGTGATGAATGGGACAAATTTCTGGCGACGGTCACAGCCTGGGACCACGACACTTACATGGACTATCTGCCCTAGCCCGGAGCAAACATCATGCGGGACTTCAGCCTTAGCGACGGACAGGTTACTGACTTCGAACGGGATGGCTTCATCACCGTCGATCGCATCATCGATGACGACGAAGTGGCACTCCTGCGTGCGCGCTATGACGAGTTGTTCAAAGGTCACTGGGAAACCGGCCTGGTGCCCGACGAAGTAAACTGGCTGGAAGGACGCGATCCCCCCGATCACACCCGTCAAATCTGCAATGGCTGGAAATCCGATCGGTTTGTGGCGAGCGTCATCCTGCAGGAATCGATCGGCCGGGCCTGCGCTACGCTCGGCCGTTGGCCCGGGACCCGCATCAGCCAGGACAACATTCTGTGGAAGCCGCCAGGCGGCAAACCGTTAGGGTTCCATCAAGATTCTGCCTACGAACAATGGACGAACCTGCCGGACTGGGTGAGCTGCTGGATTGCGCTCGATGACACCAGCGCCGAAGGTGGCACGGTTGAGTATGTGCGGGGATCGCACCGCTGGGGCCAGTCCGGCATGATCGAGCAGTTTCATGCGCCGCAGAACCCGGTCAAAGACCTCGAAAAAGCCGCCGCTGCGGCGGGGGTTACGCAGATCGAGCGGGTGCCGATCGTCGTCAAAGCCGGCGGCGGCGCGTTTCATGGCGGCTGGACCTGGCACGGCTCGGACGTCAACCGCTGCGAGGTCCCGCGCCGTTCGATCGTGGCCCATTGCATGTCCTCCGAAACCCGCTTTCATCCGACCTATGTCGGCTATATCTACAGCCGGTACAAACGTTTCGGCGATGACACCATGGATGAAGCCTTTTTCCCAATTCTGTGGCGCCAGGATGGCTACCGCTCACCGTTCATTGCACCCTACGCCGCACGGCACATTACCTGGGGCGAAGCGCTGCCGGCGTGAGGCGCCGGCTCGGCCTGCTGGCCTGCGACAGCATCTGGGAACCCCTGCGTTCCCGTTTTGGCGATTACGCCGAGATGTACACCGCGCTGCTCCAGGCGGCCGGTGCCGACTTCGAACTCAAGGTTTTTGCGGTTCATCGAGGCGTGCTGCCGGCGCATCCGAGGGACTGCGATGCGTGGCTGATCTCCGGCTCGCGCGCCGGGGTGTATGACGCCCAACCCTGGATCGCGACCTTGCAGAATTTCGCACGTGCGGCGCATGCGATCGAGGTCCCCCAGGTCGGGATCTGTTTCGGTCATCAGTTGCTGGCACAGGCTCTCGGTGGCCGCGTCGAACGCGCGGCCACCGGCTGGGGTCTCGGCAATCTTGAGGTCGAACTGCGCGGCGAGTCGGCGTACCCGGCACCGACGTCCGGTCCGCTCCGGTTGTTCATGGCGCATCAAGATCAGGTTGTGACCCTGCCACCCGACGCGCAGTGGCTGGCCGCGGCGGCGCATTGCCGCCACGCTGCGTTCGCGCTGGGTGAGCAGGTGCTGGGCGTCCAGGCGCATCCCGAGTTCACGGCTGACTTCATGCGGGAGATGACCCTCGAAGCGACGTTCGAAATCCCGCCCGCCGTGCGCGCCGCGGCGCTCAGCAGTTTTGCTAAGCCGGTCGACAGCGCCGTTATCGGGCGCTGGATCGCCACTTTTCTGGGGCTGCTCAGCTGAGTTCGGGCACCGGCGGTTAGCGGCAGCTGAGCTGCGCCGCCGCGCGGAGTTCTGTCGCCTTGGCGCGCGCCTTCGCTTCGCTCGCGAACACCAGATCCTCGAACAACTGCACCGGCGCGGCCGGATCCGCACACAGTTGCCCGACCGCATAACGCCCGGATGCCACTGCGACAATCACATAAAAGCCGCGCACCGGGCCGGGTCGCGCACCGTTGAGGCGATACAGCACTTTGGCAAGATCGGCGAAGTGGCTGTCATCTTCGACCACCGCCTCGACGCGTGTCGGCGGCGCATCGGAGCGCACCCAGCGATGCGGCATTTCTCCGGCGTCGCTGGTGAGCGGTAGTGCTTGCTCGCCGCGATAGGCCGGATGCAGCCACCAGGTCTCATCGCGTTTCAGCGGGACTTCGGCGGCCGCTTTGACTTTCGAGCGGCGGGGGTTCACGGCAGAGGACCGTTCTTCAGGAAGCCATCAAGCGTATTGCGCATCAACCGCGACACGTTGTTGTCGTAGCGATTGTGCGACAGCGAGCCGCACCAGGCCATCGAGCCGACCGAAAACACCGCGCCGTCATTCGGGGTCTTGTAGTAGACGATGTCCGCACGGGTGCGCGGATTGTTGTCCCCCGTGCCGCCGGCGATATACCCGCGCGCGTTAAAAGTTGACTCTTCGGTGACCGAGACGAACATGTCGGAATGACCTTCTGAATTTGCGAGCAAATAGGCGCGATGCGGCGTGCCCAGTTCCAGATCGTAGCGATCGAGTTCGAGCCCGGCCGCGCCATCCCCGACCAGGCCGAAGTTCCCGATCGGCTCGTCACGCGCAATGCCTTTGAACATCCACTTGCATTCGGGCAGTTCGCTGTCCGGCGCCCGGCGGTAGTACGAGGAGTAAGTCAAGCCGAACGACGTGAACGTGACGCCGAGAATCTTGCTCATGACCCTGCCGCGTACCCGCCACAGGCCACCATGCTTGCCGTCGAACGCATTGCAGTATTCGCCGGGCGCGATGGTCCAGGCACGGGTCCCGTTGTCGCCTTTGCGCACTTCGACAATGTTCGGGTTCTCCGGGTGGGGCTGACAGATCCAGTAAAAGCCGTTCGCGGCGAGATACATGAAGCGGCCGCCGGCCTGCTGGTAATCGTGATACGCCTGCATCTGCTGCTCGGACACATACTCCGGATGATGGCCGGTCAGCACGATGCGGTACTGGTTCAACAGCGCTACGCCTTCACGCTGCACGTCTTCGTCGGTCAGGATGTCCAAGTCGTAATTCATCTCGTGCAGCCAGTCGACCAGATGCAGATCCGCATTGAACTGCCAGAGCGACGGCGACAACACATGCACGTATTTGGGACGCATATTCAGAATCGGGCGCAGCCTGGACGAAATATTCACGCCCCAGCCGTCGCGGTAGGACGTATAAGTGCCAAGCCCGTAACCGCGCTCTTGGTTCAGCAGCAGATCACCCGGCTGCAGCAGCGGCACCTGGCCCGTCAGCAGTTGCGCGATCACGGAATTCACGCTCAAGTTATCGTTCGCATAGGCGAGGTAGCTGTGCATCGCCATCACGAGCGCGATTTTCGCGGTCGGGCCGCTGGCCGGCGGGCGCACGAAGAACGGGACATAATCCTCGTACTCAGCGCTGGTGGAGCCATTCACACGCAAGCGCGCGGCATACACCCCGCTTTTGAGATTGGCCGGAACTTTGAACGTGAACGACGGCGCCCAGCGCGCGTCGTCGACCGACTCATCGTGAAAATGAATCGCGCCATATTCTTGCGGGGCGTGACGGAAGCTCATGTAGTCGGAAGACCAGTTGCAGCCGGTGACCCCGCGCACCGGCAGATTGACGCCGACGCCGTGCAGATGGTTCGGGCCCGTATCCACGATGTGCGTCGAGGCCGCGTTATCCGCGATGTTCGCGCTGAAATCCCAGGCCCCGACCACTGCGCCGCGCAGTTCGCCGGGGATGTTTTCACAACCGGCTGACGCCAGCAGCATTTCCACCTCGGCCGCGCTGAGCGCGCGATTCGCGAGCTTAGGGCGTTCGATCTTGCCGTTGTATTTCTGGGTGTGGACCGGGATCTCCCACGGCATCGGGAGATGCTTGAAGTGGCCACCATGCAGCGTGCGCCCGGAGTGGGTCTCCAGCGTGCTGGCTGCAACCAACAGCGGACAATCGCTCGTACGCGGGCCGGCGCTGCGGGTGCGATAACACGCGCTCCCGGCGGTGTCGTCGAGCGGGTGCAGCATGCTGAGGCCATGGCCACCATTCGTGATCGTCACGAACGGGGTCTGCCACACGCGAATCTCGCCGCTTGCCGCATCAAACGTGGCCGCCACCTTGTACCAGACCTTGCGAAACAGCGGTTTGCGGGTCGCGTATTCTTCAACCTTGCCGCGGCCGCGCCCGATGCGGAGCGCCAGTTCACCACTTTCGTTGATGAACAGGCCATAGCCGACGCCCGTGGACGTGTTGAATTTAGAGATAATCGCCTGCGCGCCCACCGCCACACCCTCGGTATCGACCAGCGGCGTGGTGGGATAGACGTAGGCGCACAAAGTGAAACTCTGCACGTCGAGCCGTGCATCGTGCGGCACCATGACATAGCTGCCGGCATACACCGCCTGATGCTGACCGCGATAGCGGCGATTAGTAGCGCTGCGGACCAGTTTTTCCTTGAATCCCGGCCCCTCCGGGTTCGTATCTCCGTGAATCAACCGCACGATGTCGGCCTGATACGGTTCGTCGAACTCGCTGTGCACGTGGAAAGTGACTTCTTCGCCCGGGCGGACCGAACACCGATCGGTGTAGCCGGTCACGCGCAGCATCATTGGTTGGGTGTTTGCCATGCGGATCAGCCTTTCAGGATTCGATGCCATATTGGTCGAGCAACGCCTTGAGGCGTTTCAAAAAAATCGCGTGTTCGGCGTCCTCCCGCGAGCGATAGCGTTCCTTGGTGATCTTCACCACGCCGCCACGTCGCCCCGGCAGGATCCCGATCGCGTATTCCTGCCATGGCACGGTTTCGACAATGGTGTGCTTGCCGGCCTGGGGCGTCATCCGCAACTTGTCGATCAGATGTTTCAGTTCCGGGCTGTGATTGGGGGGTTTAACGCCCGGCTGTGCCGCCGCGCCGCGTGGATGCGTCCGATGTTCGGCGATGATGCGCGCGCGACTCGCCGGATCCCGCAGGTGCGGCAGGATGTACATTCGGTTGTCGTAGTCGTCGACTGCGGTGAATCCGTAGTCACGGGCCAACGCAGTGGTCGGACCTGGATGACGTCTGGTGGCCATAGTTTACCTCTGAGATGCGTGACGCAAAGGCGCGCGACGGATGCGTGATGAGCTACTGATCGTGTCACAGTCCTGCGGACTTCGACAAGGTTGGTGCCGTTCGCGACGGACCCCGCGCGCCGCGCCATAGGGCCATGCGGCCAAGTTTTCTGAAAGAGACTCGGCCCCTGCTAAGCTCACACGCTTTGTCAGCGAACCGTGCTGAATCATCTAGCAATACTGGGCATGTCAGAAATTTTGTGTGAGCCGTTGTTAATAATTAATCAGTTAAAGTGAATCGTTCGCCGAACTGGATCGCGACTTGGATTCACGCCCTTTGTTCAGACTCATACCCCATTGGACAAGGCTCCCTATCGACGCTCGCTTAATTTTGAGACCGGCTCTAATCTTCCGTCATGCCCCGACCGCCCGCCGCCCGCAAAGCCAGCACTCGCAAAACAGCCAAGCCAAAGGACAAATCAAACTCGCGCCCGGCACCAGCGACGCCCAGCGCACCACGCAAACCCAAAGTCACCAAGAAGGCCAAGCGCGCAGCCGATAGATCCGCGAGCACGCAATCGACACCGCCCATCAAGCGGGTAAAGCTAGTTGCTGCGCCATCAGCATTCACCGAACGGTGGTCCAAACGAATCGCATTTCTGAGCCGTGTTCCCGCCTTCGTCTATCTGTTCGTCGGAGTGCTTCTGCTGATCGTACTGGTACCCAGCGCCAACTGGGTTTATCAAGTGGTGCGCAAGCCGTCCGAATTGTTCTTCCCGGTCAGCGACGATTTATACAAGACGCCCGCCGAGACCTGGCGCAGCTATGCACCGCTGTTTGTCGCCCATGCCACCCCCATCATGACCGCCGAACTGCTGGCTGCCCTGGCGCAGAAGGAAGCGTCGGGCAATCCGGTCGCGCGAACCTACTGGCGCTGGTCCATCACCCTCAATCTATTTGAAATCTATCGCCCGGCATCGAGCGCTGTCGGCATGTACCAGTTCACCGATGGCACCTTCGAGGAAGCGAAACGCTACTGCATACACGATCATCGTGTAGTCGCCGACGGCCCGTGGCATGACATGCACAGTTGCTGGTTCAACAATCTCTACGCGCGGGTGATCCCCTCCCATGCAGTGGAACTGGCGGCCTCGAATCTCGACCGCCGAGTGCGGGAAATCCTCGCGCGCAAAGGCATCAAGCGCGCCACGCTGCGTCAGCAGCAGGTACTCGCCATCATCACCCACCTTTGCGGCGCCGGCGCTGGGGCTAGATACGCATCCCATGGCCTGCAATTGCTGCCCGGCCAGCGCTGTGGCGATCACGATCCGCGTGACCATGTTGAACGGGTGATGGGCTTGAGCAGGACCTTCGCGCGGATGCGCAAGTGACGGGCATATCAAGAGTACGCGCTTTATCATGTCCGCCGCACTCACAGATCCCGTAACGATGGAGACAAACCCATGATCACAGTAGCGCAGATAGGCAAGGTTTACGTCAAAGCCACCCAGTTTCTGCATCCCGAGCGCGTTGATGTATTGAGCACCGGCATCCGCTATGACCGTGAGTTCGCGCTGGTTGAGGACGATGGAAAATTCGTATCGTCCGACAAACATGGCGACTTCTTTCCGCTGAAATTCAGTTTTGATGGCGACCACATGCGTCTCGATTTCTCCGATGGGCAGACCGTCAGCGGGCCAGCGGTCAGCAACGGGCGGAAATGGACTATCAATCACGCGGGCCTGCGCGACATAGCGATGGCCCTGGTCGAAGGGCCGTGGACCGAGGTGCTATCGAAATTTGCCGGTCGGCCCATGCATCTCGCGCGCTGCGCGGTGACCAATGGTGCCGTCGACGTCTTCCCCATTACCTTTGTCACGACTGGTTCGCTGCAGCGACTAGCGCGTGAAGTGGGCGCGCCGGTCGACGCCGCGCGCTTTCGTGCCGGCTTTGTGTTTAACAATAGCATCGAGCATGAAGAAGACGCGTGGGCCGGGCGTTTATTGCGAGTCGGTGCGGTAACGCTCAAGGTGCGCACCGCGGTGCCGCGCTGTGGCATTACCGGTTTCAATCCGGCGAGCGGGGTGCGCGATCAGGAAGTGATGAAGGGGCTGATTCGTTATCGCGAGAAGACTTCACTGCCGGACGGCCTGTTGCCGGGCTTCAGCACGCCGGGCTTTGCCACCTATGCCGAAGTGGTGACGCCAGGTCTGGTGCAGCTCGGTGACCGCGTAGAGTTGCTGGCTTAAAGCGCCGACTTATATCGGACAATCGCACTGAAATTTGCCGCCACAAAGAAGGCTTGCGGGTCGGTACTCCCAGCGATGAGACCAAGAATTTGCGTGGTCGCCGAGAAGTCGCGCGCAAGCGCACGATAAAGCGCGATTACACTTGAATCTGCTGTCGAAATTTTGCCGTCTGGATAATCATGTCGTAAAACGGAATAAAACTCTTATCGCGTGCGACATGCCCTTCCTCTATCTGCTGTAACAGCGGACGTTCCCCTCGTAATATCTTCGCTATGACATCGTTAACGACTACCTTGCTCAGCCACGAGACGGCGATCCGCTTCGGCGTATTTATGGGTCTATTTTTTGCTATCGCGCTGTGGGAAGTCCTCGCACCATGGCGCAGGACGGCGCTTTCACGGTGGCGACGCTGGCCAAATAATCTCGGCATTGCCGCGCTAAATGCGGCGGTAGTGCGGATTACCCTGCCGGTTACGGCGATTAGCACCGCCGCCATCGTTGAACAGCATGGATGGGGAATGATGACGACACTGGAGCTTCCGGTATGGCTGGCGGTAATTACGTCCATCCTGCTGCTGGATTTCGTGATCTATTTTCAGCATCGACTCTTCCATGCGGTGCCGAGTTTGTGGCGGCTTCATCGTATGCATCACGCGGATTTGGAGTTTGACGTGACCACCGGGGCACGTTTTCATCCCATCGAAATTTTGATTTCGATGGTAATCAAGCTCGCAAGTGTGACGGTGCTCGGCGCGCCAGCGCTCGCGGTATTGATTTTTGAAGTGCTTTTGAATGCCACCTCGATGTTCAATCACGGCAATATCGTTTTGCCGCCGAAGGCCGAAGGAGTGTTGCGCTGGTGGGTTGTGACCCCGGAGATACACCGGATCCACCATTCGATCGCGCACGCGGAGACCAATAGTAATTTCGGGTTCAATTTGCCGTGGTGGGATCGGCTTTTTGCGACTTATCGTGCGGAGCCCGCCGCTGGACGTGGCGGGGTGGCGATCGGCATCCCAATGTTTCGTGAACCGGGCGAACTGCGTCTCGATCGCATGTTGCTGCAACCCTTTCGGTATGATTTGCCCTGAGATACCTCACGGACAATGCGATGAATTAATCTCGGTTGGAGCCGTCTCCATTTAATGCCCCCAACGCTCACGCCATGACTCGAACATCAACACTCCCCACAACATATATTGGAGGTTTTGCGCGCCTGCCAGGTGCGCGCGCCACGCGGATCGGATCGGCCCCGGATTGAAATACCCTGCTTGGCTAAGCCGCGATTCGGCGAGGAGATCTTCGGCCCATTCGCGCAGCGGGCCGCGCAGCCAGCTATCAATCGGGATCCCGAATCCTATCTTTGGGCGTTCGAACATGGCGCGGGGGACATGCCGCGCGAGCACCTCGCGCAATACCCACTTTCCCTTATTCTCACGAACCTTCCAGGCATGCGGCATTCGCCACGCGAGCTCCACGACTTCGTGATCCAAGAACGGCACTCGGGCCTCTAGACTTACTGCCATGCTTGCGCGGTCAACTTTAGTAAGAATGTCTCCCGGCAGGTAATGCAATGAATCCAATAGCATCATCTTCTCCACAAAGTCGATGCCATTTGGCAGGGTCGCGGCAAGCGCCTGAATACTTGCCGGCTCGCGGGCGTCCAAAACGATTTCGTCCGGGCTCTGCCACAAAGAGATCAGGCTTTGATACATCGTCAGTGGAGCGTCGATCGCCAACAAGCGCGCAAGCTTATGCAGCTTGTCACCAGGTGTCGGCTGCCGTAAACGCGCGGGCAGTACCGGCTGTAGTTTCGTAAACACGCGATCCCAGGTCAGTGGAGAAACAGCGCTTATCGCGCGCGCTCCGGCTTGCCGGACAATCTGCGGCAGGCACTGTTGATGTCGCCATAACGCCGTCGCGAGCGAATATCGCGAGTAGCCCGCGAATAATTCATCCCCGGCATCACCGGACATCGCCACCGTGACGTGGCGGCGCGCGAGGGCACACACCAGGTAAGTTGGGATCTGCGAGGAGTCGGCAAACGGCTCGTCGAACATCGTCGCTAATTGTGGGATGACCGCCTGGGTTTCCTCCGGGCTGACGTAAAGTTCGGTGTGATCGGTGCCAAGATGCTTGGCGACTGCTCGCGCATACGGTGCCTCGTCATAGTCTGGCACCGTAAACCCAATGCTGAACGTGCGTACAGGACGCGAACTCTGCGCCTGCATCAGAGCAACAATGGTGGAGGAATCAATTCCGCCAGATAGAAACGCGCCTAACGGCACATCCGCAACCATCCGCAGTCCGACCGATTTTTTCAGCGCCTGTTCCAGGAGTTCAACACCTTCTTCCGCGCTACAGGACAACAGATCACGTTTGGCGTGAGCCACGGCATCCGTCATAGACCAATAGGCGCGAGGTGGGGCAAGTTGAGAGCCATCGGCTTTTAGAGTGAGAAAAGTCCCCGGGACTAGTTTGCGAAATCCTCGATAGACGCAGTGAGGCTCCGGGATGTAGTTATGGCGCAGATAAAGCGACAGCACATCGCGATCGATCTCGGGCCGAAATCCTGGCCAGGCGTGGAGCGCTTTCAATTCAGAGGTGAACAGGAAGGTGCCGCCGGACCAACCGTAATAGAGCGGCTTTTCGCCTATTCGATCGCGCGCGAGATGCAGCACGCGCTCGCGTCGATCCCATAACGCGATCGCGAACATGCCATTGCTGCGCCTGAGGGTTTCCTCAACGCCCCAGGCGGAAAATCCTTCAAGGAGAACTTCGGTATCCGAGTAACCCACGAACTGCGCGCCACCTTGGGCAAGTTCGCCGCGGAGTGCGGCGAAATTATAAATTTCGCCATTGAACACCGTGACGTAGCGTTCGCACTTGGAATGCATGGGTTGTGCGCCGGCTGGCGAAAGATCAAGGATCGAGAGGCGACGATGGCCCAGTGCAATGCCTGCGGGGGCATCGACCCAAATGTCACCGGCGTCGGGACCTCGATGGAGTAAGGCGTCCGACATGCGTCGAACCTTGGTGGCGATATCGTGGTCCCTACCACGCGCCGCATTGTTCAATATTCCAGTAATTCCACACACGGTGTTCTGCTACTTCCGTTTTCATAAAAGGCGCACAGAGTATTTCAGAACTTAGGTCTAGCACACGCCTTCAAGACCAGGCTCAGGGCGCGACCTGCGTTACCCGCGGGTGGTTGAGCTTAAAACAGGACATAAGCTTCGTGCGAATATCGATTTTTATTTTTATATCTTTGTTTATTATGATTAATATCTTCGCAAGTTTTAAAATTCAAAAGTGGGAGTGACCCTTCTCATCCCTGCGCGTGGGGTTTAACCGCGCAGAGATGCGTCTGCTTTGTGCTCGACTACCCCGCGCCAAAAGTTAAGTTGAACCGACCTTCGACATATGCGAACTTAGGCGCACGCTGGTGCTATACAGCATCGAACCCGATGACTAAAAAAATAATCCTTGCCTCCATTCTGGCACTGTATGCGCTCGCTGCGCAGGCTAGGCCTAAAGAACGTTCACTAGACGAATACTGGTGGCTTTGCCCGATTGATCGGAGCGTCCCCGTGCGCCCTGAGTTTTCGAGTGAAGGTATCGCGCCCGGGAGCACCGAGGTGCGCTCGGATACCGCCCGCATCGTTGATCAAGAATCCACCTACTTCGCCGGCGACGCCGAACTCCTTCAGGGGAAGACAGCGATCAAAGCCAATGAAATTACCTACGATCAGCAGACCGAATCAGGTTCCGCGGAAGGGGACACCTCTATCTGGAGTGATTCCTTCCTGTGGCGCGGTGAGCGGGCTCTGTTCGACCTCAACTTAAGCCGTTCCCGCCTTGAGCATGGCAGGTACTGGTTGATAGATCGGCAAGGCCGAGGTGTCGCGGACTTCATCAAGCGAGATGGGAAGGACAATATCACTCGCCTTACGGGAGTGGATTACACAACCTGTCCGCGAAACGCGGAAAGTTGGAAATTTTCAGCGTCAAAAATCAAACTTGATCACGATTTGGACCGTGGTTACGCGACTAACGCTATTCTGAAAGTTCGCGGCGTTCCCGTTTTCTATATTCCGTATATCAATTTCCCGTTAAGCGGGAAACGAAAATCCGGATTCCTGACGCCCTCCATTAGGTCCTCAAATGAATCAGGTCTGGATCTCCAAATCCCGTACTATCTCAACCTCGCACCGAACCAGGATGCGACAGTTGCGCCCCGTATTATTGCCGATCGAGGAGAAATGCTGACGGGCGAATATCGCTACATGGGCCGTACGTTTGGCAGCCAACTTACGTTCGAAGTACTACCGAGTGACGATCTTGCCGGCGGCGAGAACCGGTCGTCAGTCTCCTTTGCGCACCAGCAAAGGTATGCCGACGATCGCGGCTATCTCAATGCGCTTATCCAGAATGTGTCCGACGCGCAGTATTTTGAGGACTTTGGACATAGCCTAAGCGTTACCAGTCAGCGCTATCTGGATCGCCGAATCGAAACGACTTATCACGGCCAGCAAATTTCCGTCTACGGGATCATGCAGAGCTATCAGGATATTGATGACTCTGCTGATGGTTCGCGTGGACCTTATCGGCGCATCCCGAAAATTCTGGCGCAAACTCGCTTTCCACGACGTCATCTGACGCCGCATTTCTACGCATTGTCTGAATTAACCTATTTCGATCGCGATGCCAGTGTTACGGGTGCCCGGCTAGATATTGAACCGACTGTTTCACTCCCCATTATCAAACCATGGGCCGACGTCAATCCTGCGCTTGGTGTCCGCTACACCGACTATCAATTGACGAACTCACTGAATTTTGACGACCACGAAAACCGCACCGTCCCGGTTTTAAGTATGGATGGACAGTTGTTTTTTGAACGTCGCTTTGAATTTTGGGACTCTCGCATGTTGCAGACCTTAGAGCCGCGAGCGTTTTACTTATTGATCCCTAAAGTGGGGCAAAGCGAATTCCCGGTATTCGATTCCGGCTTATTTGATTTTTCGTTCATTAATTTGTTTAGAAATAACCGCTTTTCCGGCCGTGATCGAATTGGCGACGCGAATCAACTCGCGCTCGCGGTCACTTCCCGCAATTTCAGTTTGGAATCAGGCCATGAATTGTTTCGCACCAGCCTTGGTCAAATCTATTATTTTCGCGACCGCGAAATTGCAGTCCCTGGACTAACCATCAGCGATAGCAGCTCCTCGGAATTAATTGGCGAATTTGCGACCTATCTGAGCGACGCCTGGTCCGGGAGGGTAACCATGCAATGGGATCCTGACTCGAGTCGAACGAATAAATCGGCATTCTCCGTGCGCTACGCGCCGGCGGACGGCACAATCATGAACGTCGCGTACCGGCAACGGAATCTTACCCCCGACACCCGGCGCCGCGCGCTTAGCGACATAGAGCAAGCCGATGTGTCGTTTCGGCTCCCGCTAACCGAAAATCTGAGTGTGGTTGGGCGCTGGGCGTATTCGCTGCAAAATCAGCAGGCGCTAGAAGTGGTCGGTGGTCTTGAGTATGAAAGCTGTTGTTGGGGGATTCGCTTGTTCAGCCGCCGCTTTATCCGCAACGTCGAAGGCGAATTCGACAACGCCATTTTTATTCAAGCCGAATTCAAGGGCCTGGGTGGGCTCGGTCGTAGCGCATCGTCCTTCTTGAGGAAAAGCATCCCTGGTTACGACCCCTTGTTTTGAGGGGGTTTTGAGAGCGCTGCGTTACCGACACCGCCTCGAAGGACGCTACGGCACCTGAGTGCAGACTAGACCGAGTACCTTTTCAAACGCCTGGTCGGCAAGGGCTCGCATCTCCTCATCGGTCCGATCTTGAATCGGATGCGCCACAAACAAATTATCCGGATGAAAGCCGACCGCTTCGCCCTGCGTTATCGCCGCCGTCTTGAATACTTCGGAGGCGATAAAACCGCCGGGGATACCACGACTGTCGAGCTCTCTGATGTCATGCAAACTGCACGACGTACAGGAACCTCAGTCTGCCAATCCTTCGACCACGACATCACATTGACTGGCAATTTCTTGCACCAGACTGATCGGCGCAGGCCGCGTAAACGTGGGTTTTTTATAGCGCTTCGTACTCACGCCGCGGAGATTAAACAGTTGCTCGATTCGATCGAGAAATACGTTACCGCGCGCTTTAGAGATATCGAGCAGGCCGACGGTCAAACCGGTCAGCGAAGCGGGCTTTGTCAGCGGCGCACGCTGTATCGGATCGAGTTCGCCCGTAGGGTCCAGCAATATTGCCTTCATGGTGTAATCTCCTTGGTAACGGGATCCGTGCCTAACGATCCCTTCATCAGCCACCCGGGGATGATAGCGGAAAAAAGTCCGGCCGCACCGCCAGCGCGCACCAGACTCAAACCGCCGTGACGAAACTTGGGCATTGTGGGCGGAACATCGGCGACACTAACCAGCGCCTTATCGGTGCCCATGCCGAGATCTTGCGCCGGAATCTGTAAGTGCTCGTGTAGCGCCGCGACTACCTCAGCCTTACTCCAACCAGCTTCATCAAACACCCGCCCATGCTCAGGACCGATAACAATCACCACGTCCGCCGCATTAGCGATGTCGATATGATTAATGCCGCGCAGACTGCCAGCCAGCGAATAAATTAGCCCGGCGGGTGCGCGTGATTTCTGATCAAGGCAACCGAGCGGGCCGTCAGCGCTAAACAGCGTCACGCTCGATCGCTCGCGGCTGATGCCATGATCTTCAGCCAGGGTCGTCCACGGCGTGTTTTCGTCTTCAGCAAAGCAAAACGTGTATTTAGCCGGTGTACCGAAAGTCGATTGATCGGCCTCCAGCGGTTTACCGCCACCAACGTTGCGCACCACCAATTGCAGCGCTCGGCCAATCGTTGCGTTGGCGCGATTACCCTGTCCCAGGACGTTGCCTTGCCAGTTCATTCCGATGGCTTCCCGCACGGGGCCATTCACGATGATCATCGGCGCTGAAAACCAGGTCGTTGCCAATAGGCCGTGCAGACAGAACACCGGATCTAACGCGGCCTCGACCGCCGCGAGCACGACCGGTAAGTACTCAGGTTTGCAGCCCGCCATGACCGCATTAATGGCGACTTTCTCCACGCTACAAGGAGAAAGATTAGGCGGCATCGCGCCGAGAATTTCGTTGGGATCGCGCGTGGTCCCTGTGAGCATCCGATAAACTCTTTCTTCAGTGGGAGGAACAAGCGGTAGCCCGTCGCTCCAACCGCGTTCGAAACACCATTCAAACTCATCTTCGAGTGGGGGCACTTCAATCCGTCGCGCCTGCATTGTGCGGGTGCCATAACGCACCGCCAAACGCTCGGCAATCCCAGGTTCAACGGAGACCGATCCACAGCCGGGTCGGTATGCCGGCAATTCGGGGGCCAGCGCGGCTAGTCCCGTAAGTGCCTCCCACTCCGCTCGCTGCCACCCGACGGCGCGCGCTGCTTCGCGGCCGTCGGTGATTCGAATCAAGGTCGGTACGGTTTCGATCCCGAGCCGAAAGGAATATTCCAGTCCGCGATCGTCAATGACGTGCGAGTTCGACGAGAAAGTCGGATCGTCTTGGACGTAGACAGTGACCGATAGCCCACGGCTCTCGATACTTTTCAGGATAGGGTCGACCAATAGGCAGGTGGGGCAGTCGCGCTTGACGACCGCGATGAGGCCTTCGGGGAATTGCATTATCAGCGCTCTACTTGGGCTCACCCGGAGTATAGCCCAGCCCCTGGCTGCTTTGGCCAGGGGGGCTGCGGTCGCTCTTAGAAACCCCTCAATTTCGCGTACCGATCGCGGTGAAAGCTCGCATCGCCAAACAGCTGCTGAGCGACTCGCGCGCGCTTGAGGAAAAAGCCGATCTCTTCCGCATCGGTCATCCCGATCCCGCCATGCAGTTGGACCGCCTCGTTCGAAACCAATTCCAGGGTTTCGCTGGCCTTCGCTTTAGCCAGGCTCGCCAATAACGCGAGGTCACTCGTCCGCTCATCGAGTGCGCTTAGTGCTGCGATAACAGCGGACTTCGTTAATTCAATCTCACAAAACATCAACGCCGCGCGATGCTTTAGCGCCTGGAAAGATCCGATCGGTACCCCGAACTGAGTCCGCAGGTTTAGGTAGGCGCGCGTGCGATCAAAGGCTTCCAGCGCGCTTCCCAACATCTCGGCGGCGAGACCGCTGCGCGCGCCGTCGAGCACCGGCTCGAGCAGGTTATACCCCGCATTGCACTCGCCCAACACGGCCTGCGCGCTGACTTCGACATTGGAGAATTGGAGGTTTGCGGCATTCCGAGAATCGACCATCGTCGTCCGTTGACAGGTGATTCCTTCGCACCGCGTATCAACGAGGAATAGCGTTAAGCCGCGCGGATCGTCGTCCGCGGCACCGGTACGCGCGACGACGATCAACTGATCCGCAACGTGACCGTCGAGCACACAGGTTTTGTTCCCGCTCAGACGATAGCCGGCGCCGGTGCGCTCGGCGCGCGTCGTAATCCGACACGGCTGATGTCGCGAGCCTTCTTCAAAGGCGAGCGCGACAATTCGCTCGCCAGTCGCAATCGCCGTCAGCGCATCGTCCTTTTGCGCGGCACTCCCACCGACCGCGATCAGCGGCGCCGCCGTCAGGGCTGTGGAGACTAGCGGCGATGCCGCCAGTTGGCGACCGGATTCTTCGAAGATCTGCCCAATTCCACGATAGCCGAAAGCGGTACCGCCGTATTCTTCCGGAATCAGGATTCCAGCCCAACCGAGTGCGGCCATCTCTCGCCAACGTTCACGATCGAATCCGACCGGATCGTTATCGTCCCGTAATTTTCGTAACGTATTGATTGGCATTTTCTGAGTGAAGAAATCGTGTGCTGATTGTTTCAGCATCGTCTCTTCTTCCGTTAGTACCAGTGCGGCCTGGGCGATCATTCGGGCAGGCCCAAGACATTTTTCGCGATCACGTTCAGCTGGATCTCCGAAGTACCACCTTCGATCGAATTCCCCTTCGAGCGCAGCCATTGCCGACACACGGTCAGCTCCTCGGGCTCGAACCCTTCGCCTTCCCAACCGAGTGCGTTCATGCCCACGCATTTAAGGATCAATTCGAACTTTCGCTTGTTCTGTTCGGTGCCGTAATACTTGAACATGGAAGACGTGCCGCCATTCGCCGCACCGACCGCACTTTCTTGCCCGGCACGACGTAGCGAGAGTTCAAAGGCGTGATCATTCATTACGTGTTGAGCGACCGCATCGCGTAGCACGGGATCCGCGATCCTGCCGTCTGCATCGCCGAGGTATTTCCTAGCAACAATCTCAACCGATGGCACTGTGCCTCCGATAGCGCGACCAATCCGCGAGATCATCCCGCGTTCGTGCTGTAACAGCTGTTTCGCGATCTCCCAGCCACCGTTGACCTTGCCAATCAAATTCCGTTTTGGGACTTGGACATTGTCGAAAAACGTTTCGCAAAACACCGAGCCGCCACTGATCAATTTAATTGGACGGGTCTCGACCCCCGGGCTTTGCATATCAAACAGCAGAAAACTGATACCACCTTGCTTGGTGGTGGTATCTGTGCGCACGAGACAAAAAATCCAATCGGCGTAATTCGCGTAGGAAGTCCAAATCTTCTGTCCATTGACAAGGTAATGATCACCGCAGTCCTCGGCGCGCGTCTGTAGACTCGCTAAATCCGAGCCGGCGCCCGGCTCGCTATAACCCTGACACCATCGAATTTCGCCACGTGCGATCGGCGGCAAGTGTTCGGCCTTCTGCGCGATGGTGCCGTATTGTAGAAGGACCGGACCGAGCATGCTGATCCCGAAACCAAAGAGCGGCGTGCGACAGTTCAAACTCTGCATTTCTTCCGTGAGGATCAGCGCCTCCTCGGGTGTAAGTCCACCACCACCATATTCCCTGGGCCATCTCGGCACGGTCCAGCCGCGCTCGACCATACAGTCGAACCACAGCTTGCTATCAGGCTGCGCAAAACTAGGATTTCGTCCACCCCAGACTCGTTCCTCGTCGGGAAGAGGGGTGCGCATTGAGTGCGGGCAATTCGCCTCCAACCAGGCGCGGGTGTCTGTTCGGAAGCTATCGAGCATAGTCATCGAGGTTCCTTTGTCGCACACTGTAAAGGGATTTCGGTGCAGTCGATGGTGCCAAGACTAGCCCCGGGGCGCAACGGTATTGGATAAACTGTTAGTGGTGCGACTTCATACGGAATTGTGATTTTTATGAACAACGTTCCTGCGTCCGATAATCCGGACTCCGCGGAGAAAGAGCGGCGCGCGCTGGACCGTTTGTGTTTCGGCGATCAACTGGAATCAGAATTTCGTGCCCACTACGAAAAGTCCGCGGTGCAGACTCGGATTGCACTGTGTTGGCTCGGTATCGTGTTAATTGGTCTCACCCCTGTTTACGACTCGCTGCTGTTGCATCCGTCAGCCGACTTGGTGCCAACGCTGCGCTGGATTCAATTCGGATTGGAAATTCCGATGCTCGCCCTCGCTTTGGTAGTCGTCGTCACGCCAAGCTTGCAGTCCTGGTCAACCGCGATGATCGTTCTATCGGCCGTCGCCGCGGGTTTCGGGATCATTGTGCAACGCGTGCTTGGCGCTGAGTACAATTTTGAAGTCCCCCAGGATTTCGCGGCGGTGGTAAGCGCCGCGGTGTTTTTGCTTGGCCGCATTCGCTTCCGGATATTTCTGCCGTGGGCGTTGCTCATGGTGTCGGTCTCAACGGCCGTCGATCTTCTGATTTTCGGCACCACGAGCCGAATCCTGTATGCCTTGATTTCATCGTGGATGCTGCTCTGTATTGTCGCAATCGGCGGCTATTTTTTGGAACGCGGGGCGCGACTTAATTGGCTCCAGAGTACACGTCTCCTGCAGCAAGCTCAGCACGATGGATTAACCGGTCTCCTTAACCGGCGCTACTTCGACGACGCAATGAGCCGCTTGCTACGAGGCTCTGCCCGCGAACATAAAAGCGTCAATTTACTTATTCTCGATGTCGACGATTTCAAAGCGTATAACGATTCCTACGGCCATCAAGCCGGTGACGAGTGCCTGCGAAAAATCAGTCGTTGGTTGGAATCGAACATGCGACGTCCGCGTGACTTTTGCGCGCGTATCGGCGGCGAGGAATTCGCCGCGGTGTGGTACGACACTGACTCGACTAACGCTGTGCGTCTCGCCGAAAAATTGCGTACCGGAGTCGCCGACCTCGCGATCGAACATCGCCTCGCGAGCACCGGCTCGGTGGTCACCGCGTCCGCAGGTCTAGTCCAAATCAGGACTGTCCCCATGACGGAAAACATCGGGAACGTCGCTTCGGATCTGATCGCGCAGGCCGATGCTGCCCTGTACTTGGCGAAACGCGAGGGTCGAAACCGGCTGGTGGCTGCAAGCGAGAACTAGTCCCAGGTAAGGGCAAAGAAAATCGCGATGCCTGCTGATCCGACCGGTGTACTCGCACCCGCTTCCCGTCTTCACCAACTATTGCTTTGTGAAGCGATCCGGCGTCAAGAAGAACGCGGCGAAGTGTTGAATGATGGCGCGGCAACGCTAAACGCGCGGCAGGCCAACACGAGCTTCCCCGCGAAGATTCAAGCCCGTGCGCTAAATCTCGCGCGCGACAGCGGCCAACTTCAATCGCTACAACGATGGCTCCGCACCGCGCGTGCGGCGCTGGTGGGTCTCCTCATCCTCGCCGCAGTTAGTGGCGTCGGCTTCGCGGTTGCTGCGCTCGGCGGCGGCCGAGTGAATCTCGCATGGGCGCTGGGCTGCCTGCTAGGCATGCACTTGGTGAGCCTAACTTTGTGGATCATTTCGTTAAGTTTCGGTCGACACCTGTTCGGCACACTGGTGAGCCAGGGGTGGTTGTGGCTCAGCAGCCGAGTTGACCGGCAAGGCGCATCGGAACCGTGGACCGCAAGCCTGGTCGGCTTGCGCGAGGGAGCACGCGCGGGGCGTTGGGGAATCGCGCTTGTCACGCACGGGTGGTGGCTAGTCGCGTTGAGCTTCTCCGCGTTAACCGTCGTGGCGCTATTGGTGATTCGCCGCTATAGCTTTGCTTGGGAAACGACGCTGTTAAATCCAGATACTTTCGTGGCCGTCACTCACCGCCTCGGTGCGCTACCGGCGCTGCTCGGATTTTCGTTACCGAGTGAGGCCATGATCCGCGCCTCCAGCGAGGCCAACATCGACCACTTACGCTTCGCGTGGTCAAGTTGGCTGCTTGGGGTGTTGTTAGTTTACGGCGTCGCGCTGCGCTTGCTGTTGGCCTTATTCAGTTGGCATCGATGGGTACGGGCAAAAGCCGCCTTGGAACTCGATCTCGATCAGCCCGGCTACGCGTTACTGCGCGACCGTTTAATGCCAACGGTGGAGCACTTGGGTATCAATGATCCGGCTTCTGACGTCGACGCGGCCAACGCCATCGTGGCTGCCGGTCGTCCGGTAGAAGGTGCGTTTCTGGTCGGCATCGAGCTTGATGGAACCCGACCCTGGCCACCAGCCTTACCCGAAGGGGTCATTGACCTAGGCGTGTTGGACTCGCGGGAACAGCGCCGCCAACTGCTTACGCAGATCGCGCTACGCCCCGCCGCACGCTTAGTAATCGCCTGCGATCCACAGCGTTCGCCCGATCGCGGGACGGTGGCCTTAATTCGTGAGTTGGCTGCCGGCGCGGCACAGACTCGCCTGTGGCTTTCGCCGCTTCCGGGACAGGCGGTTGAACCGCGACGGATCGAAACCTGGCACTCCGCTTTACAAGGTGTCGTCCGCACCACCGAAGCACCTCTGCACTGGCTCGTTAACGGCGATGACTGAGCCACTGAAGCTAGCCGTGGTTGGTCACGCCAATGTAGGTAAGACCTCATTGATGCGCACCCTACTTCGCGACCCGGAATTTGGAGTGGTCGCGCACACCCCCGGAACAACGAGACATGTAGAAGGCGCGAGGATGTCGGTCGCTGGTGATCCCGTCCTTGAACTTTATGACACACCGGGCCTGGAGGACGCGATCGAATTGCTCGCGCGTCTTGATCAACCCCTGCGCCCAAATGAACAACTCGATGGGCCAGCGCGGCTTGAGCGGTTTCTACAGACCTACGAAGCCCACACTCGCTTCGAACAAGAGTCAAAGGTAATACGCCAATTACTCGGCTCAACCGCGGGACTCTACGTGATTGATGTGCGCGAACCCGTACTGGCGAAATACCGCGATGAGCTCGCCATCCTCGCCATGTGTGGCCGTCCCCTGTTGCCGGTGCTGAACTTCGTCAACGCCGAGAACCGTGAAGCTGCATGGCGCACCGCGCTTGCGCGCCTGGGTCTGCACGCGGTGGTGTGCTTCGACACGGTAGCGCCGAGCGTAGACGGTGAACCCCGCTTATACGAGAGCCTTGCTCTGCTGATCGAAGCGGGACGTCCACAACTGCAGCGTGTGCTGGACGATCACCTTGCGCAGCGTCGGTTGCGCCGCCAAGCAGGTGCTCGGCTAATCGCTGAATTATTGCTCGACAGCGCGGCCGCCCAGCGGACAGTCGCGGCGGCGGACGTTCTACACGAAACAACGCAACTTCAAGTGGCGATTCGCGAGCGCGAACAAGTCTGCGTCAAGGCTCTGCTTCGCTGCTACAACTTTCACCCGAATGACGTCGTCACCCATTCGCTACCATTGCTGGCTGGCCGTTGGCGTGATGATTTATTTAACCCCGAAACTTTGCGGGTGTTCGGTGTGCGGATCGGCACCGGGATGGTCGCCGGCGCGGCTGCCGGTGTCGGGATCGATATTTTCACTGGCGGCTTGAGTCTGGGCGCGGCCACTTTACTTGGTGCCCTCATCGGCGGCGCGTGGCAGAGCGTCGGACACTACGGCACCCGACTCCGCGGCAAACTCCAAGGTCAACGAACTCTAACCATCGACGACTCGATAGTGTGCCTGCTGGTGCTACGCCAAAGTCAGCTGCTCGCGATGCTTGAACGTCGCGGCCATGCAGCGCTGGAAGCAATGACCTTGGAAGCTCCAAACGAGGCCGCATGGATCACCGGGAAGCTCCCGGAAACAGTGCGTAAAGCGCGTGCACATCCGGAATGGTCGACATTAAATTCCACCTGCGACTTAGACACGCCTAGGCGTAGCACCGCGATCGAGAACTTAATGGCCGCGCTAATAATGAACTGACCTACGCGCAACCGTGCCGCTCGCGGGCAATCAGTGCCTTGACAATAACTGCTTAGGCAGTAATATCGCGGCGTGCCCCCCGCCCCACCTCCAACCAGCGCTCCTGTGCGGCGCGCGCGTTCGTCCTCCAACAAGGCGGAGCATTACCGTGGCGACAAATACGCCATCGATGATTCCTATGGTTACTTGATGCGGCGCTTGCAGGCGTCGCTCCTACGGCATATCGACAAGCGGATCCGACCCTACGATCTCACGGCGTTGCAATGGGGACCGCTGCTGCTGCTCGCGCAGAACAAGGGCAATACCGCCGCGGCGCTCGCGCGGGCGCTCGAAATCGATACCGGCGCAATGACCCGCATGGTGGATCGCCTGGAGACTAAAAAACTTGTGCGTCGTACTCGAAGCACCGGTGATCGCCGGGTCGTGCATCTTGAGTTGACGAGCGAAGGTCGACGCGTTGTCGAGCAGGTACCGTTCGTGCTCGCTGACGTGCTGAATCTTCATTTAACCGGATTCACGCGCGCCGAAACGGAACAGTTCGTCGATTTTCTACGGCGAATGATTGGCAATGGAAGCGGAACCGATGTTGCCCGTTAAGTTGATGACCCTACGAGCGGCGCTCGTATTGCTTATTGCCGTCGGCCTCGGCTGCGTCCGGTTTGATGGCATCGAGACTGAAGGCAAACAGCTAGAACCACCTGTGAGTCTACTCGACACAACGTTCGCCGCGTGGCCGGACGCCGCGTGGTGGACCGAGTATCAGGATTCAGCCCTTAGCCGTCTCATCGAGCACGCGCTGGCGGAGAATCCCACTATTGAGCTGGCCGAAGCACGCCTACGCGCAGCCCAGGCAGCAAGCGAATTCGTCGGCGCCGCTCGCCAACCGCGGCTCGAAGCGAGCTTCGACAGTACCTGGCAACGGTATAGCGAAAACGGTTTTGCCCCGCCGTTCGCCGGCGGATCTCACGACACCGATAATCGCCTCGCCTTCGATGCCAGTTACGAACTCGATTTATTTGGCCGCCAGCGCGCCGCGCTGGCCGCGACCGAGGCCCAGGTCACGGCCACGCAAGCGGCAACCCAAACAGCACGTCTCGGCGTTGCCACCGCGGTCGCCAGAGTCTATTTCCAACTCGCGCAGGCCTGCGCTGAACACTCTGTGGTAGAACAAACGCTAAAACAGCGCCGTCATATCGTTGATCTCGTCAAATCACGGGTTGCACTCGGAATCGATTCCAATGTCGAGTTACGGCAGGCCGAAGGAGCGATCCCGCGCACCCAAGAGGAACTCGCGTTACTGCTGGAACGGATCTCATTGCTGCGGATTTCATTGAGCCGCCTCACGCTTGCACCGCCCGCGACGACAGATACCTTGGTCCCACAGCTGACTCGGATCCCAACCCCGATTCTGCCCGGCATCATTCCATCTGATCTGGTGGCGCGCAGGCCCGATGTCGTCGCTGCTCAGTGGCGGATCGCGGCAACCTTCAAGGGCGTCGAATCAGTCCGCGCCGAGTTTTATCCCAGCGTGAATCTCTCAGCGTTTGCCGGTTTCGGCGCGCTGGGGTTGGGTGCCTTACTCCAGGGCAGCTCATTGATTTACGGCGTCGCGCCGACGCTTCGCCTCCCGATTTTCGATGCCGATCGGCTGCGCGGAAAACTCAAATTCGTTAACGCACAGACCGATATCGCGATCGCCGAATACAACGACACCCTGCTCCACGCCATGGGCGAGGTAGTGCGTGCGGTCACCTCGATCCGAACCTTGGAACAGCGCACTACGGCCCAGCACCTGGCGCAGGCGGCAGCCGAAAGTGCCTACCTGCTGTCCCTGCAGCGATTTCAAGCGGGCCTTACGGGTTATCTCACCGTCCTCGTCACGGAAGGTGAGCTCCTTACCGAGTGGCGCCGCGCGGCCATCTTGACCGCACGCGCGTTTGAACTCGACGTCGCGCTCAAAGGTGCGTTGGGCGGCGGACTCGATACCCCCGCGATGTTGGCTAATCAGGATCGGAATCGAACATGAACATTGAAAATGCGGATACGCCAATTGCGCACGGTCGACGCAAACCTTTACTCGTCGCGCTAAGCCTCGTGGTGTTAATCGCGGCTGTCACCGCAGGCGTGTATTACTGGCGGGTCGCGCGCTTTTTTGAACACACCGATGATGCCTACGTTGCCGCCAATGTCGTCGTGATCACCCCACAGGTCTCCGGCACTGTGCGCGCCGTGCGTGCGCGAGAGACACAACACGTAGAGGCTGGGCAGTTGCTGGTGGAACTGGATGAAGCCGATACTAAAATCGCACTCGAAGGCGCGGAGGCTGATCTCGCACGCACTGTACGCGAAGTACGCACGGTCTACGCCAACAACGCTACTCTGCAGGCCGACATTGCAGCCCGCCGAGCCGAATTCACGCGCGCCAGCGTGGAGGCCGCGAAGGCTTCGGATGATCTGGCAACACGTGCGTCATTGGTGACCACTGGTGCGGTAGGCAAGGAGGAGCTGAAACACGCCGAAGCAAGTTTGAATACCGCGCAGGCCGCGCTTGAAGCTGCGCGCGCTGGGATCACAGCGGCGACCGAGCGACTGGCTTCGAACCGCGCACTCACCACAGGCGTTTCAATCGATCGCCATCCGACCGTCGCGCGCGCCGCGGCGCGGGTCCACGAAGCCTATCTTGCGTGGACGCGTACCAAGATCCTCGCGCCGATCAGCGGCGACGTCGCGCAACGCGCGGTCCAGGTAGGTCAGCGGATTCAACCTGGCTTGAATTTAATGTCACTGATCCCGCTCGACAAGGTCTGGGTGGACGCGAATTTCAAGGAATCACAATTGCGCGATATGCGGATCGGACAATCGGTCAAACTCGCGGCTGATCTGTATGGCGGCAAACTTGAATACGACGGTCGGATCGTCGGCTTTGGCGCCGGCACCGGCTCCGCGTTCGCACTTCTTCCGGCGCAGAACGCCACGGGTAACTGGATTAAGATCGTGCAGCGAGTGCCGGTGCGGATCGAGATCGCGCATGACCAACTCCTCGCCCATCCCCTGCGTGTCGGTCTATCGATGCAGGTTGTAGTCGATATCCATCAACAAGACGGCGCGACTCTGCGCGAAACTCCTGGTATTGAGCATGTCAGCAGCACCGATGTCTTTGAGGACACGGAGGGTGCGGCGACCCGACGGATCGCGGAAATCATCTCCAGCCATCTGACTTCGCATAAGTCAGAGATCGCCGCGGCTCGCTAAACGCCGTAGTTTCCCGCATGTCGACTGCACGAGCCCGACCCTACCCGCCGCCACCGCTAGAAGGCTGGCGGTTGGCCGCCGGTACCATTGCGCTCGCCACTGCAACCTTCATGAATGTCCTCGATGTGTCGATCGCGAACGTGTCGATCTCGGCAATTGCGGGCGATCTCGGTGTCTCTCCGAACCAAGGCACCTGGGTGATTACCTCGTTCGCCGTCGCCAATGGGATTTCGCTGCCGTTGACCGGCTGGCTCTCGCAGCGCATCGGACCGGTGCGCTTATTCGTGACCAGCGTGCTGTTGTTCACGTTGGTCTCCTGGTTATGTGGCCTCGCACCCAACATCGAATCGCTCATTTTTTTGCGGATCGCGCAGGGCGCGGTTGCCGGCCCCATGATCCCGCTATCACAATCCCTGCTGCTCGCGAGCTATCGCCGAGAGAGTTCGGGCATGGCGCTCGCAATGTGGTCAATGACGGCGCTGATCGCCCCAATTGCCGGCCCCATGCTGGGCGGGTGGATCACCGACAACATGAATTGGGAGTGGATTTTTTATATCAATGTGCCGGTTGGACTGTTCGCCGCCGCCGCGACTTGGTGGTTGTATCGCGAACGTGAGGCACCTACCCATCGACGACCAGTCGACAGCGTCGGCTTAGGCTTACTTGTTTTATGGGTGGGTTGTTTTCAAGTAATGCTCGATAAGGGTAAGGAGCTCGATTGGTTCGCGTCACCGTTGATTATTGCGCTCGCGGCAACGGCCGCGATTGGCTTTGCGGCGTTTGTGATATGGGAATTGACCGACGCGCATCCGGTTGTCGATCTCAGTCTGTTTCGAAGCAGGAATTTCACCACGGCGACACTCGCTATCGCGATCGGCTATGGCACTTTCTTCGGCAATCTCGTGCTAGTCCCGTTGTGGTTGCAGCAACATATGGGATATACGGCGACCTTAGCGGGAATCGCGATGGCACCGGTTGGAATACTCGCGCTCCTTATCTCACCGTGGGTCGGCAAGAACATCACCCGCTACGACGCACGCTGGTTTGCGACCTTTGGTTTTGGCGTGTTCGCGGTGGTGCTATGGATGCGCTCACAATTCAATACTGATGCGGATTTCGCCACGATCGTCTGGCCAACTGTGCTGCAAGGGGCCGCGATCGGCACCTTCTTTATTCCGCTGTTCAATCTTGCATTGCAAGGTATATCGGCTGAAAAAATTCCTTCCGCCTCCGGGCTAGTGAATTTCTTGCGCATCACCGCTGGTGCCTTTGGTGCTTCGGTGGCGACCACTTTGTGGGATAACCGGGCGACCACGCATCACGCCGAGCTGGTCGAGCACGTCGATTCGATGCATCCTCTCGCCGTTAGCTTGTTGAATCCGGCTGCACTTTCCGGTTGGGAACCCGCGCAAGCCGTAGCCCAAATCAATCGGTTGATCGATCAACAGGCTTTCATGATGGCAGCCAATGATCTCTTTTTGGGATCGGCCTACTTATTCATCGCCTTGCTAGGGATTGTCTGGCTGGCGCGCCCCGCGACGGCCCTACCCAGAACCTAAGAACCCAGGCGAAAATAATCTTGTCACACCGAGGGTGACTCTGAGCGGTTGCTGCAAAGCGCGTTTCGCCGGGAATGGTGGGCCCATTGCCAATAAGCGCAACGCCGCCGCAGTCGCTCAGAAGCGGCCGAATTTAAAGATTATTTTTGCCCGGGTGCTAAGGTCGGCGCACGCCTCAACGCCGTATCTGTAATCCACTCCAGAGTTCGTCAAGATCGGGAAATGGCCAGTTGCCTGGGGCTTCCCAATTTGTGATTTTATCGCGCGCGCCAGCACGTGATAAATCGATGATTTTAGGATGGAGACGCTCCTTGCGGCGCGTGCAGTAAAACGTTTTGACCGACGGAGTAAGCAGCGAGCGATTCGAAGTTTCCAGGACGACCGCGAGCAATCCGGATTCCAATCGTACCAGTGACCCTACAGGATAGATCCCGAGGCACTTGATGAACGCTTGAAATATCGCGCGATCGAAGTGGCCTTCGCTCCATTCGACCATTTTGCTCAGCGCTTCGGCCGGACTCCACCCAGCCTTGTACGGACGGGTGGAAGTAATCGCGTCGTACACATCACACACGGTGCCCATCTTCGCATAGAGGGAAATGGCTTTGTCGGCAAGGCCTTCGGGGTAACCACTCCCATCGAATTTCTCGTGATGATGCAGGCATACATCGAGTGGAATCGTACCCACCCCTTGCCCTTCCAAGAGCATGCGATGTCCGGCCGCGGGATGATTTTTTATCGTGTTGAATTCCTGCTCCGTGAGCTTGCCAGGTTTGTTCAGGATCTCATCGGGAACTTCGGCTTTGCCAAGATCGTGCACCATGCCCGCGAGGCCGATTTCGCGCATATCAGATTCGGGTAATCCCATTTGCCGCCCAAGTGAAATCATAAGTCCGCACACCGCGACGGAGTGCATGTAGGTATAGTCGTCCTTGGTTTTGAGCCGGGCCAAACTGATGAGTACACCGGGGTTACGCAACACGGAGGAAGCGATCTCATCAACCAGCGGCGTGAGTTGCGCGGTGGTGATGGCCCGCCCCATCCGTGCTTCTGCAAATAGCGAGACTACAGCGCTCCGGGCACGACCGCAGATGCGTGCCGCACGGGCGATTTCGACGTCTAGCGCTTCGTGGGTTGGCGCACGCACATCCCGCACTGCGGTGTCATGCATCAGTTCCTCGGTACTCGCTACGACCTCGGCCTCTGTCCGGGCGCCCTGCGCGTCGAGACCTTGCGCAGTGTCAATCCACAGTTCGCGTACTTGCGACGACATCAGACCCGCAAGGTCGTCCGGATCTTCGAGCAAAAACTGCGTATTCCAGAACGGGTGATCCATCCACGATCCACACAGCTCGGCAACGAACATTCCCTGTTGGAGTTGAGAAATTTTAATTTTTTTCGCATGACACCACTGATTTCGCGGAAATGAATCGCCGGGGATCTGGACCAACGGGTACGTCTGCCCGCACTGTGACTGTATCGTCCGTTAGCGGCGTCGCCTTAAGGCCGCTCAGTGCGTCCCTTCTTGCTCGCCGAAGATCTCAAGAAACGCGGCACCATAGCGTTCAAGCTTGGCCGCCCCCACACCGTTGACCGCCAGAAGTTCCGCGCGGGAGGTCGGATGCAGATCCAGCATCTCGCGCAAAGTGCGGTCATGAAAGATTACGTAGGGTGGGACGCCCTGCGCATCGGCCAGGCGCTTACGGCAGGAGCGCAAACGCTCCCAGAGATCGCTGGTGGGCGTCCCAAGCGGCGCGGGGACGGGCTTCCGGCGTTCGCGCGCTGGGCGGGTTTCGGCGAGGTCCTCCCGCAGATCTAGCGCGACCTCGCCGCGTAGATAGGCGCGCGCGTCGGCCCCGAGCTTAATTGCGCCGAAGCGTTCGACATCGGCGAGCACCACACCACGAACCATTAGCTGCCGCAACACCGAGCGCCAGTGCTTCGCGCTCTGGGCTGCACCAATTCCGTAAGTACTCAACGATGCATGCCCATGTTGTCGCATTTTTTCGCCGGTGGCGCCACGCAACACGTCGATTACGTGGCCGGCACCGAAGCGTTGTCCGGTGCGGTAAATGCACGACAGTAATTTCTGTGCATCTTCCGTCGCATCCCAGGTCTTCGGCGGGGTGAGACAGTTATCGCAATTGCCACAGGGCACCTGGTGCTGCTCACCGAAATATTCCAGCAAGGGCAAACGCCGGCAGGTCGTGGTTTCACACCAGCCGAGTAAAGCGTCGAGCTTGTGCCGCTCGATCCGCTTGTGGGTTTCGTCCGAGTCTGATTCATCGAGCATCTGGCGCAGGCGCACCACGTCCTCCAGCCCGTAGACCATCCACGCTTGGGCCGGCTCGCCATCGCGACCGGCGCGACCGGTTTCCTGATAATAAGCTTCGATACTCTTTGGCAGATCAAGATGCGCGACAAAACGCACGTCGGGTTTATCGATCCCCATCCCAAAGGCGATTGTGGCAACGATGATCACTGCGTCTTCGCGCAGGAAGCGTTGCTGATTTACCTGTCGCACGCGGGCATCCAGTCCGGCGTGGTAGGGTAACGCGCTAAACCCCTGCATCGACAACCATGCCGCGGTTTCGTCGACTTTGCGGCGAGTCATGCAATAGACAATCCCCGCCTCGTCGCGATGCGCCGTTAAAAATGCCGCCAGCTGCGGACGCGCATTGCTCCGATTGCGTACGGCGTAGTGGATATTCGGGCGATCGAAACCGCCGATAAACCAGCTCGGCGCATCCAACTGAAGGCGACTGGCGATATCCACCCGCGTGCGCTCGTCGGCAGTCGCCGTCAGCGCGATCCGTGGAACGCCAGGAAAGTGTTCGCGCAAGGCACCGAGTTCAAGATAATCCTTGCGAAAATCGTGGCCCCATTGCGACACGCAATGCGCCTCATCGATCGCGATCAACATCGGAGGAGCTTCCTTCAATAGCTCCAAGGTCTGTGTTTGAAGCACGCGCTCCGGGGCGACGTAGAGTAAGCGCAGGGTACCGGCACGAATACGTGCGATCACCGCGGACTGTTCGCGCGCCGATATCGCGGAATTGAGGCATGCAGCTGGGATCCCAAGTTGATCCAGCGCGGTGACTTGATCGTGCATCAACGCGATCAACGGTGAGATGACTAGCGCACACCCCCCACTTACCAGCGGTGGGATCTGATAGCACAGCGATTTGCCACCGCCGGTTGGCATTAATACCACCGAATCGCGCCCCGCCAGGACGGCTTCGATCGCAGCGCCTTGATCACCGCGAAACGCGGAGTACCCGTAGTACTGTTGGAGCGCTGCCAGCGGAGTCATTGGCTACGTGACCGAATGGCCTGGGGCGCGAAAAAAAAGGTCATTCATTCGAACGGCGCGGTTTCATCTGTAAAGCAGATCGGCGCCACGGCGATCGCGCGACGCTCTACAGAACACCGAGAAATCGCTTGGCAGTACCCGCGAACAAGTCGTCTGTAACGCCGGCGCCAGTGACAAAACCGTGCAAGTCTTTTTGCTCGATCGCGTACGGGAAATCGCTGCCGGCAAAAAACTGACCGGCAGCAAAATCGGCAATCAAGGTTTGCAAATACTTCGCGTCATACACCAAGCTGTCGTAGTAGAAGCGCGCGGCGTAGCTGCGCGGTGAACACGGCAATTGGCCGCCAAAATGCTCCGTCATCAACCACCCTTGGTGCAGTCGATGCACCAGCGACGACAGTGCTCCGCCCCCATGACTAAAACCGATCCGCAAAGTGGGAAAGCGTTCGAGGTGACCTGCGCGAATCAACGCGATCGCGGCAAGCCCGGTGTCCAGCGGAAAAGCTGCGTAGGGAACGAGTTCCGGAAACGCCGCGAGCCGCTCCGCGCCTATCGGATGCAAGGCGTGGACGAACAAAGCCAGCGCCAAACGTTCGGCTTCAGCGAAAAACTCATCGAAACATGGATCAGCCAACAACAGGCCGTTCACATTGCTCCCGATCTCGATACCCTTGAAGCCCTCTTGCTTAAGGCGACTGAGTTCACGCGCGGCGAGCGCGGGTTCCTGCAGCGGAACCGTGGCAAAGCCAAAGAATCGTTCTGGTGAGCGCGCGACCATCTCGGCGATCTCCGCGTTGACGTGTCTTGCTAATTCGAGACCCTCATCCGCGGGGAACCAATACGACAGTAACTCCGGCATCGGCGAGAGTACCTGTGCGCTGACCCGATCGCGATCCATCGCCTCGATTCGGGAATCGATGTCCCACGAACGCGCGTCCAGCTCGCGAAAGGGCTTTCCCCCGAATTCGATCGTGGCGCGATCAGGGCTGTGCTGACAAAGACACGGCCAGCGCTGGTTGGTCGCGGGCGCTGGATTCGCCGGGAATTTTTTTGGCACTACGTGGGTGTGGACGTCGATCAACTCGCCGAGGGTCAAAGCATGGTGCTCCCGCCATTGACGCTGATCACCTGACCGGTGATGAACGCGGCTTCATCGCTCGCGAGATAGGCCACCATCGACGCGACCTCGCTCATCTCGCCCGGGCGACCCATCGGGATCACATCGGCAAACTGCTTGATCCAGCGGCTGCCTTCGGCGAGCAGTTTTTGCACCATCGGTGTCGCAGCCATGCAGGGCGCGACCGTATTTATCGTGATTTTCTTGCGCGCGAATTCGCGTGCAAGTCCAGTGGTCAACGCGTGTACCCCACCCTTGGCCGCGTTGTAAGCGGCGTGTTCGGGCAGACCATTTCGAACTGAATCCGCGCCAATGTTGATGATTCGACCCTGCTCGTGCTTGAGCATGACGGGCAGCACCGCATGACAGCACCACAAGGTGGTCCACAGATTGCGATCGATCGTCTCGCGTAAACTCTCGGCGGTGTGTTCTAGGAATGGTCGGATCACCCCGCCACCGGCGTTATTAATCAAGATGTCGATCGTGCCGAATCGCGCGACCGCGCGCGCGACCATCGCTCGCACGGTGGTCTCATCGCTCAGGTCACCGACATACGACTCGGCCTCGGCGTGTTCGGTCGCGAGAACGTTGACGTGCTCGCTCACGTCTGCGAGCATCAGGCGGACCCCTTCGCTCGCCAGGCGCTGTGCAATCGCGCGCCCGATCCCGGTGCTCGCGCCGGTCACAATCGCCACTTTTCCGCTTAGTCCTTCCATGATTTATCCGATGCTTGTGCTGATTTCGCCGCGTGCAGCCAATTTAGAATCGGGCACCGCGCCCCAGTAGTCGATCGACTCTAGCTTCATTGGTAACAAGCGTGGTTCGCGGGGCGTTGTTTCTGGAAATTCCTCCATGCCGAAGCTGTACTCCAAGGTGAGTTCGTCGGGATCGAGGAAGTACAAGAATATGGAATCCGACGGGGGGTGTCGGCCGGGACCAAAGACGATCGGCACATTGTGCCGTTTGAAGCGATACAACGCGCGTCCGATGTCGTCGATATCCGTGACCATGAAATTCACGTGGTGGAAGCGATTCGTCTGCGAACTCGTCAGTCCCAACGAATGATGCAAAGGGTTCGGAAAGCAGCGCATAAAGGAAATTGCACCCTCGACGCGATCGGACACTCGATAGTTCAGCCCCTCGCGGAAGAATTGCTCGGTTTTCCCTAAATCTTGAGTAGCCAATACGACGTGGCCGAGCCTGACGATCTTAGTGACCGTCGGCTCGAAGGCCGAACAGCGCGCGGGTCTGGCGACGTAGTACTCAAACACCGCGCCGGTGTTCGGTTCGTTGATCCGAAAGGCCCGCGCGTGCTCCAGTGCTGCACAGGTGTCCGGCTCCGTCTCGTAAAGCGTGATCCCCAGCTGTTTCAGATGTACTTGCAAGCGGTCCAAGTCATCTAACGAATCCAACTCCCAGCCAATGCGCGCGAGACCAGGGGTCTCGGCTTGGCACAGAATGATATCCTGGTGCTTCGGGCTACAGCGAAAAAGTCGCTCGTCCCGCGCGGCAACGCCTGCGGCGTGTAGGCCAACGACTGCTTGATAGAACTCGTTCGAGCGCTCTACGTCGGTGACATTGAGGGCTACATAGCCCAATCGGCGATAACGAAAATCCAGGGCTTGATTCATTTTTTTTCCAGCTAATTCGTAGAGCGTTATCCAAGCAGGTCCGCTAGCCCAACGCGTCGAGCAAGGACTTTGCGTGTTGCAGATCTTTAGTATCGAAGCCTTCCGTAAACCAATTGTAGACCGGCGCAAGTAATCCGCGCGCGGCTTTGCTCTTGCCTTGGCCATGCCACAGCCCGGCGAGGCTGGTGGCGGTGCGCAGTTCCCACGACTTCGCTTGTTGCTGACGCGCGACGTCGAGTGAGGCGAGGTAGTTTTTTTCGGCGCCGTGGCTCAGTTTTAACTCGGCGCCAACACCTTGGGTCGACCGGCGTTGATCACGAGCTTTATCGATGGCGTCACCAAGCTCTTCGCGCTGACGTCGAATGTTTCGGGCTTCGGCACAGTGTTTCCACCCGCGTTGCGCGAGGCACTTAAAAAACCATTCATCGAGCACCTGGCAGCTGTCCATGCCTACGACTGGCACCAACTGCCGCCGCTGGTGTTTCAGGCGCCCACGGCCGCTCCCGAACAAGCCGCGCGCTGGCAGGTAAATTGGTGGACCTCGGTGTGGCGTGCAGATGCCCTCGAAGGGATCCCGTTAATGGGGCTCGCTGAACGCTGGCTGCGACAAAATCTACCGGCAGCCCGCGAGCTTGTGTTGGTGCATTCTGACTATCGCACCGGCAATTATCTCTTTGATGAAGCTCGCGCCGAGATCACCGCGATTCTCGATTGGGAACTCGTGCATATCGGCGACTACCACCAGGGTTTAGCTTGGATCGCAATTAAGAGCTGGAGCCACATTGAAGACGGGGTGTTGCTCGCCTCCGGGATCATGCCGCTGCCCGAACTGCTCGATCGCTACACGGCGACGACCGGTCGCGTGATTGATCCGAAGACTTTGTACTTCTATCAAGCCCTGGGACTTTACGAATGCATCGTGATCTGTCTGGGAACCTCGCTGCGCGCCGCGCACGAGGCGCATAATCACCAGGACGCGTTGCTCAGCTGGCTCGCGGCGGCTGGATATGCCTTCATGTCCGATCTTGTCGACTTATTGGAACAAGGATCACCAGCTTGAATCCATCGATCGAGTTGCGAATCAGAACCATGCAGCGCGCGATCACCGAAGTGATCCTGCCGGCGGTCGATCCGAATAACTCATTGGCGCAGGAGCAGACGCGCTTACTGCTGGGTCACTTGCAAGCCCTGGCGTTACAGCAGGCGTACAGCGCGTCGGTCCAAGCGCTAGCACGGCATGATGCCGAAGAGCTCGCAGGCGCTTTACAGCACGCGGTCGCGGGCGGTCCAGCGACTCGCAAAGCCGCGGAGCAATTACGGCACGCAGTGGCGCAACCCGAAAGCGCGCTGGGCCACGCGCTCGAGCAATTCTTGCTCGCGAGTGCTGACGACGGCGCGGCAGCGTTCATCGACGCCTCGCACAAGCTAGTCCTGACCTACTCGCGAGAGCAAGCCTTGCGGGGACGCGCGTGGTTCAAGGCAATGGGCTTCGATAGCGTCCCAGCGTCATTGCCCGAAATTCCGCAGCTCCTGGATAAATGGACCGAAAGTAATGCAACGCTTTCCTGAATTCGGCTTCTACGCCCTGCCTGGACATGTGTCCGATCCAACGACCTTGACCGACGAGGTCCGCGATGGGCAAGCCCTGGGCCTCGGCACGGTCTGGATCTCGGAGCGTCCAGGCACCAAGGACATCGGAGTGCTGTGTGGCGCGGCGCAGGCACACGCGCCGGCACTGACGATCGGCACCGGATTGATCGGTAATCTACCGCTGCGCAATCCATTGGTGGTCGCGTCCTTCTGCTCGACGATGGTGCTGATGACTAAAGGTCGCTTCGTCCTCGGTGTCGGTCATGGCCAGGATCGCTTAGCCGATCTTGCTGGTGCGCCGCGCTCGACACGGCCAATCATCGGACGCTATCTTGCCGTCCTGCGACGCCTGTGGAACGGCGAGGTGGTCTCGGTCAAAGGCGACAATTGGATGCTAGAAAAAGCGGCGCTTGGCTTGAAGTTGCCGGTCGCCCCACCAATCTTCATGGCCGCAATTGGCGATAAATCTCTGGCCTGGGCAGGCAAGAACTGCGACGGGGTGTTGCTGTTCTCGTGTTTGAACGCGCCAGCGGTGGCGCGCTCGGTCGAGGTGATCCGAACCGCGGCGCTAGAAGCTGGTCGCGATCCTAAGGCAGTCACGATCTGCGCAGTCGCCGTTACCGCCTGTGACGTATCCGAAGAAAAGCAGCTTAATTACATCGTCCGACGTATGAGCACCTATTTCATGCTGCCGTCGATCGACGCGCTGATCCGGGTCAATGGCTGGGACACCGTCGTTGCTGGAAAGATTAAAGCCACCGTGTTCGAACAAGCCAAGGCCGCACCCGGCCTGCTCGGCGACGAAGGAGTCTCGCGCGAACTCGATGTGCTGCGCGGGTTTCGCGATCGGTATCCGCGCCACTGGCTGGAAGAATGCAACGCGCTCGGCGACACAGCGAGTTGCCTGCGCTATGTCCGTTCGATGTTCGAGGCTGGAGCGGATCGCGTCATTTTTCACGGTAGTCCGCCACGCGATCTGCAATCACTGTTGGCGGCGTGGCGCCCCTAATCCCCATTACTTTCTCGCGAGGTTCCCATGCAAGTCGGCTTAATCCATATCGCAACTGCCCAATCCGGGGATCTTGTCAGCATCGCGCAGTGCGCCGAGACAATCGGCTTTGACTCACTGTGGATCCCGGAACATCCGGTGATTCCGCTAGGAAAAATTACGCCGTATCCGTTTGGTGGAGATTTGCCGGAACATTATGGTCGATGGCTCGATCCCTTTATCGCACTGACAGTAGTCGCTACCGTGACAAAAAAACTAAAACTCATTACTGGCATCTGCTTACTGCCGGAGCGCGAAACCCTGATCACGGCCAAGGCCATCGCGAGCCTTGACTATGTCTCGGGCGGACGGGTAGAACTCGGGATCGGCGCTGGGTGGCTGAAAGAAGAAACTGCGGTGATGGGCGCGGATTTTCTCACGCGCTGGCAGCGCATGCGCGAAATGACCGAAGCTATGCGGCGGCTGTGGACACAGACGGCGCCGAGTTACAGCGGCAAACATGTAAACTTTCCCCCACTTCGCTGCGAGCCGAAGCCTGTGCAGCCCGGCGGGCCACCGTTCCTGCTTGGAGGCCATGGCGAAAAAGCGTTGCAGCGAATTGCCCGTAGCTACGATGGCTGGTGCCCAATCGTCGCGGGGCCGGACACGTACGCCGCGGAAGCCGCGCAACTGCGCGAGATGATGGTAGCCGCCGGCCGCGATCCAACAACACTGGTGCTCTGCCCGTTCGTCGATCCCGCCGACGGAAAACTCAGTGACGCAACCTTGAAGGCCTACCGCGACGCGGGGGTCACCCGCATTGTGCTGTTCTCGCAGGCGATGACCGATTCGATCGCCGATGGCACGGCCATGTCGTGGATGGAGAAGAACGCCAATCTTGTGGAACGTGCGAAGTTGCTTTAATCGGAGAGTTCAACTCGCTCCCCCCCGTTCTGCTCAGGAATTTTACGCTAGCCAAACTGAGGAACCGCCATGCCATTACTCGATGACGCCCTGATCCATCAGAACTACGGCATGCTCGACAACGTCGTCGATAAAGACCCGCGATTTTTCGATCGCTTCTATTTTAATGGGTCTTCCGGACTTAGTGTGGGTAAAACTTGATCATTTTTCGGTCAAAGCTTAGGCAACATGCAGGTGAGGGTCTTCAATCGAAGGTATTCTTCGTCACGCAGTCCGTAGGCGCGACGCTGCAACACACGGATTTTATTG
>SHZM01000051.1 GCA_009692265.1 Gammaproteobacteria bacterium
CTTACCCATCCCCTCATAAAATTCGGTGCTCATAGATGTGCGAAGACCCCGGTGAATGCACGATGCTGTACCAACAGGTCGCTGAAGCGCTGAAGTAACGGCCGTAAGCGTGGCTCGGGCATCGTCGGGATTGCGTCGTAGAGCATCGTGCCTTGACGAAACAGCGAGTGCGTCCGTGTCCTCTCAGTGTTGGCCTTCAGCATTCGGTCATACCCTAAACTTTCACCCGCCGCGCCGAGGAGTGAGAGCAACCCGATCGCCAGTGCACTGAGCAACAATAAGCGGTCACGCCGCGCGGGCTTCGAGATCCGTAACCAGGCTAGCCCCATGCCAAAACGCAGGTCTTTGATGTCCCGGAAACTCGTCTCAATGCTCCATCGCTTGGCGTAGTAGCCAATCAAGGCGCGCGCCCCAGCATCCCCGTGGCTACTCACCAGACACCACGGTTCCTTCATCTCGCGATCATGCACACAGACCACCGTCGCCGCCCGATAGTGCTGCGAATCAGTCACCACCGCCCCACGTAATACACGCGCCCGACCACCTTTGCCCACCCACTCACTCGCTTTGCGCCGTTCACCACCCGCCGCCGTCACGTAATACTGGCCACGCAGGCGGATCACATAGTCAAACTTCAGTTCTTCCGCCAAATACCGCAGCAACTTACAATCCGCAAACCCGCGATCTGCCACTACCGTCACTCCGACCTCTACCGGCAACGTCGCCCGCAACTGTTGCAGCAGTTCGTCTTCATAGTGCGACTGCTGACCTTTTAGCGTGGCCGAATGCACTGTTCGCCACAGCAATGGCGTCGCTCGACCATGACCAGTCAATCGACAGCGCTAACGTCTCTTGCCCATCCGCGGCAAAGCTCGTCCAGTCCAGCGCCACCACTATCCGCTCGCGACTGCCCACCACCTCGCGTACCCAATGTCCAAAAAATTCATCCGGATCAATCCCCTGGTTACTCAGCAACCGGTCAACCTGCTTTACCCCATGTTTCGTCATCGTCCCTTGAACCTGCGCCAAGCCTTGGCCTATCGCATGCACCGCCAGCGATGCGCTTTTGATCACCCCTAACGTCGCATTCGCTAGCGACAGCACCCGTTTCGCGTGCAAGTCCCCCTCATACAGCGTCTCCAAAAACGATATCAACCGCGCTTGATTAAGACCCTCAATCGCTCCCATCTCCCTACTCCTGGCCTTACTACTCGCCAGAGACTGATCCCCTCAAACTGATTCTTCAACCCGCTTTTTTTAAACACAATAAATGAGGGGATCACTAAGGGAATGAGGGGGATTTTCTTGGATTAATCAGCGCTTCGTCTCGACCAAGATCTCGCGATACCGAGTCGGTCCTGCGTTCCGCGCGCTATGCGTGGCAGGGAATCGCAAGCCTTTATCGTCCGCCGAGACGATGTCATTACCTTCAATGCGCAATGGGAACGTAGCGCCGGTATTCGATTCGAAGGCACCCAGGTATTTATTGTCCTGGTCAAAGACTTCGAGGGTCGTGCCTTCGAGCACGTAGAATAAATAATCGAATTTATGGGTATGCACGGGCGTGGTCTCGCCGGGCTCGAGAACGAATTCCCACAAGATGACCTTGTCGTTTTCGATAATTTTAGTGGTACCTACTTCGCTCATGATGCGGCTCCTGTTTAAGCTCGGTTGGCGACAAGTGTACCAGCGAGATGGCGCAATTGGATCAGTGGAAAAATCCCACGCTGTACTCGGACTAGCCGATCATCCATGTATAATTCAGCCATCCACCTCGAGGAGCTCCTCATGAAAGTAGGCGTTTTTTCAATTCTGCCGGATGCCGTTTCCGATCCAGCCATCGTCGCAAAACATGCCGAGGATCTCGGCTTCAGCTCGTACTGGGTGCCGGACCACATTATTCTCCCCGTCAAGTATTCAACGCCCTATCCGGGTAATGCGAAGTCGGGCATCGAGCCAGATCCTGATTATCTCTGGCAGATGCCCGACCCGCTGATCGCCCTGACGCGGGCCGCGACGGCGACGACCAATCTGGAAGTGGGTACCGGCGTATTGCTGGTGCCGGAGCGCAACCCGTTACATCTCGCTAAGGAGATTGCGTCACTCGATCACTACAGCGGGGGGCGTTTCCACTTCGGAATCGGTGCTGGCTGGAACAAGGAAGAATCCGAAATGCTGGGCGGCGACTTCGAACACCGCTGGACCCAGGTTCGAGAAGCGATCGAGGTGATGAAGGAGTGCTGGACAAAAGAAGAATCCGAATACCATGGCAAGTATTACGACTACGCGCCCTTGCGATGTTATCCCAAGCCGACACAGCGTCCACATCCACCGATCTACCTCGGCGGCATCATGTTCAACAATGAGTGGGCGAAGCGCGTGTTTCACCGCATCGCACGCTATGGCGACGGTTGGTTGCCGGTAGTGCATAAAGTAGAACAGGTAATCGACGGTCGCGATCAACTTCGCGCCGCGTATGCGGCGGCAGGGCGTGATCCGAAAACAGTGCGCATCACCGTCTTCGGCGCGCAGAACCAATGGCGAACGCGAAAGGCGATTTCGCAGTTCGAGGGGATCGGCGTGGAGCAGGTGACAATTTGGATTAATAGCCGAGATTGCGACTCGATTAAGCGAGAGTTGGAGGAAGTCGCGAAGGAGGTGCTGTGACGTTCGGGGTTGAGTGCGTAGAAACCTAACCGCGCGACCCCAAGTCTTTCCTTTTACAGAGTAAGAAAGTGAGATACCGCCATGGGAACTGTTGAGTGCAAGATTACGGACGGAATTGCCACCGTCACTTTTACGAATCCGCCGAAAGGCTTTCTGACGTCCGACATGGTCGCGCAGACCAGCACGATCCTAAACACCCTGGAAAACGACGATGCGGTGCGAGTGATTGTTTTCACTGGCGGATTGCCGAATGTCTTCATCCGGCATTTCTCGGTCGAAGAAATCATCGAGATGACGGTCGCGCTCAAAGCGCGTCGAGCCAAAGGATTACCCGACCCGCGATTTGCCCGTACGCCACTGCGAATGCTGTGGGAGAACATCGACAATTCGCGCAAACCGACGATCGCGGCGATCAATGGTTTTTGTGGCGGCGGCGGTTGCGAGCTTGCGCTGGCCTGTGATATCCGTCTCGCCGGACCCGGTGACTACACCATTGGTCAGATGGAAATCCTGGTTGGGATTTTGCCGGGCGCCGGCGGTACCGCACGGCTGGCACGCGCGATCGGTCCGGGGAAAGCGCTCGAATGGGTGCTGCGCGGGCGCACGTTTTCGCCACGGGAAGCGGCGGCTGAAGGTTTGGTACACCATTTTATTGATGGCAATGTGCTCGACGCCGCACACGGGATTGCGCGTGAATTTCTCGATAAGCCCGCAGCGGCTTTGGCGGCGATTAAACAGGTAATTCGTTCAAGCTGGGGCAAGACAACGGCGGACGGCGTGGATGAGGAAGGCGATCTATTCGCCAACATCATCGGCGGTGACTCGCGTGCGCTGGAGATGATGAAGGCCTATGTGGCCGGGGGACACCAGCTGAAGAAGTTTTAGTCTCGGAGCTGATTTCGTCATGGCGCGTGCGGAACGTAGCAAGGGGCTTTTGGCGAATGTAACGGATCAGGTAAAGAATATTCGAACGTTCTATCTTTCTCGCAAATGCCGGATCAAATGATCGTCGATATAGGATTTTATCTCGAGGATCAAACGATCCTGCGAAAGCTGCAATTGGTGCAGAAAAAACATCACAATGATGCACAGGCTCAACGCGACCAAGGTCGAATTAAACGTGATGCCCAAGCCCTGCGTCACGCCGGTGACATCGCCAGCTGCCGCGCGTTGCGCCTGCTGGAGAGCAGCGCCGATCCCACGGACCGTACCAACGAAGCCAACTGCTGGGATCGCCCATACTGAAAAACGAATCAGCGACAGCTCGGAATCCAGGCGTGAGGCCTCGAACTCGCACTCGTCGCGCGCGGCGCTTGCGGAATGCTGCACGCTGCGGGTCGCGCCGAATCGATTCATCGTTGTTTTGAGCGCGCGCGGCAGAAATTTCCGTTGTTGCTCGTCAGGGAGTGCCTCGATGGAACGTGAGAATTCGCGGACGTCCTCGGGAAAAATCACCTGCCCCGGCTTCAACCCGATGTATTCCGTTTCCAGCAGCGCGCGCTCGCGCATCACTAAATACCAGCGGTAGCCGACGATAAAGCCAGCCCATAGCGTCAGAATAAAGCAGGCTTCAGGTTCGTGATCGTGAACGATCACCAACACGGACTGCTGTGGTGCGAAGGTTGGTTCTATTTTCCAGCGTTCCACCCAACTCTGTTTGACGGCTTCTGCCGCCGGCCGCACCGCGGCCGTGTAGATGCCGTGTACGATGATTACGGATAATAGCAACGACACCAGCATGTAGAAAAAATCGAACGGGAAACGCTTGGCTTGGATCATAAAAAAGGCTCGCGAATTACCTGAAAGAGTTGAGACCCACGAAACTGCCGCCGTTGCGCCGGGTCAGCTCGCGCATGAGTGCGGCGAATCGAATACCAGTAATTTGCAGCCCCGGTGCGTTGGCGAATTGCACTGGAAAGCCGATGGCATGAATGCGTACAAGCGGCGTGCCACTCGCATCGGGTCGGTTCGCGCGCCGCACGAAGTCCGCAACTTCGCGGATCGACCGCCCGGTGAATTCGTCGCCGTAGACATACAGGCTGATTTTGCGATCGGGGCGATAGAACTGCTCAATCGCGGCGACGATACCTTCGGTAGGCGAGGAGTTACTAAACACATTCCACGTTCGTAGGCGGTCTATAACCGCGCGGCGGCGCGCCGGGGAATCGTCGATCCAGCGCCCTGCATATTCGGGGAATATGTAACTTCCTTCATCATTCATGACCTGCAAACCTTTGACCCGCGGGTACACCGAGAGCGTCTGCACGATTTGCTCTAATACTTTCGGCCACGCGTAGTTGAACATGCTGCCGGAGGTATCGATGATGAAAACGATGTATTCGCTGTCGATGGGGATGCCGCCGATGTAATTGTCCGGGCGACTGCGATTCCGTTGGGCGTACAGTCGTTGCATCTCGTCAGTGAGGCGCTGATGCGCGATCTCGAGTTCGCCTTTTATTTTTGCGTTCAAGGCGGCTTCCTGCTCCGCGGTGCTGCGGTTGCTTTCCTGAGCGAGGGTGGTGGCCGTGGCTCGCTTGATCACCGCAATTTCCTCGCTCTTTTCGGCGAGCGCTTGGCGTCGAGCCTCAAGTTTGGCGATCGCAGCCTGCACTTCATCGCGAGAAGCAAAGAGTTCTCGCTGTAAGCGGCTGATCTCGGCTTCGTTGGGATCGACCGGCGGCGCTTCGGGTTCTGGTTGCGCGGTCGTGGTGATCACCATCAGTAAAATAATCGCGCCGATCCCGCAAGTGATCGTGTCTAGGAAGGAGATCCCGATTTCCGGTGGCTCGCGGCGCGATAGCTTCATGGCCAGTCGTACGCGGGCGTCAGGAATGAGCCGCGGGTCATCATCGCGAGATCCCAAAATGCCCACGGCGCCATGGGATCGCCTTCCATCGGCAGCAGAATTACGTTGATCGGTGAACCGCCAGGCACCTGCGAGCGGGCTTCTTCGTAGAATTGGATACGTTGCTTCCCCGACACCGTCCGTAGTGCTCCACCCGAGAGACCCTGGGTCGGCAGGCCATCAGTGACCAGGAACACGTTGTCTGCCTGCGGTTGCAAGGTGCGAAGTACCTGCAAGGCTTTCGCCAGATTTGAGCCACCGTCAGGGATCAATTGTTTTACGGCGCCGACGACTTGATTGAATTCCGCACGGTCGTCGGTCGACAACCAGCGCGCGCCAGTGCCGGGCAGCACGGGTCGAACTTCGGTATTGAATAAAAATATCTGGTATTGGCTGCCAGGATTCATGCGGGTACTGATCCAATCGACGGTGTCGACTGCCTGTTGCCACTTCTCCGAGCGACGTTTTGCCGCGTCGTCCATATTGCGTCGACGCAGTACGTTCACGATCGTGTCGTCCAACATGCTGGCGGACGCATCGAGCAAAATGAGGGTGCGCTTCCCACCCATTTTTATCCCGGTGAGATATTCCCGATTACCTTCTCCGGCGAAGCTGCGCACCTGTTGTGATTTTTCGTTCACCTCGGACAACAGCTTGCGCTTTTCGGCTTCGAGCTTTAAGAGAGCGGCTTTCAGGGCTTCGACGTCGCGCCGAGTTACGGCCGGTGCCGCTCGCGGCTGGAGTGCGGATTTGGCCGCGGCAAGGGCTGCGCGGGCGGCTGCGGATTGCGCGAGTAATTCAGCCAGCTCGCGCTGGATCGTGTTGCTCTGTGCCGTCGCACCCGATGCATTCGCGCGCGCGCTTTCGATTTCCTTGCGCAGTAACTCCACTTCGGTGGTTAGATCGACCTCCTGCACGGCCTCTTTCACGATCGCTTCATGCTTCAAAATCATGAACAGCAATACCACCGCGCCGAAGCCACAGCACATCACGTCCAAAAACGACAAGGTAAAAATCGAAAACGGACGGCGTCTAAAGCGCATCGCTGGGTTCCATGAAAAAGGGGCTTAGCGCTGAACCCGGATTGGCACGAACAGGCTGGTCGCGCCTGGAATCGTCAAGTGATCGCCGATTAGGAGTGCTCTACTGCCGACGAGTGTCTGCCCATTGATAGCAACCTGCGCGCCGTTGCAGGGTTCGATCAGCGCGCCACTCGGGTCCAGCACGAGCCGACAAACGCTGTCGGCTTCGGCGCGATCACGAACTTCGCCGCGCGCCGCGAGATAAATGGGAATCGCGGTGAGCGGATAGGCGACATGATTAATCAGCAGGTGACTAGGAGCGTTAATTGGAGCGGACGGTGCTGCGAGTGGCACTCGAACGGGTAGTTCCGGGCCGATGCAGGCCAGGCTTGTGCGTAGACTTACGCCGGAGTTTCCGGGTGGTGCTTGTAGTTCGGGATCTTCCGCGCAGGCATGCAAAACAGTCTCCGGGCTGAGATGCCGCGCACTGGGCCACTGCGCGAAGAACCCTGGAATGCATAGGTAGCGATGATCAAGAATTAAGCGCGCTCCCCCGACCCGACGTTCAATCTGTTGGACTAAAGGCGCGGTGGCCGCGGTCAGCGCATCGCGATGAATCCGGGTTTCGTGCCGGGTGCCGCGAAAATCAATTGCGATCGCAATCTCTGGTCGCTGTTGCAGCAGCCGCAACCATTCCGGCAGGTGGGTATGGAGTAATTGCTCGGTGCTCGCGTCGTGCAGGGGATCAAAGCGGCAGCGGCTTAAGAACGCATCGACGATACACCCGAGCATGGCTTGTTCAAACTGCACCATGCCACAGCCTGCGAGTACCTCGCAGTGACTTCGCGTCGCCTCGGCATCCACGTCGATCCGCGTGAGGACTGCCTGGTGGAGTGTCGCCTCCAGATAGAGGTATTGACCGGGGCTCAAGCTCGCGCCGACTGCCGCGGCGCTGTCGACTAGCGCGGTCACGACCATTCCGTTGGCCTGTGCAACACCGAGTAATAAACTCAATTGCGCGCGTTGGTAGGTGCTGGGCGTAATGAAGATCGCGCTCTTGGGATTCCCCGCGCGCTCGCGCAACAACTCCAAATGTAAGTAGGCAAGATCGCCTGCATGCCGCACGCGTTTGCCAAATTGATGCAGAGGCGAGGTGTTCAACTCCAACCAGAAGCGATTGCTCGAATGCCGCGGGGTGAGCCACGCATGCGCGTGACCGCGCTCTCCGAGTTCGATCCTGCCCTCCACGTAGCTCGCGTAGCCTGGGCTGCACACGATTTCATCGGTGCCACGCGCTACGCGAATACCGACATCGTTAATCTCAAAAATGGTCGGTCGCATGAGAAATCCTGAGAGGCGGGTTATAGAAAGCTCAAAACTTGGTCCGCCCGGAAAGCGAAGCCCGTTTGAAGCACACACTCTAATTTGATCATGAGCTGCCTAAAGTTATTCAGCGGTCAACTGCTGTTTCGAGGTTTAAATATCGGCCGGAAACGCGACCGGGTAGTCCTCGGACACCCGCTCGCTGGGTTTAAAAGTGTCCGTCGGCAGGGACCGCGCGCGGTAGCTCGGCCCTTCCGGCGCTGGTTCGCTGGCTGGTGGCGGGGCTTGCGCCGGTTGCGGTGTTTGTTGGGCGAAACTTGTCTGGGTCATGGCCAAGGCAAACAATAGCGCCAGCGTACGTTGGTTAATCTTCGACCTCTTTAAGGGCTTCATTGTGCGTACCGCGCAAGGCGAAAGCCAAGATCGGGCCGTGGCATGTTCGCACCGATCCGATAAGTCAAGCGCAGCTCGGCTGGCTTGCCGTGCGCCCAGCTTGAGCCGCGTACGACACGGGATCCCCCGGCGCTCGGACCCAGGGGATTATCCACCTCGTTGTCGTCGAGCTCGGCAAAACGATCATGCACCCATTCGCTGACATTTCCGCCGAGATCGTGAAAGCCGCGCGAGTTTGCCGGATAACTGCCCACGGGCGCTGCCGCGGCGAAGCCATCGTCAAAGCCCGCGATCACGGTGGATACTAACTCGCGTGCATTTTGATCGGCGTAATTGCCCGAGCGCCCATGGGGCGGAAAGCCGCCAGTCCACGGGAATTCCAGTGCACTCTGTTCGGACTCCAGCCGCGCCGCGAACTCCCATTCCGCTTCGCTTGGTAAACGATAGCCGACCGCCTCCGGATTCACACCGAGCACCCGGCCGAAATTAATTTGATAAAACAACGGCAGGGAGTCACGCCGACTCAACCAATTGCAATAAGTCGCCGCCGCCGCCCAGGTTAAGTTCGCAACGGGAAGATTCTCTCCGTTGAGATCCTGTCCATCCGCGCCGGTCGTCAGATGATTGCTGATGAAACGTCGATACTCGGCGTTTGAAACCTCACGCACGGCCAGGTAATACGCGCGGGTTAAGCGTACGGGTCGCCGATTACCCTGGCGGAATTTTCCGCCGCGGATTAGTTTAAGTTCCTGGCCCAGGTTCGAGCGCACCATGCCATCGGCGGCGAATGCCAGTGACGGTGCCGTGGCCGCTACTTCAGGGGGAACCACGTATTTCGTAATCAAGTCGGCCTGTTGCTGGGCAAGGGGAGAGGCCTGGGGATCTTGTGGTGGCGGAGACGCTGGCTGGCCCGTGCTGCGCGAAGCCTCGAACGTCGCCATCTCCTGCGCTGTCTTGAGCCGGATCTGGACGCGCTTCTCGACGCCTTTACGCGGTGTAATCAAAGTTCGATAAGTCGCGTAGCCTGGTTTGCGTACGATGATTTCGTGTTCGTGGGTCGCTAATTCCAAGCGTTGTGTGGCGGTTCCGCGCGCGCTGCCGTCGAGGAGTAACTCGGCGTCAGCGGGGGTCGTCACGAGTTCGACAACGGCGAGATCCGGCGCGAGTTGCAGTGGCACCTCTAAAAGATCACTCGATCCCACTGTGAGGGTTGATTTGCCGGTGATGTAGCCGGTTTTAAGCACCGAGAGTGTGTGGGGTTGATCGGCGCTGACTGCGAATTTTAGGGGTGTCTCGCCTTTAAACCTGCCATCGAGCGTCACCGCGGCACTGCTTGGCGAACTCGTGACATTGAAATAGCCGTCGTCCTTCTGGAGTCGGACATCGGGAATTGCAATCGCCTGCCCCGCGACGACCGTGAGCTTGCGAGTCCACGGTTTAAAGCCGTGCTTGACGACCTTAAGTTCGCGTTCACCGTGGATCAATTCGCCGGAATACGGAGTGACGCCGAGTTCTTCCCTGCCGCTCAATACCTGTGCACCTTCGGGTAACGAGGCAATGCTGAAATCGGCCCACGCCGGCTTGAGAGTCACTGCCACCGCTTGTTCACGGCCTTTGCCTTCGATATCGAGATCAACGTCGAAATCCAAGTAACGCTTGGCGCGCACGAGCACATGGCGCGTGCCCGCTTCAACGTTGTTGATAACGCCAGGCACCGATCCGGCGGGTTGGTCGTCTATTCGGATTTCGGCAGTGACGAGGGGCGTAACATTCACTCGCAAGTGTCCGGGTAGGGGGCGCATGTGCAACCTAAAGCTTTGCGCCGGCGCGGACCCAATCGTGAGGTGCTCGCGCAATGGACGGTAACCGGGAGCAGTCGCGGTGATCCGTCGCTTGCCGGGCAGCAATAACCAGCGATCGCTAAAATGCGGCGCGAGACCACTGCCAATTTTAACCACGGCAGTCGCGGGTTCGATCGCGAGCTGCACCGAGCGCGCGCCAAAGATAAAGAGCACGACTGCTCCCGCGCCGAGCACGGTGGCCAGAATGAACAGGCGCGCCCAAGGCATCCGCGGCCAGCTGAAGGCGACCATCGTTCCCGGCGGCTTGAAGGCCGCGGCCTGGATCCACTCGTGAGCCTGAGAGGGTACTGATTGCTTATCGTCGCCGCGTGGCAAGAGCGCTTATCTCCTTTACCTCAGGCTTTCTCATTCGCGCCTATTTTCCAAACGACAATGCTTCCTGACATTGCACCGTGATGGTGGGTGGTGCGGCAGCGGCCGCGACAGTGAATTCGATTCGGACATCACGAAACCCTGGCCGCTTGCCAAACGCAGTATAGCGTCCCGGATACAGGCTTAGGGTCTGCTCGGAAAAGATGCCGAGGCGTCCGAACTTCCGAATCGTGACGTCGGTCGTACTGTCGGAAACCACCCGCACCGGCACTGCGGTGCGCGCGGCCACGAGCTGCGCTTTGAGCATGGCGATTTGGGTGCCTAATTTTGGTCCCGGCACGGGCACGGCCGTCGCCGCGCGCAGTACGATTTCCGCCTCGTGGTAGACCACCTCATCCGTTAGACGTGTCGGATCCTTTAAGGTTTCCTCCAGACGCGTGACAAGCGCGGCGCGTTGGTCGGCGCGGTTCGCGCCCGCAGCTGCGTCGACCAGCATTTTATCGACGGCTAGCGCGGCGCGATATTGTGCCGCTGCCTCGCGCCATTGTTCACTGCGCTCAGCGCGCGAGGCAGCGCCGAGCGCCGCGTCAATTTTTGCGGCAGCCGCGCGTGCTTCGGTTTGCGCCAACGCGTTAGTCGCTTCTGGCGAGCGTGGGTTTTGGTTAAGGGCGGACTTAAACGCGGCCTGCGCCTGCGGGTAGTCACCCGCCTCGAGTGCACGAAACCCTTCTGACATCGCGTCGGTGAATCGCGCTAGCGACTGTGCAGCCTCGATTCGGGGTAGCGCGAGGCGAGCTTCCGCGGCTTCCGAATCCAGTTCAAGTGCTGCGCGGAAAGCTGTGGCAGCTCGCTGACTATCGCCCATCCGTTCATAGCCTTTGGCTTCCGTTAGCAGCGCGAGTACCTTATCGAATGCCTTTGCGCGTTTGAGGCCCTCCAGCGCTGCGGGGTTGTCTGGCGCGAGTCCCAGCGCCTGACTGAACGCTGTTTCCGCGGCGCGCGAGTCCTGGCTCAATAAGGCGCGTTCGCCCTGGTCGAGGTAATCGTCGATCACTTGCGGGATCCGGGCGGCGAGGCGAGCCACTTGGGTGCTCGCATCGGTATACGCTTGGGCGGCTTGTGTGAAGCGCTGTTCGCGATACGCTTTTTCGCCCGCCGCCAGAGTTGCTTCCGCCGCTCGAAATTCGGACTCGGCCCAGTGTTCAACTTGCTGGGTACGCAGCGCGTCGACTTTAGGAAGTAACGCCTCCAACGCGGCTTGGGCGGCGGGGCGCGCGTGCGCTGGCTCGGGGAGCAAACGCGCTGCAGCCGAATCTTCGGCGGTCACCGCTGCTGTTAGCGGCGCAAGGTGGGTTGTCTCGGTCGGTGCCGCCGACGGAGTGACCCAGCGCGGCAGTAACACAAACACCGCAAGGGTCCCCAGCACGAGCACGCAGACCACGGCGCTCGCAACCAAGCGATTGTCCCACTTCAACCGGCCCGTTGTGGCTACGTCCGCGCGATGCGGTAACGCGAGCTCGGTTGGGAGTAGTGGTTGGTCTTCGTCGCGATCAGAGGTTTGCATCGGCTAGTGGCGCGGGTCCGCAGGCTACTACACGCCTTTGGGGCCGGCGCTAGACCTTTTAATTCGTAAGCGGCGTCGCTTGGTCAGTCGTAATGACTGGTAATGGATCGGTCACTATCCCAGGTACGTTCTCCGCGCGATAAATTTCAGCGAGCAGAGCGCGCCACTGCGCGGACTGCTCTTCGACGGTGCCTGACAACGTCACGCTGCGATTACTCAATTCGATGTGATGCGTTTTCATACCGGTGCCAAACGAATCAGCAAGTTCTTCCAGTGCGGCTTCGTGAATAGTTGCTTCACGCCCTTTTTCGACGCCTGAGCCGAAGAGGAACGCACCGCCCGCGGCGGTTGCGATGCCGGCTGTGCCAATTGCCGCGTTATCGGTCGCAATCGCCGCCGCAATCCCGCCCAACACCGCGAGCGCGCCACCGATTTTGCGCAAGGCACTTGAGCGCTTGAGTTCGCTCATCCGCGTCACTTCTTCGTGATTTGTTTCGCGCCAGCGATCGTACGACGGCTGCATCTCGCGGGTGTAGTCAGTGAAGTATTCATCAAGGCTATCGACAAACATTAAGTCGCGCGCACGCAGATCAGCCATCCGCTGTAACGCGGGGTCGTCCACCGCCGGTAGGCTCTGCACGCGGGTACGTCCTTCGCTATCGAGCATAAGGTAACCATTGAATTGCTCGGGTGCAAAGCGTTGCGCGAACTGCAATTGGGTCACTGCGTGGATCTCATGTAACGCCGCAACTTGTTGACTCGCTGCTTCGCGCTGCAAGTCGTCGGCAATGCGTTCGTAGATCTTCTGAAACGGATCGCGGTAACTGACCGTGGGATCGATATCGAACGCATAGCGGTCGATTTCCTCGCGATATTCTCGTGTATACCAAGGCAGACCGGTGGCGTCAGTGACCTTGATACTCAGCGCGAGCTCAGTGCCGTCGGAATCTAGAATTTTACCGTCGATCCAGACATCCATTTCGGTTTGTTTGTTCGGAATAACGCGCACCAGACCCCATACCCCACGTTGATTTAAAGTGTTCGCGAGGACTTTCGGAATGTAGTGCGCTTCGGCACGACGCACGCTGGGAGTCGTGATTTTCTGGTCGACGTCCAATCCTTCAACGCCAGGGTTAAACACCTCGATACCGATATCGAGTTTGATCCCCGGAGCGGCTACAGCCGCGGTCACCGGGGTAGCGCTAGTGGTAGTGGGCGGTGGTGAGTTGCCCAGTGCGCGTCGGTTCGGCGATTCGTAACGTGGCGTATTCGAGGCGCACCCCAGAGCCATCAAGAAACTTCCGAGCAGACACACGAGGAGCAGGGATCGCAGGCTTGTCCAGGTCAGTAGTGCCGGTATTTGCACTGTTGAACCGGGTGTGGGTTCGCGCGGTTTCATCTTCACAAGCCTCCCTTGTACTTGCGGTATTCTTCGCGAAGTTTTTCGCGTAATACCGGATCCGTTTCGCGGTCCGCGGCTTCGTGTAGCTGGCGTGCGACGATATCGTCATCCGCACTTTCTCGCGACTCGAGTGGAGCTGACCCTGCACTGCGAAAGGCTTTGTCGCCGGGGCTCGCGGTACCGCTGGTGTCGGGCGTATTGCCGAGCCCACTCGCGGCCTTGGCCGCGCCGCCAGCGCCAGTTCCTGCGGGCGGAGTTTCGAGCAATCCACCGCGCCCGGCAGTGGCCGAGCTCTCTGGGCTCCCGCTGGCCGGTGTCCCTGAGCCCCTCGCCGCGCTTTCCTGACGCTTGCGCATCATCGCGTCAAACTCGGCTAGTTTCCGCTGCAGTTCCTGATTCAAAGCTCCTGCTTGTTCGTCGCCGGTACGCGCGCGCGCGGTGGCCGAGGGGGTTGCTAATTCACCTGCGGAGGTCGCCGGCGCGGATTGTGCGGAGGAGGCACCACTGCTTGCCGAAGTCGCAGGTTGTTGCCCGCTTGGGGCGGCTAGTGGGGCGGCAGGGGTGACATGGGTTGGCATATTTCCCGCCTCCCCGGTGGACTCTCGCGTGGGCGGCGCCTGCGTGCTCGCCGGCGCGCCGCCGAGCGGAGTTTCGGTAATTTCGACTTCCGCACCTTCCGCGCTTGGCGGAAGATACTGTGCAGGCGGCGGTGTGCTTGCCGGCGACTGCGCTGGTGCGCTTGAAGCCCCGCTACCAGCCGGAGGTGCGCCCGGATGTGGCGGCGCGGGTTTCGGATCTTCGGTAGTCTGTATTGTCGGCGGACGCTGGGGCGCTTCGACCCGAGGTGGTGGGCGTTCCGGTTTGCAGGCGATAAGTGCCATGCCCAACGCGAGCAGGATCGGCAGCCTTGATCGCTGGCTAACCCTCGGAAACGAAACGACTACTCTCATACGGGCAGCACTCGATTTTTGAGCAGGTTGCAAATGTACACTCTATATACCGATCCCAGCTGAAACCCGGCTGAATCACGGCCTGCAATTACACTCACGACCTTAATGCTTAATACCAGGAGACTTACGCGTGGCGCATGATCCGAACGCCTCACCCGTTAGCGTCCTGCATCGTTATCAGCAAGAGATATGGAACCTGGCCGAGAACGGGTACGGTTTTATCGCCGCGGTCTCCACGATGTGCTATTCCACAGTGTGCTTGAAACCGCCGAGAGTCCCTATGTCACCAATGTGTGGGAAACCCTGGGCACGACCAAGAAGGGGCAGCGGCTGTGTACTTCCGGAATCGAAGTTTTCAAGATCGAGCGGGGTCTAATCACCGATGTCTGGAACGGCCATTCACAGGACGGGCAGTGGGCGTGGAACCTGAAATGGGATCGGCCGGTGCGCCCGGAGGACTATCTTGACGTTGAGGAGCGCGTGAAGAATTGGCTCCAGCAAACCAGCGCACCCTAGGAATGTCTTTTACAAAATAAAGTCCGAGCTCGACAAGGTCAGCAGTCCGGTTAATTCGATCTGAAAATCCGCGCCACGATCGCCGTCGATGTCGCCTTCGACGATGGTCTTATCGTTAGCGGTGCCGGCGGGGTTTTCCCGCCGGTAATGCAATTGGCCCGCGGTACCGTTGAAGGCACTTTGCCCGATGAACTTAAACGCATCGTTGATACCGCCTGCAATCGCATCGATGGTTGAGAGATCGAGATCGTCTGTGCCGTGAACAAAATCGGTGATTCTGTCCCGCGTGCTGGTACCGGTCGCGCTTTCGCTTAGAGAATTAAAATCGAATATGTCGCGTTCGCTTCCGCCGGTGTGTACGTCGCGTCCGACCCCGCCGGTTAATCGATCGATTCCAGCGCCACCCAGGAGTCGGTCACTGCCAGCGCTCCCGAGTAAATTGTCGTTACCGTTGAGCCCACTGAGAATATTTGCGCCGCGATTTCCGACGAGAGTATTTGCCGAACTATTGCCTATCGCGTCTATCCCCGCGATCCCGAGCAGAGTCGCGTGGCGCGCGCCTGCGCCCAGGGTCACATCTCCCGAGCAGAGGATTTCGACGGTCCCTGCCAAATCCACTTTTACGTTGCCGGCGCTGGTATCGACCGTGCAATTGACAGCCGTGGCAAGTCCGGCGCCACTGAACCGAACTTCGCAGACTCCCGCCGAGAGACCGACGGCGTAGCCGCCGGCACTCTGGCTACTACTGTCCTCCAATAAATTTCCGCCGCGTCGAACTTCGATGAGCATTCCACCGCGGCCTTCGCCGATATCGTAGAAATTATCGCCATCCAGATCGGTGATACACACGCCGGTCACAAACCTTTTCGTTCCGGAGAACGCGAAGTTCTCGGTTACGTCCACCGCATTCAGGACACCGGAATTCCCCTGGAAGTCGAAATTCCCGCTGGCCACACCAGTCCCCACTTCGCGGAAAGCGGGGTCGAGAATATTTTCACGGTGACCGGGACTGAGAAATAAATTCTCGTGCATCTGAACCACGCTATCGGTCAGATTAAGGGACCCGGACGAGCCAACGATCGCGATGTTCTCGCCGGAACCCCAGGCAGGAGCACCGAACACGTATCCGGCGTTGACCATCCGCTGATGCGGCGAAGTCCCGTTCACTCCGGTATGCGAAAAGGTGTCGGTCGCGAGCATCCAGGCGCTGTGTGCGCGAGCAGAGTCCAGGAGTAATCCGTTGGGCGCTAAGACCTGTTTGGCGGCATTGCTGATAATTGAGTCTGCCGCTATCCCTTCATTCAACCCAATTCCAAACCGCGCCGCTTCGGCATTGGGATCGAGCCGGGCGCGGTTAATCAGTTCGAGCAGTAGCTGTTCCCGGGGTGTGAGGCTGGCTATCGCTATCTCCGCCGTAACGTGGGTATCTGCAACTTAGGCAAGTTGGATGCATGCAGTGTAGCGGAGCCGGCAGGCGAGTGGGGGTGCCGGATTGCAAGCTTTCGTGAGATTCAGGTCGCAGCACACATTAAAGGAACCGCGTGTGAAGAAGTCACTCAATCGAGGTGCTTTTCTCCGCCGTGAGGAACTGTCCAATTCGCGCGCGTAGCGCGGGTGCGAACGGCACCGAACGGCGGGAGTCCAATGACATCTGCACGACGGTGGCATGACCGCGGGCCCGAAGTTCTTCACCATGCCAGGCATCGACCTGATACTCCAAGGAGCTGGAGCCCAGGCGAGTACAGCTGAGATTACAGCGCAGGCGTTCGCCCAAAAACGCTTGTGTCATGAAAGCGTCGGTGGCTTTGACGGCGGGCACGCCCAAGCGTTGTATTCGAATGTAGTCTCCGTACGGAGTAGCGAGCCCTTCGGTAAACCAATCTTCTATCACCTCGTGGAATAACACGAAGTACTGTGGATAGAAAATAATTCCCGCCGGATCGCAGTGCTGGAAGCGGATGGTTTTGAAGCGCTCGAAAGTCACGCGGGATCATCGAGAGTTGCCGCGAGACAACTCGGACAACGGCAATCGAGCCCGATCTCAATCTGGGTGGCGTCGAGGGCAGGCAGCGCCTGACACCAGCAGTGATCAAGATCGGCACCACACAGGAATTCACTGCCGCACACACTGCAGCGCTTGGTCGGGAGGTCAGGTTCAGAGTCCGAGGATAAATCGTCTTGCATCGACTAGGAACCGAGTTTGCCGAAGTCATCCACCATGAAGCTGGCCTGCGCTTCCGCAACGAGGGATTGATCGTCCACGCGGCGCGCGGACGAGTCGAGAACGACGAGGCGTCGCTTGCGTAGGTTAAGCGTGCATTCGATATCGATCGGTATCTCGACCGGCAACGGCGCGCGGTAGCGGATTTCACATTTTGCGGTAAACCCGCGCGCGCCCTGTAGGAATAACCAGTTGCCCATCGCGTCATCGAGCACACTGAAGACGATGCCACCATGGGTGATATGGTCAAAACCGGCGTGGTGCCGCGCGGGGGTGAATCGTCCTCGGCAGATACCGTCCATGAGAGTGAATACTATTTTTAAACCGTGCGGGTTGTCTGGACCGCAGACGAAGCAATGATCGGCGTCGCCGCGCGCATGTTCAGTCATGGCGCGGCCTCACGTCATATCCTGATAGCGGTTCGGGAGGTTTAGATCGACGGCGTTGGCGATCCCCGGTAAGCGGAGCGAGTCGCGGTTGATCTCGATCTGTGTTTCGTCGATCAACGCGTCGCCGAAACGGTAGATCGGTTGCATTGGGCCACGGCAACATTCCTCGTCGTAGGCGCTGGCCTGAGCGATGGTCGCTTCGCGACGGTGTTGATAGTCGGCAAAGGCGCTGGCGCCGTAACGCTTGGCGAGCATTCGCTCGGCAAGGCGGGGTGAGAGAATCGCGCCCGTCGCGTTATTGCCACCAAAGCCTTTCGAGTTGAGAAACGCAACCTCTGCGCGACCCTTCAGATCAAGGTCTTGGAGTGCGATGTGGAGTCGGTCTTGAAACACGTCGGAGGCGACTGCGGGCGTGGTTTTAATCCCCGGCAAAATCTCGTAATGAAAAATACCGAGGCTACTAACCAATTGATCGGCGCTGGCCGGAGCAAGCGAGTGTCCCAGGAAGGCTTTCACAGCTGTTACGGGCCAAGCCTCGATTCCGAAGGCGCGCGCGACTTGATCGAAGATCCGGGATTCGGTGACTCGGTTTTGGGGCGTGCTTGAGCCGTGCGCTTGGACAAAACTTCGCAGCCTCACGGTCTCATCGCCGAGCATGCTGCACATCGCCGCGACCGCTTTGGCCAGAGTGATGTAATTGCCTGGGCCAGGTGAGGAGATAGACTTCTTGAAGCCATCGGCATTCACGAATACCTCGGGCACCGCGCCGTGGACGGCGGCTCCGAGTTCGAGCGCGAGTTGATCGTCGCACAACACGAAATATTGGGCCGATTCCCCCAGCACAAAGCCGCAGTTCTCGCCGAAGGGTCGACTCGCACGGCGATAATCGGGGACAGTGACGCCGTCGAGCTTGCACAGTTGCTCGTCGGTCGCCAGCGCACCCATCGCGTGGTATCCCTCGATGACTTCCGGCACGAGCGGTGCCTCTGCATTGCCGACAACCACCAAACGCCGACGCCCGGATTGAATGTCTTCCACCCCCAAGCGCAAGTTATACAGGAAGCTGGCGCAAGCGCCGGCGATCGCACCGGTGCAGCCGACACTGCCGAGCACATAAGCGTTGACGAAATCGGCGGGCATCGTATTCAAGCCGAGCGGTAATTGTTTCGAGCTCACCCGGCCACCGCGTAACCGTGCTTGTAGCATGCCGCCGGTGCCGTGTTGATCAAGCTGCGCCATTGCACTGGAGGCGTAGACCGAAATTTCATCCGGCCGTAATTTGCTGGTCAACGTAGCCCAGTCGATCCCGACCGATTTGACGGCGTCGGACGCCGCGATGATGGTCATTACGAGGCCGCGCGGATGAAAGCGTGAAGGGTAAAGCTTAGTGGGATCAAAGCCCGTCGGTAATTGGCCTGCCGATTGCACGGCGATCTTGCGGTGGGTTTCGATCCGGAACTCGGTGGGGCTGGTTAACTCAATGTGAGTGAGCCCATTACCTTTGGCAACGATGCGCCACCCCGACGGGAGGGGATTAGGCAATTCGTCCGTGTTGGTCGCGAAGACGACCGGTTGCGACCCTGGCTGGATCTCAAAATTGAGCTGAGACGACATTTGGTCGCCATCGAAGTACTGCGGCTCCAGGCGGCGAATAAGCGTGTGGCCGCGCAGAGTGGATTCGAATCTTGGGGCAATCTCCCGCGGCTCGATGGCGGTGCCGTCGGTGGTTACGTAGCCACCGTCTTGGTAGCGCACCAGACCCATCATGGCGGCCAGCGCGCGCAAGGTATGCGCCCGATCGCTGGGAGTGAGGTTATCGAGCACCGTGCGGCGATAGGCATGGTGGGAAGAGGACCGACCGGCTGCCCCGATGCCGCCGAAACCGATGATGACAGGTAGTCGGATCATTGAATGGTGGGTGTCCCAAATTGATAGAGCCATTCTAGGACTTTGGCGCGTTAAAAATGCCGGCATATACGCCAAGTCTTTCGCCATATACGCCAAATCGGTTAGGGTTCGTCAGTAAGGAGCTGAAGATGCGATTAGCAATGGTGTTGGCCGACCGCATGTTGGCCGCGAGTGCGATGTTGCCGATGGAGATGTGGCGGGCGGCTGCGAGTACCGCCCAGGGTCGAGGTCTGCACTTCGCCTTCGAGGTTGATAGCGTTATGGCGCATCCTGGGAAGTCCGTAAGCACCCAGGCCGGCATCGACTTGGTCCCTTCCGCGGAGTTCGCTCATGATCTGCGCTACGAAGTCATTTATCTTCCGGCCCTGTGGCGAAACCCGCGCCCCGTGCTGGCGCGTTCGCAGCCCCTTACCCGGTGGCTGCAGTCCCAGTACGAAGCAGGTGCGCTCATCGCGGCGGTGGGTACCGGCTGCTGCTTTCTGGCTGAAGCCGGACTGCTCGACGGTAAGTCGGCGACCACCCATTGGCATTACTTCGAGCAGTTCGCGCGTGACTATCCGCGCGTTCAACTTAAACGCCAGTACTTCATTACGCAGGCTGGTTCGCTGTTCTGTGCGGGCAGCGTGAACGCCATGGCCGATGTCACCGTGCACCTGATCGAACGATTCTTCGGGCGCGCGATTGCGACCCATGTGGAGCGTAATTTTTCGCACGAAATCCGGCGCCCGTTCGAAAAGACTCGTTTTCTGGATGGCGACGATCTGCAGCATGCGGATGAATTAATCGTGGAAGTGCAACTAACAATGCAGCGACGGCTGCAAGAGCCATTGCGCATGCAAGCGCTGGCGCGCGAATTCGACCTCAGCCCGCGCAGCCTGGACCGACGCTTTCGAGAAGCGACTGGCAGCTCGCCGCTCGCCTATTTACAGCAGCAGCGGATTAAAGCCGCGAAGGCACTTTTAGAGTCGACTAATTTAACCCTTGCCGAAATTGCGTATCGGGTGGGATATCTCGACCAAGGCCATTTCGCGCGACTCTTCGAGCGGACGTTGCTAGTCGCGCCGCGTGCATATCGTAGAACCGTGCGCGCCAAAATTTTTGCGGTTGAACCTGGATAGAGCAGATACTGTGCGATCGATTACCATGCCCGCACCGCATTTGAGGAATGAGCCTATGAGTGGCCCGCGCTTTCTTGGTTTCGATACGCTTGCGCTACACGCAGGTCAGCGCCCTGACTCGGTTACCGGTAGTCGCGCTGCGCCGATCTATCAGACCACCTCGTTCGTGTTTCAGGACACCGCGCAAGCAGCGGGCTTATTCACCTCGGGGCGTGCCGGCTATATTTATTCGCGGATCGCTAACCCGACGGTGGCGGTTCTCGAAGAGCGGATCGCAGCCCTCGAAGGAGGCGTCGGTGCCGTTGCGACTGCCAGCGGCATGGCCGCGATTCACCTGGCGATCATGACCTTGGTCGAAGCGGGCGCGCACATCGTCTCGTCGCGCGCACTCTACGGCGGCACCCATAACCTGTTTGCTTACACCCTGCCGCGCTTCGGGATTTCAACCACCTTGGTCGATCCGCGTAAACCTGCCGAGTTTGCGGCGGCGATCCAGCCGAACACTAAATTGATCTATGCCGAGACGATCGGTAATCCGCGCTGCGAAGTACTCGATATTCCGGCGGTTGCAGGCGTTGCGCATGCAGCTGGGATCCCGCTGGTAATCGATGCAACATTGACCACACCCGTGTTACTAAAGCCGTTCGACTTCGGCGCGGACATCATCGTGCATTCACTGACGAAGTTCATCGGCGGGCATGGGGTCGCGATCGGCGGTTGTGTCGTCGACGCCGGGCGGTTCGACTGGGAAGGGTCCGGTCGCTTCCCGCGAATGACCGAGCCTGATCCCGGCTTGCACGGGATCGATTTCACCGAAGAATTCGGACCTTCCGCCTACATCATGCGGGCGCGGCTCGAAGGCCTGCGCGACTTCGGCGGCGTCTTGAGCCCGATGATTGCGTTTCAATTGTTGCAAGGCTTGGAGACTTTGCCGCTGCGTATGCAACGCCATGTGGAGAATGCCGAAAAAATCGTGCAGTTTCTGGTGGAGCAGCCGGCCGTCGAGCGCGTGACCTATCCGGGTCTCCCAGATCATGAAGACCATGTGCTGGCGCGGACATTGTTACCGCGCGGCTGCGGCGCGGTGTTCAGTTTTGAACTAAAAGGTGGTCGTGAAGCAGGGCGCAAGTTTATTGAAGCGCTGCAATTGTTTTCGCATTTGGCGAATGTTGGTGACGCGAAGTCGCTGGTGATCCACCCGCCGAGTACCACCCATGCGCGCCTCGATCCCGAGGCCCTGTGCAACGCCGGGATCCCGGAAGGGCTGGTCCGACTGTCGATCGGGTTGGAAGACCCGCGCGATTTAATCGATGACTTAACCCGTGCCCTGTATCGCTCGCAACAGTGAGACTTTGCCCATGTTCGTAAACGTCAAGCAACATCGCGTGTTCTATGCCGACGGCGGGATCGCCTTTGACCCGGCCAAGCCAACCCTCGTGTTCATTCACGGCGCGGGCATGGATCACACGGTGTGGACCTTGTTTACGCGCTATTTCGCGCGCCATGGTCATAACGTCGTGGCGCTCGATCTCCCTGGCCATGGACGCTCGCCTGGAGACCCGTTGCCGTCGATCGAAGCAATGGCGGCGTGGGTGCTTGTTGTATTGGAGAAGATGCAAATTGAACAGGCGGTGCTCGCCGGGCACAGCATGGGGTCGCTCGTCGCCTTGCAAGCCGCGAGCAGCGCGCGGGTGAGCAAGCTTGCATTGCTTGGTTTTAGTTATCCGATGCAAGTGGGACCTCCGCTGCTCGAGGCGGCGCGCAAGAATGAACACGCCGCGATCGAGATGTTGATGATTTGGGGCCACGATCATCTCGCGCAAATCGGCGGCAATGCGCTGCCGGGCATGGGCATCATTACGCCGATCCAACGCATCGTTGAACGCGCGGCGCCCGATGTCTTATTCACCGATCTCAACGCGTGTCATACCTACACCGGCGGAGTCGCGGCCGCCGCCAGTGTGCACGATGGGGTGCATTTAATTCTCGGCGATCGGGATCGTATGACTCCGCTGAAGGGTGCGCGAGCCTTCCTGCCGAATTTTCGCCAAGCCGAACTCACATTATTGAAGGACTGTGGCCACGGGATGCTAGAAGAACGACCTGAAGAAACCTTCCAAGCTCTAGCCGCCATAGTCCAGACGCGCTAAAAACCTCCCTCGCACTTCACCCCCGTTTGAAAAAGGAGGTCGCCGCGAAGTGGCGGGGGGATTTACAGTCATTTTCCAGGCCCACGCCGAGCGGCTTTACGCGCTTTCAGTGTGCTTCGCTCGACAGCGAAATGCAGTTTGTCCGTCAGCGTACGCGGGCGCACGACGCCCCACGTCAACTCCTCGTCCTGCTGATAACGTTTGCCCAGCTGCAGTGCTATCTGCGCCCGCGCGAGTTCCAACCCTAAGTAGAACGCGTGCGCGCCATCGCCCGCGACATTGAGATGGGGAAATAACTCGTAAGGATCAACCCCGACATGGCATCCTTCTCCGTTGTAGATGTGTATGCCGTCGTCAGCAACCTGGATCCGAAAGTTCTTGTCCTTCACCGCCTCCGCGAACTCGGCGATCTCGCCCGCGGTATACGGATATGGTTTGCGCTCGTGTAGCGCAAGCAATCCCTCATCCACATGGCGTGGAGGTATGCCCTCTTCGCGCGCTGCGAACAACACCCGGCGCCCAAGTTCGAGTTCACGCACCACCGTTCGACAATGACCGCTGACTTCGGTGGTCAGCAGCGCGCCGATCCGCAGCTCCGACATGATGCCAAGCAATAACGTGTTCACCCCTAAGGTATCGCTGTGGGTCAATTCAGTGAGGTTGCCGATCCCCATCAGGATATCGATGCCAGGATATCGTTCGCGCAGTTGTTGATAGCGCAGCACCGAGGCGGTGAAGCCGTGGTGGATTGGGTCCAGGATCGGATCGGCGTAGAAAGGTTTACCCCACGCAATCAAGGTATCGATGGCACGTGCGAGCGAATCGAGATCGCGTGGATCGCGCCCGATCAAAACTGGGATCGCGCTCGCTTCTTCGGCAAGCCATAAGCTGTCCTCGCTCAAACTGAATAGATAATCCGCGCCGGCGCGCCCGCCAGTGCGAAGGTCCTCGGTTTCGAGCGAATCAACGCTCACCTGATAGCCAGCGTGTTTCAATGCTTGGACAGATTCCGCCAGGTGCGGGTAGGGGATGTCAGGTAGGCAGCCTAGGTCAATCACGTCCGCGCCGTCGGCGCGATAACGTGCTGCGCGTTGCAGGATCCCCTCGATCTCCAAGTGTGGGGCATCGACGATCTCCGCGAAGATTAGGCACGCGTGCTCGGTTAAATCTCGTACACGACGCTGTGCGCCAAAAAATTGCGGCAGGTCTTTAAGCTCCTCGGGGCCACGTTCAAACGGGATGGAAAATTGCGCACTAAGCCCTTCGAGCGCCCCACGGCAGCGGCCGGGCACGATCACGCGCGTGGCATTCCCGATCTCGCCTAGACGCCGCGCGATCATGTCAGTGGTCAATAGCGCCGCGACGGTCACACCGAGCACCCGGATTTCGTAACTAAAAGGCAACGAATTGATTTCAGCCAGGATCCGGGCAAGCGGGCGCTCCGCTAAGCGTCCGGTAATAAAAATCAGGTGTTCTGGCGTGGTGGTATTCATGCGAATACAGGCACGGGCGATCGCTGCTGCATGGTCGCCGCATGGTACGTTGAAATGTCGTCGCGGCACAGGGCGAGCCTTGTCCAATGGGGTATGAGTCTGAACAAAGGGCGTGAATCCAACGGAGTATGAGTCTGAAGGGGTAGCTGGGTTCGGTCATGATGCGAGGCATGGTGATCGATATGAACGACAAACAATTAGTGACGCCGGCCCAGTTGCAGGC
>SHZM01000007.1 GCA_009692265.1 Gammaproteobacteria bacterium
CGTCGCGAGTTCGAAGTCCTTGTCGGTGATCCCTTTCGCTGCATGGTTTTGTAGTTTCACCGTAACAAACGCGTACGACACATTCAGATCCGGATGATGCCAAGCTGCTTCGGCGAGATGCCCGATGATATTGACCACCATCAAGGTGCCCTTCCAGCCAGAAGTTTTGTAGCTACGTCGAATCCAGCCTTCTTTCAAACTCCATTTCGGCAGGATTTCTTGGAGCTTGGCTTCCACTTCAGCCTCGGTGTAGACCTTTTCAGATTTGCGTTCGCGCCATGCCATGGTTGCTCTCCTCGTTGGTGGTGTGTGCCGCGGGCGTTGGGGCCAGCAGACGTCGAATGGTCCGGATTGCCTCGGGCGCGAGCGCTGCGGTGCGCAGCTGGCCTTGGCAGAGGGCGCCCCGGAAACCGAGATAATCAGCGCCCAGTGGCAACAATTCTGCGACATCACGGGTCCGCAAGCTACCGGCGAGGCCGACTAACAAACGATGTTCCCGCGCGGCTCCCACGAATTGTTGGAGAGCCGTGGCCGGCACCCGAGTCGGGAGCGCGCCACCGACTTTATCCGCGGTATCCAGCATCACCCCGACGAAGCCGAACGTGGCGAGGCGAGCAACGTCTCGCGGTCGCGGAACGGCTTCAACGAAACACACGGCGATCAGCCGGGGCATAATCGCAATCGCGGCCCGCAAGGCGCATTCGAGTTCGGTGCTGATCTGATCGACAAACAACCCCACCTTTAGATAATCGACGCCAGTGGAGGTTAGCGCCGCGACTCGCGCCGGAATTAATTTCGGTCGGTCCCAGCAGTCGCCAATCGTGGCACTAATCGGCAGTTGTCCGTGAAAGCGGGCGACAATTCTTGCAATGCAGGCCCTCGGGAGAGCACCGAGTGCGCCGGTCCGAGGTTCCTTCAGGTCCAGCCAATCGCAGCCCGCGTCCACTGCGATGCTGGCTTCACGAAGGGTTCGAACGCTGGCGAGAAGGGCTGTCATACAGAGTATTTCAAAGCGCGCTAAGGTTACTTGAAGCATGTCGTGGATGCGCGATGATCGCCGCCACGAGCCAATTCCAGGCTTCACGCTCTTCAGGTCCCGCAGTCTTATCGATCGCAATCTGCAAGTAGCGTATTTCGCCCTGCACCTTCTCGACCTCTAACCAATCCAGGCGCGAGACGAGGATCGCGAGTTCAACGACTGCTGCCTGAGCGCGATTAAATCCAAGGAATGGACGGTGATTCGCCCTCGCCACGATCCGGCATAAAAACTCGGGGCGTTCGAGGAGTTCGCGAACGGATTCCACTTCCAGCTCCCAGTGCGCCAATGGATCCGCTAAACGCGGACAATCCACCTGGGTGGCGGGCGTCGTCGGCCAGGCCCGACGTCCGGTCAGGGCACCCGCAATAATTCGCACCTCATCCGTGAAATTCAGCACGGCGACGCGACGCTCACGGAGGTTCTCAAGGGTTTGCGAGGGCACGAAAGGTGCCAGCACTACGTATTCACCATTCAGGCGGTAGCCGAGCGGCGTGATGTGCGCGGCACCATTGGCCGCAATGGTCGTGATCACTGCTTCTCGAATCATGCCTGTCCCTTTCTAAGATCGCGCTGGTTCATATCAGCCATGGTACGCAGTCATAGAAACCAGTTGCCCGCGTATCGCATCGACTGCGCTGACGAAGTGTGAGAGCTCACCATCACTAACTTGTTGATCATCATTAGAGTCTTGACGGTTTCTCGGTTTCGAATCGGCCTGGCATGGATGCTGCGTGTCTGCCGCGAATGCGGCGCGATCTCTCGGGATTGTCGCAGTGTGGGGGATGCGCCTCAAGCGCATCGGCGGTTCACCTTCGGGAGAGTCAATCATGTCTTGGGAAACCCCTTCGTACAACGATGTACGTTTTGGCTTCGAAGTCACGATGTACATCAACAACCGTTGATCGTCGTCTGACGGATGCCGGCCCGGGGCCGTTCGCGGTCCCAGGGCTTTATGCCCATTGCACCGCTCCTCCCCGCTCGCCGCAGCAGATAAATACGATTGTGGTTCAACTCGCAGTTCCCCGCCCTCGCGTCACCACAACCGAACCCTGGTCTCGAACCGAGTTCGAGCATCGCTTGCGCGCCAAAGAGCACTACTACCATATACATCATCCTTTTCACGTCGCCATGAATGGCGTCGGAGTGTCGCGCGAAGCCGTTCGCGGGTGGGTCGCGAACCGGTTTTACTATCAACAAGCTATCCCGCTCAAGGACGCCGCGGTGCTCGCCAATTGCCGCGACCGCGATGCGCGTCGACTGTGGATCCAACGCATTCTCGATCACGATGGGACGGACGGTGACGAAGGCGGGATCGAGGCTTGGTTGCAGCTCGCGGACGCGGTCGGTTTGTCGCGTGAGGAAGTCGAAAGCGAGCAACATGTTTTGCCCGGTGTTCGTTTCGCCGTGGATGCCTACATTAACTTTGCACGCGCGGCTAGCTTCGAAGAAGCCGCGTGTTCGTCCCTCACGGAACTCTTCGCGCCAACTATTCATCAGAAGCGGCTCGACAACTGGCCGGAGATTTATCCGTGGATCGAGATCCAAGGGTATCGCTACTTTCGTAAGCGCCTGAGCGAAGCGCGCCGAGATGTAGAGCACGGCGTGCAGGTTACCCTCGATCATTTTCGCTCACGCGCCGACCAGGAATACGCACTCAACATCTTGCAGTTCAAATTGAACATCCTATGGACGATGTTGGATGCGATGTGGATGGCATACATCGAAAAGAAACCACCGTTTTATAGTTGTAATACTCCCCATGAGTGACGAACTTCCCCCCACGTTGATTCCCCGGATCGCACCGATGTTCCGCCTACAATGGGAAGAAGCTCAGAATTGCCACGTGCTCCTTTATCCGGAAGGGATGGTCAAGTTGGGCGGCAGCGCTGGCGAAATCCTAAAACGAATCGATGGCAAAAAATCCATCAGTACCCTCATCGACGAACTCAAGGCACAATTTCCAGGAGTTCCACTCGAAGCAGATGTCCATAAATTTCTGGAGACCGCATATGGCAATGGTTGGCTCCGTTCCGAATCAAAGTAAGCCCTTGTGGTTGTTGGCAGAACTCACCTACCGCTGCCCGCTGCAATGCCCGTACTGCTCGAATCCTCTAGATATTGCGAAATATAAAGAGGAGCTCGATACCGAAGGCTGGCTACGCGTGTTGCGCGAAGCTCGCAAAATGGGCGCCGCGCAACTTGGCTTTTCCGGGGGCGAGCCTTTAGTCCGCCAGGACCTCGAAATCCTGATCGCGGAAGGCCGCAAGCTTGGTTACTACACCAACCTCATCACCTCCGGAGTTGGGATGGACGAGGCGCGAATTGCGGCCTTCAAGGAAGCCGGTCTCGATCACATACAGATCAGCTTTCAAGCCAGTAACGAGGAGCTTAATAATTATCTCGGTGGCAGCGACTCGTTCCAACACAAGTACGATATGGCGCGGCTGGTCAAGAAGTATGAGTACCCGATGGTACTCAACATCGTCATTCACCGTCAGAACATCGACCAGATTGAAGACATCATCAAGATGACGATCGATTTGCAAGCCGACTATGTCGAACTTGCCAGCACCCAGTATTACGGTTGGTCGAAGCTTAACGAAGCGCAACTGCTGCCGACGCGCGAACAGCTGGCGCGCGCCGAGCGAATTGCTCATGAATACCAGGAGCGGATGAAAGGCCGCATGCGCATCCTTTACGTCGTGCCGGACTATTATGAGACGCGACCGAAGGCCTGCATGAATGGCTGGGGATCGATCTTTTTGACGATCTCGCCCGACGGCTCCGCGCTGCCATGCCATGCCGCCCGGCAATTACCGGGAATGACATTTCCAAATGTCCGTACCCACAGCGTGGACTGGATCTGGAACCAATCGCCGACCTTCAATTTCTATCGCGGCGACAATTGGATGCAGGAGCCCTGCCGCAGTTGTCCCGAGAAGACCAAGGATTTCGGTGGCTGCCGGTGTCAGGCTTATATGTTGACAGGGGATGCGACGAACGCCGATCCAGTGTGTGACAAGTCTGCATATCACGCGGAGCTCGTGGCGCAAGTTGATGCGATGACGATGAAACCACTCTCGAGCCGAGATACGAAGCCGCTGGTGTTTCGAAATATGCGGAATTCTAAAGAGTTGGCATCGGCATAAACGCGAATAGCGACCGAACCAGACTTACCCGGTATTCCAGCGTCCTTAAGTGGCTGAGTGTTGAATTGCCCACGCGACTTCCAGCGCTTGGCGATTCGCCTTCACGTCGTGCACTCGAAACACGCGGACACCTGCCTGTACGCCTAATGCAGTCGTCGCACAGGTAGCACCTACTAGATCTGTAAACACCGTTTCGCGGCAAATTGACCCCATGAAGCGTTTGCGGCTCGTACCGAGCAGTATCGGATAAGGCAACGCGACAAAACGTGGCAGTGCGGCGAGCAGCGCTAAATTGTGCGCCTTGGTTTTACCAAAACCGATACCGGGATCGAGCAGAATGCGCTCACGCGCCACACCACGCGCCGCTGCCGCGGCGGCATGCTTGCCGAGCGTGTCGAGCACTTCAGTCACGACGTCGTCGTACTGCGGGGCGAGTTGCATCGTCACCGGGGTGCCTTGCATGTGCATCAATACCATTCCTGCGTCGTGTTCGGCGACTACCTCGTACATCCCTGGACTGTCACCCGCTGAAATGTCATTGACCAGCGACACGCCTGCGCTAAGTGCCGCGCGCGCCACCATTGGCGAACGAGTATCGATGCTGAGCATGACGTCGCCCTGGCAAGTTCCTTGCAGCGTCCGCAGGAGTGGCATCACGCGTTCGATTTGTTCCGCGTCGCTGATTGGCGACGCGCCGGGTTGTGACGATTCACCACCGATATCGATGATCGATGCGCCTTCTTGGATCATTCGCCTCACCCGCTCCACCGCGACCGCAACTTCTGTATACCGCCCACCGTCTGAAAAACTATCGGGAGTAGCGTTTAACACCCCCATCAAGATCGGGCACTGCGTTAGATCCTGTAGCCGTTCAAAGATCGTCATCGCGGCTCTGGCAACTTTAGCGTGCTTCAAGACGCTCAGCCATGGCATCGGCGGCGCGCAGCAGCGCGTCCTGCACGGGTGCTTCTCCGGAAAGATGACCCGCAGTACGTAGAATTTCGAACGTCGAGCCGGGCACGGCTTGATGAATAGCCCACCCGGCTTCCGGGGCGCAGGTTAGATCGCGTTGACCATGGATCACGTGAATCGGTACGCGAGGCAACTTGTGCGCGTTCGTCAGTAGTTCGTTGTCTGCGAGGAAGTAACCATTGATTGCGTAATGAAGCTCAATCCGGGTCTTCCCCAATAAATGGTCCAGTGGTTCGGGAGCATCACCGGGCGCATTATCAAAGGCGTACATGACAACTTCGTTAGACCATTTAGCCCAGGCGCGAGCTGCCGATTCCGCGACAGTCGAATCACTTCCGAACACTGCGTCGTGCAGCGCTGAAATCGATTGCCCTATCTCGCGAGTCGAAGCAACGAAATCTGCCCAGGCTTTTGGCAGGAGGCGCGCCGCGCCCACCTGCATAAACCAATCGAGATCGCGTTTGCGAGCAAGAAATGTTCCTCGAAGTACCATCGCAAGCACTCGATCAGGATGGAATTGCGCATAGGCGAGCGCCAGCGCCGCACCCCACGAACCGCCAAACAGAGCCCAGGCCTCGACACCTGCCCAACGTCGAAGCGCTTCCAAATCCGAGATCAGCGCTTGCGTAGAATTATGCTGAGTAGACCCAAACGGCTTCGAGCGACCGCACCCACGCTGGTCGAATAAAAAGCTACGGTAACGAGTAGGTTCGAAGAATTGTCGATGGCTAGGCTTACAACCCGAACCCGGGCCGCCATGGAGGAATACGATCGGAATCCCCTCTGGGTTTCCAGCTTCTTCGAAATAAATCGAGTGGCCGTCGCCAACCTCCAGCCATTCGGCCCGGCGCGGTGCGGTGGCGGGGTACAGCGATCGCATGAATCAATGAGTGCTAAATATCCTGCAGAATTTCGTCGCGTCGCCGCTGATACTCTTCGTCGGTGATTAAATTTTTGGCGCGCAAAGCCTGCAGGGTGGCTAAGCGCTCTTCAAGCGATTTTGTTTGGGCACCGGCCTCGCCGCTACCCAGTTCTTTAATTTGCTGTCGCAAACGCGCCATCTCTTCTCGCATCTGGCGACGTTCCAGGGTCAGTTTGGCGGATTCCTGCTTGACCTTCTCGGTGGTCTTTTTCTGCTCTTCGGGGATAAGCGCTTCGCGATACGCTTGTGCGGCGATGGGAACGTTTATGGCCACCCAGTCTGAACGCCCACCTTCCGCGGCCGTTGGAATCGAAACGCCTTCGGTCGTCACAATGCGACCTTCCATCTTGCCCGTATTCTTTAAGCGGTTACCGGGATCAAAATAAAGATCTGCGTAGTTGTCGATTACGCCGTGCGCCGCCTCGGCATTTTTAATGCCGCGGTCTTTCTTAAGACGGTAAGTTCCAATAATGATGTTCAACTTGCCATCAGCATAAAAGATTCGTCCGCTGCTCCACTCTCGCTCTTTCAGGGTATCGAGCGCCAATTTTCCATAGCCGCGCACTGTAAAAATGATGTCTTCCGTGGATTTTGCCTTTAACAGCGCTTCCGCGACATAACGCCCGAGAACTTCTGCTTGTCCCGAAGCAAACACCGGATGGGATTCCTCATTTCGGAAGAACCCACCTTCACTCCAGACTTCGAGTGACTGCAGAGCATCACGAATATCTTCAACTTCCAAGGTTGCTGGGTGCGCGTTGGGCGGAAACGCCTCACCGCGCTTGCCCTGGGTGGACAGCGCCACATACTGCTCTTGTTCTTTCCAAATATTTTTCGAGATTTCCGGTTTGCTAAAGAAATCTGGCAGGAGATCTAGCGCGGTCGCAACTGGTGAAAGCAGAATACTCGCGCAGAACATCGCTGCACTGACGAAAGATCGATTGTCGCGACGTAACGAAGTCATAGAGTTTTTTGCGGTTGAGGTGTGGGTTTAATCGACGCGCGGAGTATAGCTGATGCTTTGGTTTTGGCTTCGCTCCCGAGACTTCCGAGTGCTGTACGTAATTCTAGTTGTTATGACTGAATGTCACCGTAACGAGAGGCGCTGAAGGTGAGTGGTCGACGGCCGCAAATTGAGCCTCTTTGGGCCATAAAAAAAGGCGCATCCAGAACGGATGCGCCTTTTGAGCTTTCGCTGTCTACGACTGGTTTACCAGAAGAAGAAACTGCCGATGCTGAAGGTGTTGGATTCGCTGTTTCCGCCACCGACTCCGCCAACGCTGCCATAATCGTTTTCGGCTTTGCTGTATTCGGCGATGACTTTAAGCCACGAGCTAACGTCGTGATAAACGCCAACTGTCCACATGTTGAGTTCGACATCACCAGTTGCCGTTAATCCATCAGCTATCGATGCAAATGTGTTACCCAACCCAAAGCCGTCCTGGTTCGACTCACCGTAGCTCGCGCCGACTTTAGTCTTGCCAGTGAAGTTGTATGTGCCTTGGACGTAGAAACCGTCGTTGTCAGCCGCCTGGCATTCTTGGCCATTTGCAAGGTTGCCGGCACCGTCGTTACATCTTGTACCGCCGAGAAACTGCAAGGATCGGCCGAGACCCTTACCGTCATAGAAATAACCGGTTAAACCGAAGCCCATGAATTTCGCTTCGGCTCCGACGCCCCAACCTTGTACCGTGACGTTGTCCGCCGCGCCAGGTAGCGTGCTTTCGATGTCCTGCCACAAGCCGTCGATCCAGCCTTGAATGCTGCCGCCGCTCAGAGCTGCGGTATAGCTGACTTCGCCTTCGAAACGCGGTGTGTCGGTTTGGTCGAGGAGGCCTGTCCCACCAAGGGTTTGTTCGACAGACGGATCATAGAGACCAATCTCGCCTTGCAGGCCGCCCAGGTTTGGCGTTTTGTACGAGAAGCGTGCATTGAAATTCGGATAGGTGTAACCACGACCAATGCGGCCAGCAGTAACCCCAGCACCGTCCTGGTTCGCGACACCGACACCGAAGAGTGTCATGTCTTTCAGAATCGCTTGGCGACCGTAAATCGACAGTGTGCGACCGTAACTAAAGGTGCCGAACCCGCCATCTAGATTGACGAGCACTTCACGAGTATCGATCGAGGAACCTTGAATACCACCGTTGCCGGCATTTCCGAGACCGCCTCCAGCGTACACTTCCGTCTTGTTCGTGGAATTCTGAATCGTCGGCGCAAAACTGAATCGCGCGGAGCCCGTCATGCCATTTATTGTCGGGCTTTTCACGTTAAAACTGAAGAAAGCAGGCAAGAAGCCCGATGTGACGCGCGAAATGTCCTCGGCGGCAGACGCGCCCGGTTCATCCGAAGGGGTGCCAAACCCTAGCGCATTCCAACCAGCATCATTGTCGCTCTGTACCCAGAACGCATTGACGTTGCCGTCGAAACTGACTTCCCACCCATTATCGCCACCAACCACAACTACGGCATTCGCAGCTGCGCTCAGACCTAGGCTAACTACCGCAGTGGCCACCGCAGCCGCTAACTTTGTCTTTTTGGATTGTGTCGCCATTACTTCCTCCTAACTCAAGGATTCTTAAAGCTTAAGCTTTCTCTCTAACTATTTGTTTCCAGGCCTTCCCCCAACGACCAGACCTGAACCGTTGCAGCTAAAGAGACGTTTGAAATCTTTGTCACTTGCAAGTGTGAACGTAGCGAACATTAGACGATACGCGCGCGCCATGCAAGCTGTTTGACCACATTTATACGACAAACTTCGCGCCCACGGCTAATTACGTGGCGCGAGAACAACACCGTCGAAGAATTCCCCTGCGGCCATCTGTGTTTAGCCCCCGCCTTTGTGGAACATACGGTCGAATCGTCCCATAAAGGCATCGACGCCCGATTGCTCCCACCCGTGGAAAGCGAACTGTAATTGGACGTAAGGGATGCGCATACGGCCTAAGCGGCGCTCCTGCTCAGGTCCAAGGACTAGCACAATGTCGCGACCTCCACAGAACGTCAAGGCATAGCTGTTTAGAGAATCGACAATGCTTGCGCCCTCGAACCGCGGCAAAATTCGGTGTAAGTCAGCGTGGCTCAGCCCATATTCACGTGTAAACGAAATCACGGTGGAGGCAGGCTCGGCACAGACTTGGGCGCGGTTGCTCACCTAGCCTTATGACCCGCGAAGTTTATCCACCCGCCACAGGCGGCCAGATCGCCAAGGCATCGCCGTCCTTGAGTAAGGCTTCATCACGGCGCGTCGGCGGAATATAGACGCCGTTCACCAGCACTAGGTGCGCGCGTGCACGCGGTACTCGATGAAGATCCAAGACTTGATACGGAGTAGTAGATTCCGGAATGTCTATCTCGGCGACGTTTGACACGGCACCTGGCGGAAGGTACTCGGCGAGCGTTGCGTATAGTTTGAGGTGGAGTTTCATAGTTGGAGGGCCGAGCCAGTCAGGGTCATTTATGCGCTCCGGTCACAGCGCCCTTCGGTGCCGTAGGGCGGGGACTAGACCTGGAACCGACCGTTTCGCGGGGTGGGGTACCAGCCCCTGCTGTCCTAAAGATTAGGTGTCGAACGGCAACAGTCCGCCCACGAATTGGTTTCGAACCCTATTTGAGGATACCTGCATTGAAACCCACGGCTTGGGTGCTCATAAGGTAGGCTTCCATCAGCCGGGTCGGATCTTCGATCAACTTCTGCTTCCACTTCCCGAGCCGCGTCTTGGTCTGGATCAGGCCTCGCACAACGCCGATGTGTTGGGTCATGCCGAGACTGGTCGCGCCTACGAGGATGTCATCCTCGAATTGTAGGTTCATATATTTGAACCGATCGCGGTTCAGAAGCTCCGCAGAATCACCACCTGGCTTGCCCATCCACAGGCCAAAAGAACTCGAGATCAGCCCAAGGGTATCCAGCACGTTCATGTTGACGCTGCCGCGATGAATTGCGCCTTGCAGGCCTGCCATATTCCGTGCGGCCAGCTGGCCGTGTTCGGCGGCGGTGGGTTGGATGGCTTGTACCGAGTACTCACCCGTGGAGAAATCACGGCCCTGAGCAACATCACCCGCGGCAAAAATGTCCGGATCGTTCGTTTGCATTTGGCGATTCACCAAGATCCCTTGATCAGTTTGAATGCCGCTGCCATTTAGAAAATCAATGTTGGAGCGCACGCCAGTGGCCGAAACAATCATGTCCGCATCGACGACTTTGCCAGTGCTTAATTCGGCGGCCAATGCATGCGCGGTACCCTTACGAATGGCAGTCACGCGCGTCGATGTATGCACTGTCACGCCCTGCTTTTCGCACCAGGCCTTGATCAAGTTACCCGCTGTGTCGTTCATCATGCGGGGCACCATGCGATCCGCCATCTCGACCACGGTTAAATCCGCGCCGCTTTGCGCCAAAGCTTCGAGGATGATGCACCCGATGAAGCCCGCACCCATCAGCAGTACTTTCGCGCCTGGTTTAGCGCGTGACGCGATACTGCGGCTATCGGCCAAGGTCCAGCAATTGAAGATGCCGGGCAAATCCATGCCTGGGATCGGTGGCGCAATTGGATGCGAGCCGGTCGCGAGCAATAATTTGTCGTAGCTAGCCGACCCACCGCTTTTCAGTTTCGCCTGTTTGGCTGCGCGATCGATACTCGCCACGCTATCGCGAACCACTTTGATGTTCTGCTTGCTGAAGTGATCTGGCTGCTTGCGAAGGTGAGTGCCCTCTTCCTTGATCTGCTTAATCAAAAAGTACGGAAGCGCCATGCGTGAGTATGGCGATTCGGGTTCGTCACCAAGCAAGGTGATTGGGTCAGATGGCCGCAACTTACGCAGTGCTTCCGCGGCAACCACCCCAGCTGGCCCTGCACCAATGATCAAATGATTCATCGCGAGTCTCCTACACGCCGAGGCGGTTCATGGTAGCGGCGGTTGGAACACCGTCGGTGGTCCAGCCCCGGATCTCGTAGTAATGCGGCAGCATCTTGTGCAGATCATTTACCCGGCCCTTGGCCGGACCAGTCTTGGCGGCATCCTTGAGTAGTCGCTTGGGTAGGGTGTCGTCAGCCTTCGTCAAGCCCGCATCTAAATTGAACTGGCGTTCCAGGTTCCAGATACGCTCGCCCGCTTCCATCATTGACTCTGAACTCCAGCCGCCATCGCAGGCCGCGTCCACTTGCGGGGCGATGTCTTCGAGGGTCCAAGCAAACGTAGTAAACACACACAGGCCGGTCGAATCCACTGCGGCGGTCGCGTCTTGAAAGGCCTTGACCAACTCGGGTTTACCGTCGGTTTCCAGCGGATCGGTTTTAATCGGAACGCCGAGGATCTCTGACGAAACCGTGTAGCTGCGCAGGTGACACGCACCACGATTCGACGTCGCGTAAGTGAGCCCCATGCCCTGAATGCCGCGGGGATCATAGGCCGGGAACTCCTGACCCTTAACCGTCATCGACAATTCCGGGTGCCCGTACTTTTCGCAAAGCCGTTTGGAGCCAAGCGCAAGTTCACGACCGAAGCCTTCACCTTTGGCGACTAACTCCGCGGCGCGAGTGAGCGCTTCAGCCGAGCCAAATTTCATTTCAATGCCGCCAGTGTCGGCCTTGGTCAACGCACCAATCTCGTACATCTCCATCGCGGCCGCGACGGTAGAACCGAATGAGATCGGATCGAAACCATCTTCGTTGCAAATGAAATTGGCGTAGGTCAATGCGTCCAGATCATCAACGCCAGTATCGGACCCAAGCGCCCATGCTGCTTCGAATTCGAGCCCGCCGTTCGCGCCCATATACTCCGGCTTATTGACGATAGTGTAGTGCTTGGGATCGATCGTCGAAATTCGGCCACAAGCAATCGTGCAGCCAAAGCACGCCGCGTTCGTCGTTAAATTCGGCTTACCATCGCTCTCGCGCGGAATGTGCATCGCCTCGGCGGAAATGCGGTTCGCGCCTTCGAACTGGACTTCGCGCATATTGCGAGTCGGCATCGCACCGACCTCGTTGATCACGTTCATCAGCACCTGGGTGCCCATTTTGGGCAGCCCTTCTCCGGTGACCGGATTCCCCGCAAGCACTCGCTTTGCGGTTTGCGTTGCTTTCATGAATTGCTTGGCATCGCGGATGTTGCCGACCCCCTTGGTGCCACGTACTGCGACAGCTTTCAGGTTCTTCGACGCCATCACCGTACCGACCCCTGACCGTCCCGCGGCTCGGTGCAAATCGTTGACCACGCCCGCATATAGGCAACCCTGCTCCGCTGATCGGCCGACGCAGGCAATGCGTAACAGGGGATCCTGATGCATGGTGTGCAGTAGTTCATCCGTTTCCCACACGGACTTGCCCCACAGCGCGGTGGCGGAGAGTAATTCGGCGCTGTCGTTTTCGAGATACAGATAGACCGGTGTTGGCGACCGGCCTTCGAAGATAATCATGTCGAAGCCAGCGTTCTTGATCTCATTGCCAATGAAGCCGCCCGAGTTTGAACAGGCAATCGTGCCGGTTAAGGGGCTTTTAGTGATTACCGAGTAGCGCCCACCGGTCGCCGCCATTGTCCCGGTCAGCGGGCCGGTCGCCATAATCAGCTTGTTCGCTGGCGAGAGCGCGTCGATTTTCGGATTGATTTCTTCCGCCAGGTACTTGGACGCGAGTCCGCGCTGCCCCAGGTATTTCAACGCCCAATCCATGTTCAGCGGTTCGGCTTTACACGTGCCGTCGGTTAGATTTACCCGTAGGATTTTTTTGGTCCAAGCCACGGCAAGCGCTCCTTGAAAGTTATTTCGGGATCGACTGGCTGGCGTGCGCTTTCATGCGCGCCAAGCCCGTGTGATCCGCATCCACATAGGTGATGGCCCCAGTAGGACAGGCTTCGGCGCACGCCGGTTCACCACCACACAGGTCGCATTTAATGACTTTGCCGCTGTCGGAGTTGTAATTGACGGTGCCGAACGGGCACGCAATCGTACAGACCTTACAACCGACACATATATCTTCGATAACTTCCTTGGCCCCGGTTTTCTGATTGATGACGATGGCCTCAACCGGGCAAGCATGCAGACACCAAGCCTCTGAACACTGCGAGCAGGTGTAAGGCGCGAACCGCCCTTCGTCGTGGAAGGTAAACACCTTAATGCGGGACTTGCTCGGATTAAAGACGCTCTCGTTCTCATACGAGCAGGCCATTTCGCACTGCAAGCATCCTGTGCACTTTTCAGGTTCTAGTTGCAAGGCTTTATGCATCGGAGATCTCCCCTGAGGTTAGCGAGCGTGTGCTCTGTCGAATTGTGCCTTCAGACTAACGAGATTGGTTGTAAAAAACCAGTCCATTCGAACGGCGTGCACGTGTACAGAAATTGCTCGACCTGGTTTTTTTACCGGAAAGGAGTCGAACTTCGTTACGATGGCAGGACAGACCTCAGTACACTAAATTTTTAATCGGGAGGGGCCACGCTCATGTGTTATCGCCAGCATGTTAAATCCGCGTGCCAACTCCTCGTCCTTGCGCTGCCGATGTTGGCATTCTCCGCGCTCGGTCAACCGTTAGACATCCGGATCGCTTTTGTCGGCGCGCCCGATAGTGCGGCGCACCACGGTGCACTGCTGGGCCTCGACGAGGCGAAGGTCCAAGGCGAATTCCTTGGACAGCGCTATTCACTCGCGGTGCTCGAGCCCAACCTTGAGGCGACGTCGAACTTCACTGCGTTCGTGGTTGCCGCGGCACCCGAGATTTTGCTGCGACTGGCGGAGCGGTTCCCCTCGCAGCCGGTATTCAATGTCAGCCAGACCGCTGACGATCTACGCGCCGACTGCCACCCAAATCTGTTGCATGTCATGGCGAGCGACGAGATGCGGTCGAAGGCAATCGGGCAGTGGCAGCAGGCCAATCCGGAAGCGAGCGAGGTAACGGCCAGGGCTTGGCACCCTGCCTTCGAGAAATATGCGGCCACGCAACTGAACAAGCGGTTTGAACAGAAGTATGGGTTCACAATGAACGACGACGCGTGGTCCGGTTGGGCCGCGGTTAAGCTCCTGTCTGACATGATCGCGCGCAGCCAAACTGGCGACGGCGCCACCCTGCTCGCGGCGATCCGGGAAAATCTGGCGTTCGATGGGCAAAAGGGCATGGATCTGAGTTTTGCCGACACTGGTCAGTTGCGCCAACCCTTGTTGCTGGTGGTTGGTGAGAAACTCATTGGTGAAGCGCCGGTGCGCGGGATTGCCGACGTAGAGGATCTCGACAGTTTAATTTCCACCGTCTGTGCTAAGTGAGCGTGCTATGAATCGACTAGGACCTGGGTACAAATTTGTCGTTGCAGCCGGATTCTGGGTATGCACCAATCTTGCCTACGCCGCACCGCGAATCTTCGTTACTAACGAGGGGGGCGACAGCGTATCGGTCATCGACGCCGCGACCAACCAGGTCACCACTACGATCGCCGTTGGCAAGCGACCGCGCGGAATCGGCGTAAGCCCCGATGGTAGCGAGATTTATGTCGCGATCAGCGGCGACAACGCGATTGCGGTGATCGATTCTGAAAGCTTGGCGGTAATTCGTACCTTTCAGAGCGGGAATGACCCCGAGACTTTCGCCGTTCATCCGAACGGGAATCTCTACATCTCGAAAGAAGAGGATGCCAAAGCTTCGGTGTACGACCCGAAGTCTGGCGAGTTAATCGCCGAGATAAAAGTCGGAATCGAACCCGAAGGCGTCGCAATCTCTCCGGACGGGAGCCGTGCGATCGTAACCAGCGAGTCGACCAACATGCTGCATGTGATTGCCATTCCAGAACATTCGATCGTCGCGAATATTCTGGTTGGCGCGCGGCCTCGGGCAGCTAGTTTCAGCGCCGACGGGAAAGTCGCTTATGCGACCTCGGAGATCAGCGGCGAAGTGAAGAAAGTCGACGTCGCCAGCGGCAAGATAATCGGGCGCATGCCGCTAGCCGATAACAAGGCCAAGCCAAAGGATATTCTGCCCAGCCGCGATGGCAAACAGCTGTTCGTCGCAGGTGGTCGCGCCAATCGGGTTTTCGTGCTCGACGAGAAAACCCTGGAGATCGTCGACGAGATTCCGGTCGGCAATCGCGTCTGGGGCCTGGCGTTAAACCAGGATGGCTCCCGCCTGTACACCACCGATGGCGCGAGCGACCAAGTCTCCGTGATTGATACACACGCTAGAGATGTGGTCGCGACAATTGCTGTTGGCAAGATGCCCTGGGGGATCGTCATTCGCGAATAGCGACTTTCAGTACCGCAACCGCACCCCCACCCATCCGGCGAGCGGCGGGCCAGCCCCGAGAAACACGGGTGAATCATCGCTCAGTCCGGGGAGAACTTCCGCTGGATCCTCGCCCAACAGTCCAAAGTTCTCATACTCGGTGTTAAACAAATTTGTCACTCGCCCAAACACCTCAAGCGTCTCATTGACCGAATACCTCGCGCGCAGATTAACCAACGCATAGCCGGCGATCGTCTCCAGGAGGTTCGCCTCGTCGCCGCGCAATAACCGATCGGAGTTGTACAGAACTTCAAGCCCGAGGCTGAAGCCAGCGTCAAAATCGTAGTCACCACCCACCTTGAGTTGATGACGTGGGATCCCCGGTACCCGATTGCCTGGTTCGACCTGCAGGGTTCCCCGCGCACTGGCGGCTGGATGATTCGGGGTAAGCACTTCGAAGCGACTTTCAAACGTCGCAGAGATACAGCTATAGGCGGTGAACCACTCTATCCCGAACGTCGATCCGGCCAGCCCGAGTTCCACTCCTTCGCGCCGGGTCTCGTCGACATTCGCAAACAGACCGGTCGAGCGCCCAGTAGATTGAAAAATAATGTCGTCATTGTTCTGCGTACGGAAGACACCAAGCCGATAATCAGTGTTCCCTAACTCACCTCGAACCCCCGCTTCGATACTTCTCGCGACAACTTGCGCCAACGGTGGATCGGCGAGAAAGGCGTTCGGCAGGCGACACTCGAAATCAACCTCGTTGGGATCGTCGCCGTCCTCCAGCGAGAATTGACGCGCGACTTCGAACACCCCTTCATTGCACGACGATTCGATCGGCGTCGTCGCGCGCGCGGATTCCATGTAGCTGATATAGAAATTGACTTCGTCGCGTGGCGAAAACGTTGCGCCAATTGACCGACGGCGTCGTGACCTTGGATAGCGCCTTAAACGTGGTGCGGATAAACGATGTCGCCGCGCGTTTGCTCGGCGTGACACCCGAGCGGGTACTTGGCGCAGAAGCGCAACGCGTGTTCCGCCAGGCAAATAATTGGGTACGCCGGTCTTTGCGCAAAGTGATACGCACTCAAACATCGGATTTGACCGTTGACGGAGTCATTATTGACGCCAAGAAGAATATAACCTCGGTTAACCTGAACGTCAGTCCTCTGCTCGACCCCCACAACGAACTTCACGGTTACGCGCTAGTCTTCGAAGACATTACCAACGAAAAACGCGTGCGGAGCGCGATGGCCAGATACATGACTCGCGAAGTGGCGGAGCAGGTTCTTGCCCAACGCGACGCGGTACTGGGTGGTCGCGCTCAGATGGTGACTGTGCTGTTTGCTGACATCGCGAACTTTACGACCTTGACCGAATAACTCGGCGCTGTCGAAACGGTCGCGCTGCTCAATGCCTATTCCACCGAAATGGTCGAAGTAATCTTTAAACACGGTGGCACCCTGGACAAGTACATCGGTGACGCGATCATGGCGGTGTTTGGCGCACCTTTCGGATCCGAGAGAGACGCGGACAATGCGGTTAGTTGCGCCCTCGACATGCAACGCGCATTGACGGCCTTCAACCAGGGTCGAGAGGCCGCCGGCCTTCCGGAGCTCGCTGTTCGGATTGGGATCAATACCGACGAGGCGATCGCTGGAAATATTGGCTCGACCCGCCGCATGGATTACACCGTGATCGGCGACGGTGTGAATTTGACCGCCCGCCTCGAATCGGCGAACCGCTACTTTGGGACCTATATTCTCCTCAGTGGATCGACCGTCAACGTTCTGCGAAGTCACTACGGCTTGCGCGAAATCGACTCGGTGCGGGTCAAGGGGAAATTAGCGCCAGTGCCTATTTTCGAATTGCTTGGCGACGAGACTAATGCGCTACCCCCTGGAACCGCGGGGGCTATCGCGCACTATGCCGCGGCACTGCGTGCCTATCGCATGCGTGATTGGAACACCGCCTTGGCGCGGCTTGAGGACGCGCTCGTGGCGGCGCCGCTCGACCAACCGAGTCAATTGCTACGCGCGCGGGTCCTCGATTTTCGTGAGTCACCGCCACCGGCGCAGTGGGACGGCGTATGGGTCCTGGCGGATAAATAAGCGCGCATCAAAACCGCGATCGATCAGCCCGGCACCTTAGGACCCGGGCGATGGTCAAAAGCCGCTTGCTGCGAGGGGGTCGATTCGCGCTGATACTGCTCGCGCCATTGCGCATATGGCATGCCGTAGATCAACTCGCGTGCTTCTTCGTAATCCAAGGTAGCGCCTAGCGCTTCGGCTTCGGCGCGATACCACTTGGCCAAACAATTGCGACAGAAGCCCGCAAGGTTCATCAAATCGATATTTTGGACTTCGGTGTGCTCTCGCAGAAAGTCACGAAGTTTGCGAAAGGTCGCGGCTTCCAATTCCAGAATGGTTTGAGGATCTGTCATAGCGATGCAATCTTCAGTGGTGAGGGAAATTAGCCGGAATTATTATCTTAGGCCTATAGTACACCGACAAGCGGACCGCATCATTCGTACCGGCCGATTGCTGGAGTTCCGAGATGCTCAACGCCAAATCTTCGGGGTCGTTTCGAATTGTAGTAGCCGGCGGTGGTGCGGGCGGATTGGAACTTATCACTCGTCTCGGCAAGCGCCTCGGTCGCCGCCCCGGAGTAACCCTTACCCTGATCGATCAGAACCCAGCGCACCTGTGGAAGCCACTGCTGCACGAAGTCGCCGCAGGTACCTTGAACTCGAATGAAGACGAACTGGGTTATCTCGCCCACGCGCACTGGCATCATTTTCAATTCCACTTAGGGCGGCTGGCAGCACTCGATCGCACGCGTAAAGTGCTTGCCATCGCGGCAACAGTGGATGACGACGGACAGGAATATCTGCCCCGGCGCGAGTTGCCCTACGACTGCCTTGTCGTCGCGATTGGCAGCGTAACCAACGACTTCCAGATCCAGGGCGTGGCCGAGCATTGCTGGTTCCTGGATTCACGCGCGCAGGCGGATAGCTTTCATCTGCGATTGCTACACGCGTGTTACGCCGCCAATGCCCAAGCGGCGCCCCTACGCGAAGGTCAACTCCATGTCGCGATTGCCGGGGCTGGCGCGACCGGCGTTGAGCTGGCCGCCGAACTACACCACGCGGTGCGCGCACTAATTCGCTACGGCCTGGATCGGATCAACCCCGAACGCGATATCCGTATTCATCTGATTGACGCCTCGGCCCGCATTTTGCCCGGCCTGAGCCCGGAGATTGCGCGCGCCGCCCAACGTGCCTTGGAGTCATTAAGCATCACCGTTCACACCGGCGAAGTCATCACTGCGGCAACGGCCACTGGCTTACATACCAAAAGCGGCAAAACTATTCCGGCCGAGATTAAAGTCTGGGCCGCCGGGATCAAAGGCTCGGACGTCTTAGCGAAGCTCGATGGCCTCGAAGTGAACCGGGCCGGCCAGTTGGTCGTGCGCGCCACATTGCAAACAACAGTCGATGAGAATATCTACGCGTTCGGCGACTGCGCCGCTTGCCCAATGCACGACGGCACGGCGTCAGTACCACCACGCGCCCAAGCCGCGCACCAACAGGCGAAGCTACTCGCGCGAATCCTGGCGAATCGTTCCTTCGGACGCGATTCTGGCCTCGTGTTCCGCTACCGCGACTTCGGCTCGCTTATCAACCTAAGCGTGCACAACACGGTCGGCAATTTGATGGGGAATTTATTTGGGCGCCAGGCCGGTGCAATCGGCATTGAGGGGTGGTTCGCGCGTCTTGCGTACCTGTCGTTGTATAAGCTGCATCAAATCACGGTTCAGGGTGTCATCCGGACTGCGTTGATGACCTTGGCAAACATTCTGACTCGCTCTGCCAAGCCGCGCCTGAAGCTCCATTAATGCGGCGCCGCCCAAAACCTTTATCTATCTTAAAGGCCGTGCTGCTTCATCCGATAACGCATCGTCATTCGCGTAATTCCAAGTTGACGGGCGGCTTCGGAGACGTTCTCCCCGGTCCGACGCAAGGCATGCTCGATGAGCGTTTTCTCTGCTTGGTCCAAGGTCAAATCGAATAGATCCCCGCCGCTGGCGGTCTGCGCAACCGCAGCCTTGGCGCTCGGGAGCATTAACGAATCCGCTGAATCGACGACTCCACTCGATAGCAGCAGCGCGCGTTCAATGACGTGGCGCAATTCGCGAATATTGCCCGGCCAGTGGTAGCCCAAGAGGGCCGCCCGCGCTTGCGGTCCAAGTTCGAAGGCCGGGAAGCCGTAGCGCCGCGCTAATTGCCGTCCGCAGTGCTCAGCCAACATCACGATATCGGCGCCACGTTCGCGTAACGGTGCCAAGTACAGGCTTAAGACATTCAAACGGAAATACAGATCTGAACGCAATGTGCCCTCGGTGACCATCTTCTCTACGTTGCGGTTCGTGGCCGCGATAAACCAGGCATCGATCCGACGTTCCTGGCTGCTGCCGACTCGGCGTAGCGAACGGCGCTCAAGTACGGCCAACAGCTTTGCTTGTAACTCAAGCGGTAACTCGCCGATCTCATCCAAAAATAAAACGCCATGTTCCGCGGCTTCGATCAACCCTGTGCGCTCCCCCACCGCGCTGGTAAAGGCACCTCTGACATGCCCGAACAGCTCTGCCTCGATCAAATCCTTCGGTAGCGCGGCGCAGTCGACATGGACGAACGGATGCGCGGCGCGCGAAGACTGTTGGTGCAGCATTCGCGCCGCGAGATCTTTCCCTGTTCCGGTTTCGCCCACGATCAACACGGTCGGTGCCACGCCCCCAGCGGATCCGGCCACCGTTGCCATTTGGAGGATCTGCGCCCGTAGAGTCGTGGCAATCGGCGACTTCCCAATGATTTCCGCCGCCTCACTGACTACGGCTTCACGCGCCTTCGAATATTCGAGCTGCTGCGAGACACGTTGATTACTCAAAATCTTACGAACGTTGAGCAGTAGCTCGTCGAGATCAATCGGCTTCTTCAGATAATCCGCGGCGCCGAGTTTCATCGCAGTCACTGCGTCTTCGATTTCGCCGTAGGCGCTCATCGCCAAAATCGGTGTAAGCAACGCCAAACCGCTTCGCAGGCGCTGGATAAAATCCAGGCCTGAGCCATCGGGTAGCCGCATATCGAGGATCAAAAGATCGGGCTCGCTGGCGGTTAATGCGCGCTCGCCCTCAGCGAGAGTGGTGATCGCTTCACAGGTGTACCCAGCCTTAGTCAGGCGACGCGCGACTGCCTTCGCGAACAATGCTTCGTCTTCAATAATCAGGATCCGAGCGGGCGGCTCAAGGAGGGCATCAGTCATCGGCGGTGCGAATCGCTAAGGGGGCGACAATAGTAACGCGGGTGCCCGTTTTATCGATGACCTCAAAATCAAGCGACCAGCCATGCGCATTGCAGACCTTGAACGCGATAGGGATCCCAAGGCCAGTGCCGAATCGCTTAGTCGTCGGTCCGGGGGTTAAGTCGGAGGGGTTCGGAATAAACGGGATGCCGCCAGCCTGGTCGACTAAAGTCATGACGGTTCCACTGCTAAGTTGCTCGATACCAAGGGTAAGTTCGGTCCCTGGTGGTGATGCTTCAACAGAGTTCGACAACAAGCCGTAGATTGCCTGCTCCATCAAATCTAGATCGACCTCGAGCAGCACCTCCTGCTGCCACGGCACGCGGATCACATTAATCGCCTTCTCCAATATGCGCGGTTTCAGGAGTTCGACGATGCCGTCCCACAACTCAGCAGCACGATGGGTTTGCAGACGCGGTTGGAAAGGATGCAAGTAGGAGACGAGCGCACTTACCCACCGGCCTAGGCGATCGACCGCTTCGATAATGGCGTGTCCGGTCTCGAGGGTTTCGGCATGCGAGTCGGCGTACTCGAGCATTTGCGCATTGGCCCTGATACTGGCCAACGGATTTCGAATGTTATGCGCAACCACCGGCACCAGCGCACCTAACGCCGCTTGGCGTTCCGATTCGACTAGCGCATCGCGTTTGGCTGCGAGTTCCTGCGCCATATGGTTAATCCCACTGGCGAGATCAGCGATTTCGGTGACGCCGGCGCGTGGCAGGCGAAGGTCAAAGTCACCGGCGCTGATTTGTTGCGTACCGCGCATAATCCCGTCGATGGGCCGCACAAATCCGCGCGTTAAACTCCCTCGCGACACCAATAACAACCCAATCGCAATTAACAAGGGCAAAGGCATGAGGTACGGGGCGTAACGGGTCCATTGGTTTACTCGCGCGTTCTGAATTGCGAGGGATTGTTCAATTAACCCGGTGAAGGTGTCGTACGCCGATTCGAATCCCCGCAAGAGTTGCGCCTCGAAACTCGGATCAAGTAACTTGCTGCGAACCATCCTATTCAGAAGAAATGAATCCGCGAGTACAGTTTGGAGATCCGCCTGTAGGTGGCTGTAGGCTTCCTGCAGATGCTGGATCGCATAATCTTCGCCCCGCGAGTCGGAGCGCTGGCGAAGCGTATTGAAACGAGTCTGAATCTCTTGGTAGTAGCGCATATACGCCGGCTTGTCTGACGGCTCCGCGCGCATGCGAGAAATCGCCGCTTCCTGGATCTGACGAAACAACAACGTCCGGATGTCCTGTGCCGCATCGCGCACGGCATGAAGGCGTAAGGTCTCGGTCGAGGTCTGTTGCCAGAAGTAGGCCCACGCCCCGCCCATGCCGCCCGTCACTGCCACTAGCACTAAGAAAGCGAGTTCGTGTCCCAATAAAAGTCGACGAAGAGACTGCGAGGCGGCGGGCATAGTGGCCATTATAGAACCCTCGCTAAGCCCCACAATCCGCCGAGGTGGTTCATATGGGCCGAAGAGTTGGTTGACAGCAGCCATGACTTAGCAGGAGCAATCTTGCCGATGGCTGTGCAATGCCGGCTCGCGGCTTGTACGACCCTCTATCGACTCGACCTAAGTCAACGAACTTGGGCCGGCTGGGCTTGCAGAATTACTCCACAGGGACTCTTCGGATTCAACGGCTTAACTCAAGTTCAAGGCATGAAACGCCATTTGGGAGTGGTCTTCAGGCGAGTCCTTCAGTCCCCGGCGTTACAGGGCGATACCGACATGAGTCCCACTGCGGCACACGCTTTGCACAGGCCTAGCCAGGCACACTGTTCAAATGAGGTAGCGCGATGAATTGGGAAACTCCGTCTTACAGCGACGTTCGCTTTGGTTTTGAAGTCACGATGTACATCAATAACCGCTAAGCGACTGCGCTAACGTTTAAATGGAAGGGGCCTCAGGGCCCCTTCTGTTTTTTCGTGTTCGCGATTACCAGCCTGGTTCACCAGGGTAAAAATCGGCGCAACCGACGATAACCCGTTTCTAGGTCTAAACTTTCGACATCATGACCATCCATGGCTCGCTAACGCATGGGTGTTCAAACGGTTTGGGCGCTCTATACTTCCGCCGCCCAGACGGACACGGGCCAGTGCAACCAATGGAGGTCAGGACACGCTAGTGAATCGAGACTGTTCTCGCATGTCGTTTTCAAAAACTTCACTATTCGCTCGTGCCCTTCTGATGCTACTCCCGTCGCTCGCGGCTCCCGGCATTGGTCGGGCGGACGGTATGGAGGACCATATTTCTTTGCCCTCCGCCGAGTACAGCCTTGAAATAGACAAATCCGCACGCGAGCTGTTGTTGCGTCAAGGCTCGCGGATTGCGCGAAAGTACAGGGTCGCTGTAGGTCGTGGCGGCCACGGTGAAAAGCAGATCAGGGGCGACAATAAAACGCCCGAAGGCGTGTACTACATCGCTGGGTTCAACGAAGAAAGCACGTTCGACATTTTTTTTCGACTCAACTACCCGAACGTGAAAGACGGGTTCTTTGGTCTGCAGCGGTTGCTCATTACGCGCCAGGAGTTCAATCAGATTGTCGACGCGCAGCGTCAAGATGCGTTGCCGCCCCAAAACACTCCGCTCGGCGGCGCGATCGGGATCCACGGCATCGGCCAGGAAACCCCGTCGTTACTCAAAATTCACCGGAATATGGATTGGACTAAGGGCTGCATTGCATTGACCAACCGCGAGATTCACGAATTGCGCAGCTATGTCGACGTGGGAACACGGGTGGTGATCCGCGAATGAGAATGCGTGGTTTACGCAGCGTGTGGGCGATGGCGGGTGTACTGTTGATGCTCACTGTGTTGGCGAGCGAACCTGGCACCAACACCGATCTCGTTGTTCGCGGGACGACCTCAAAAACCTTTGACGAGGTCATTCTGGAATTGAATTTTGCCATCACCGAGCGCAACTTTCGGATTACCGGCCGCAATACTATCGGCAAGGGCCTTCGCGAGCGCGGCTACAAAGACTTCCCCGACGTCGAAGTCATACATTTCTGTAATCTCGAGTACGCGCACGAAGTGTTACTGCTCGACCCAGGATATGTGGCGATGATGCCCTGCCGCGTCTCCGTACATGAGGTCGCCGATAAAACCGTGGTGAGCGTAGTCTTGCTACCGGAAACGCATGCCGATCCACGGGTAGTTGCATTCGCTAAACGGATGAACATCTCGTTGCGGGAAATTTTGACCTACGTGCTGGAAGAGTAATTAACTCCGGCATGTATACTATCGATGACCTTAAAGGCCTCCGTCCCCCATGCTAAATCCCCTCGATACGCGCGTTGCGGGCCCTCCCCACTTGTTGTTGTTGATCTGGTTATGCTTGGTGAGTCTCGTGATATTCGGCTCGGTGGTATCGATCGATCAGGGACTGCTGCAAGCAATGCTGAGCGCCGATCGCAGTCAGATTTGCATCGTCGTCATCGCGATGACCCTCGTTGGCTTCGGCCACACCTATGTTAGAACAGAGCTGATCTCGTCAGAACTCGTCGCGGCTGAGCGAGTCGTCGCCCGCCTCGAAACCGACAATGGCGCGCTGAGCATGAATTCGCGTAGCCTCCAATTCGCCAACGGCGATCAGGCACCACATAGCTTTATCACGAATTATCTCGTGGCCGAGTATGACCATCTGCGGCAGGCGAAGGATAACAACTTAGCCGACTCGAATTTGCTCGAGGCGTTTAGCTCAAAGATCCGCAGCGCGAACGAGTTCGGTTGGTTCTATATCGATCTGATGTTAAAAATCGGGTTCTTGGGCACTCTCGTGGGTTTTATCTTGATGTTGAGTTCAGTCGCCGACACGGGAGCGTTGGACGCAACCACCATGCAGAAGGTTCTCAAGCACATGAGCCTCGGCATGAGTACGGCGCTCTACACGACGTTGGCGAGCCTGGTCGGCGGGATTCTCCTGTCGCTTCCTTACTATCTGCTTGATCGCGGCTTGGAGCGTCTGCTCCAACTGACGGTCTACGCTAAGGACGTGCTCTTACCTGCGCGGTTGTCGTCGAATTAAGGCCCCTGCATGTCTGCCTTTGCGCGTGCCAGTAGTCGTCACCGTCAGCCGTTCGATCCGATTACGGCGGTCCTGTTCAAGATTATTCAGGCGATCACCTACCTGTTCGTGTTGGCGGTAATGTTTATGAATCCGGTGTCCAAGCAGGGCATCATCGATCCGAAAGCGGAATACATCATTACAGTGACCTGGCCGGATAAAAATCCGAACGACATCGACACCTATGTCGAAGATCCGGCTGGAAATATGATCAATTTCTCCTCTGCGGCCGCCGGGCTTATTCATCTTGATCGCGATGACCGAGGTAATTTGAACGACACACTCAATATCAATGGTAAGGTAATCGAGAACCCGCTGAACCAGGAAGTTACCACCATCCGCGGGGTAATCACTGGCGAGTACATCGTCAATATCCATTACTACGCGACTGAAGATAACAAGCCTGTCCCAGTCACTGTGCGTGTCGACAAAGTAAACCCAAAACTGGAAGTGCTGTACTACGATACCTTGACCCTGGAACGCAAAGACGACGAAAAAACCGCGATCCGTTTTACGATCTTGAGTGGCGGGACAGTCACCAACATCAATCACATCTCGAAGAGCCTGGTTGCCAAGGCCTTCAAGCGCAGTTAGGGGAACTCGAGTGAATTTTGGACACGGTGCAATTGTCTCGGCCTTCGTTGTTACTACCCTCATTCTGCTCGGCTTGGGGCTTTATTCGAAGTGGTCTCCGCGGACCAAAACAGGCGCTATCGTACTCGTGACTTTGGCTTATCTGCTGGTGTATTTCGCGCTACCGCGGATACTCGGTTGGCCGACCGATCGCCAGGTACCCCGTCGATTTAACTTGATCGCGGTGTATATCCAGGATCCGGACGAGCAAACGGGCGAAGCCGGCAGCGTGTTCTTCTGGGCCGGTGATCTCGCGCCCGGCGCCGATCCGCGGCCACGTGCCTACCGCATGCCGTTCAAGGCTTTGTTCAAATCGGTTTTTCAAGAAGCCCAAGGCAAGCTTCGGCAGAATATTCCGCAAGAAGGCGAAATCGAACTGGACGATGAGCCAAAAGGCGCGCCGTTGGATTGGACGCGCATGGGTCAGAAAAGCGTCAAGCTTAAATTCAAGGACGCCATGGTCAACTTACCGCCTGCCAAAGGCACTCCGAATTAAGCGCGAGAGAGTTTAATGTTATGAGCACGCCAAGTGTCGCGGCCTTCGTTGCAGGCTACATCGTGATCGCCTTACTGCTTGCAAACCTGTTGTTCTGCACTCGTTGGAGGTGGTGGATAAAACTCGCGGCGCTGCTCTGGGTGGCTGGTCTTTTTCAGATTACCTACCGCTCGTTGCCCGATCTCTTAGGGTGGCCAACCGCGCGAAGCGTGCCCGAGCGTTTCAATCTCATGGGGTTACATATTGTTGAACCAGACAAAAGCGGCTCGACCAAAGGTGATATTTATCTGTGGGTGACAGACTTAAATTTAGACGGCTCGGCACGGGTGCCGCGCGCCTTTGTCGTGCCGTTTCACCCTGAATTGCAGGTCAAACTCATCGCGGCGGGTACTAAATTGCGCAAAGGTTTACCGCAACTCGGGGAACAGGTCGATACACCGTTTGAATCCGGCCCAGCGACATTGGGCCACGCCGATAACGCGCTTAACCTCGATTTCTACGACATGCCCGATCCGCTGTTCCCTGAGCGTTAGCGCTGCCAGGGGTAGTTTGAGTCTAAATTAGGGCTCTACTACGGAGCTCATCCTTGAGATAAGCGTAATAGATTGGAGCGGCGATTAGTCCAGCGATTCCGAACGCGGCCTCCATCACCAGCATCGCGATTAATAGTTCCCACGCACGGGCACGGATGTGCCCACCGATTATCCGTGCGTTTAAAAAATACTCGAGCTTGTGGATAACAATTAAATACAACAACGACCCGGTCGCGATTATCAGCGAGTGACTCAAGCTCACCGTGAAAATCATCGTATTCGAGATCAAGTTACCGAGAATCGGTATCAGTCCCGCGACAAACGTAATCACAATTAAGGTTTTCGTGAAGGGCAGGTTGACGTCAAACTGTGGCAGTACCACGGCGAGATAGAACCCGGTTAGCGCCGTATTAATGGATGAGATCCAGATCTGAGCAAAGACCACCCGCCGGAAAGCCAGCGATAACCGCAGCCCACGATGCGCGAAAGCCGAGGTTAATGGTCCGAAACTCCGCACCGGGATCGCGGTCTCGAGAGACAGCAACGCACCAATGACCAGCCCGATCAACACATGCGCCAGGCCACGTCCCAACCCTGCGCCGGCCATTTGAAACATGTCGGTGTGGCCCCGCAGCCAGTTGACCAGCGCGATTCGTAACTCTTCGGCATCCGCGGGTGTGTTTTCAAGCACCCAGGGCGGAAGGCTTCCGCGTGAATTCTCCAGGATCTCGGCCATACGTTGGATAAGCGCCGGGACGTTTTCCTCGCTATTGCGCAAAAATGAGCTGAGGCTCAAGCCAGCCGTCGTAAGCAGTGCCAGCAACACCGCCGCGATAATCGTCACCGCCAGTAAGCGCGGTCCGCCCCGGCCTAGCGCAGGAATGCGTAGCGGCCGCACCAACGCATTGACGAGCGCGAATACGAAGAGACCAGCGAGTAAGGCCGGCAATAAATGGAGGTAAAGCAACAGCAAGAGACCGCCGCCAAACACCACCCAACTCGCCGATTCAAAACGGGCGGCAGTCGAATCGTTCATCGTTTGCAAGCTTTCATTCCTGTGACTTAACGCGAAAAACGCTCGACGAACATATTAGCTACTCTTCGTGGCTGTCTGCTGAAGGTCACTGACTGCCGGTTACTCACTGCTGGGCGCCCATTGTAGCTTCCAACCCTGCTCATCCGCCCCTGCCGCGTACTCAGCGCACACCCAGAGATCAGCCACGGCCGCAAGCGTGTCCCCCACATAAATCAACGGAAGTTGCGCGCGTTCCCACGGGGGAATTTGCTGCGTTTGTAATAGTCGCTTCAAGGTTTGGCTGTGAGCACTTCCGACCGGGCGACAGCGCTCGCCGCCTACCCTTGCACGTACCACAACTTCGTTACTTTCAAGTGAGTCAACGCGGATCCCGCAGCCCGCAACGAGCGACGCCGACAGATAGCCCCCTGGTAATGACAATGCGCCAGCAAGATCCCAGGTGATTGGCGTAAAGGCTCGTGCTTTCGGGCTGACCTGATACAAGTACAAACAGCCACGGTGCCGGCGAAGGCCACTACGCCCCCATTCAACTACAGGTAATCGGTCTCGACGCGACCCAAGCACCGTCCTGAGCATCACGTCCAATTGCGCCGAGCTTGGCGCGCGGTGCCCGCGGCTCAAAATCCATTGGCGCAGGCACAGCGCTTGCCACTCCGGCGAAAGCGGAGCGAACACCGCGAGGTCAAGATGATCGGATGTCCGATACAGGGTAGCCGACAGGATGCAACCCGCCCGCTCTGCGAGATTTTCCGCGGCAACTCGTTGCAGGCTCGCCACACGGCTTAGCGTGCTTGCTGCGCTCGGCCAACGCTTGTACAAGATGGGCAAAACATGATGTCGTAGAAAATTTCGGTCGTAATTCAGCACCTGATTGCCGGGGTCATCAACACCGCTAACCCCGACTCCCGCACAGTACTGACGAAGCTCAGTGCCAGAGAGGTCCAGGCAGGGTCGACCAAGCCAGCCTTCACCGAGTACGCGCAATGCTGCAATTCCCTGAAGACCGTCAGGGCCTGCACCACGCAATGCGTTGAGCAGAAAGGTCTCGGCCTGATCGTCGCGGTGATGCGCAGTCAATATTAAATCGCGGGCAGTAGTTCGCCGTGCCAGCGCCGCGTAGCGCTGTTCGCGCGCCCAGGCTTCCACGCTTTCACCTGGCGGCGGCGGCGAGACGAGCTTCAGGATTTCGAATTCGATGCCGAGCGCAAGACAGCGCTTATGACAGTGGTCTGCCCACTGCTGGCTATGCGCGTGTAGGCCGTGATCGACATGCAACGCGCGTAAGTTTGGTGAACTCGGCCCGCGGGTGCGTGCTAACGCCACCAACAACGCAGTTGAATCCCAGCCACCGCTGTAGGCTACCGTCCAGCGCGAGATGCCGACACAAGTAGCGGCTAAGGCGGCGCTGGTAGCCGCGATTTTTTGCTCTACCGCGACCTGCTTATTCTCGGCCACAATCCAATTTTTTCATAGTTCTGTGAATTCGCCGAATCGGTTCAAGCGATCATGCCGTTGTCGAACCAAGGTGTCCGTATCCAACGCGACAAGCTTTTCTAAAGCATCCTGGATTGCGGTGCCAACCTTTGCGCTAATCGCATCGTAATTCCGGTGTGCGCCGCCGAGCGGCTCTTCGATGAGAGTGTCCACCAGCTTGAGCTGTTTCAGGCGTTCGGAAGTAATTCCCATGGCTTCCGCGGCATCCGCGGCTTTATCCGCGCTCTTCCACAGGATCGACGCGCAACCCTCGGGAGAAATTACTGCATAGGTCGCGTACTGCAGCATGATGACGCGGTCAGCCACGCCGATTGCGAGTGCGCCACCCGAACCGCCCTCTCCGATCACGGTCGTAACAATCGGCACCCGCAGATTCGCCAAGACCAGCAAATTACGAGCAATTGCTTCGCTTTGTCCGCGCTCCTCGGCGTCGATGCCGGGATACGCACCCGGCGTATCGATAAATGTCAGCAGCGGTAAGCCGAAGCGCTCCGCTAGCTGCATGATGCGCAAGGCCTTACGGTAGCCTTCGGGCTTCGGCATCCCGAAGTTCCGCAGCAAGTTCTCTTTCGTATTGCGTCCCTTTTGGTGACCGATGAACGCGACACCGCGGCCGTTGAAACGCGCAACCCCGGAGACAATCGCCGGATCATCCGAATAGTGCCGGTCACCATGGAGTTCCTCGATCTGCTCGAACAAGCGAGTCACATAGTCCAGGGTGTACGGCCGTTGCGCGTGACGCGCGAGCTTCGCGATCTGCCACGGACTCAAGGCACCAAAAATTTGGCGGGTAAGTTCGCGCGAGCGCTCCTGCAGGCGATTAATCTCTTCGGAGATATTGAGCTCTGAGTCGTTACCCACTTTGCGCAGTGCTTCGATCTTTGCTTCGAGCTCGGCGATAGGCTGTTCGAAATCAAGGAACTGGTAATTCAAGGTCGTGGGTTCAGTTGCAGCCTCAGCCATAGCGGGGTCCTACCGTCTAGTCATGATCCAAGCGCTGGATGCTTCAGCGCGCTTAATATTCGATTCTGACAGCCTCATCGCCAACATGCGCGCGTAATTGGTCCAGCAGTGCTTCCGTCGCAGGCACTCGCCATTCGTCCGCCAGCCGTACGCGCGCGCGCGCGGACGCGGTTCGGTAATCAATACTCACAGGGCAGGTTCCTGGGCCGTACGCTTTTAACGCAGTTTGCAAGCTGCCTACTAAACCATTCAGAACGCCATCGAGTTGAATAACAACCGCTTTGGCGTAGCGTTGTCGCGCATCGTCCAGACTCCACACGACCTGTGCATTGAGCGCTTGATCGCCACTGTAGTCATCGACTGCGCAATCGCCTTCAATCACGACCAAGCGATCGGCTGCCAGTTTGTCGAGCGAACTCTCAAGCACCTTATTGTAAACAGTGACCTCGACTCTCGCGGTGTTGTCGTCGATCGTTAGAATGGCCATTCGGCCGCGTCGTCCCTTGATAAAACGCAGGGCGAGTATTAAGCCAGCAGCTCGACGTTTCCCTGGTTTCATATCAACTAATCGAGAAACGTTTAGGCCTTCCAACTCGCCTCGGTATCGATCGATTGGATGCCCGCTTAAATATAGTCCGAGCGTTTCTTTTTCCCAATTCAAAAGTTGCGGTTTTGACCATTCATCGCTCGCTTGTGCCCGTTTCCAAGCAGCAGAGTCCAAAGTCGAAGCAGGCTCGTCGGCGCTTATGCCGAATAAATCAGACTGCCCACGAGCGGCGGCAGCGGCCTGTTGCTCGGCCGCCAACATTGCCTGTTCCAAAATTGTCATTAAGCCGCGGCGACGCGCTCCGAGCGAATCCAACGCGCCTGCCTTGATCAAGGCTTCGAGCACCCGTCGATTAAGTTTGCGTGAATCATTTCGTCGGCACAGATCGAATAAATCACTGTACAAGCCCGTCTCGCGGGCCTCGGCAAGGGCCACGACGGCGGCCTCACCAACTCCTTTGACTGCGCCGAGACCGTAGCGGATTGTGGTGGCATTCGCGACGGTAAATCGATAGCCGCACGCATTGATGTCCGGCGGTTGTACTTCGACCCCAAGCTGTCTGCATTCATCGATGAGCCGCACCACTTTGTCGGTCGTGTCCATGTCGGCGGACAGAACCGCCGCCATAAATGCCGCTGGATAGTGCGTTTTGAGCCAAGCAGTCTGGTACGCCACCAAGGCATAGGCGGCGGAATGAGACTTATTAAAACCGTAGCCCGCGAATTTCTCCATTAAATCGAAGATCTGGGCGGCGACTTCGCGGTCTATCCCACGCTCGGTAGCGCCGTCAGTGAAGGTCTGGCGCTGCATCGCCATCTCCTCGGCCTTTTTCTTGCCCATCGCGCGGCGCAGCAGATCAGCCGAACCCAGGGTATAACCCGCAAGCACTTGTGCAATTTGCATCACTTGCTCTTGGTAGAGGATCACGCCGTATGTCGGCTTGAGAATTTCCTCAAGCTGCGGGTGAGGGTATTTGACAACGGCCCGGCCGTGTTTGCGATCAATGAAATCGTCGACCATACCGGATTGCAGCGGCCCCGGCCGAAATAGCGCGACTAACGCGATAAGGTCTTCGAACCGATCTGGCTTTAAGCGCTTAATTAACTCCTTCATGCCACGAGATTCGAGCTGAAACACGGCGGTCGTCTGGGCTTGTTGCACCAGTTTGTAGGTCGCGTCGTCAACTAATGGCAAAGCACCTATCTCTAGCGCAGACTCACCTCTCGCGCGGCGAATTAGATCGATGTCGCGAATCGCCCAATCAATGATCGTCAAGGTTCGCAGTCCGAGGAAATCGAATTTCAGCAGGCCTACCGCTTCGACATCGCTCATGTCGAACTGGGTAACTGTGCCCTCGCTGCCTTGCTCGCAATACAGCGGCATAAAGTCAGTTAGCGGCGCTGGCGCGATGACTATTCCGCCCGCGTGTTTACCCGCATTGCGCGCGAGCCCTTCCAGCGATAAGGCAAGATCCAAAATCGCGCGAACGTCATCTTCTTCCCTATAACGAGCTTTTAGTTGGGGTTCCTCTTCCAGCGCCCGATCCAGGGTCATATTCGGATCAAAGGGCACTAGCTTGGCCAGCTGGTCGACAAAACCATAGGGAAAACCGAGAACTCGTCCTACGTCGCGCAACACTGCTTTCGCTGCCATCGTCCCATAGGTGATGATCTGAGAGACTTTATCCCGACCGTAACGATTGCTCACGTAGCCGATCACCTCATCACGGCGGTCCATGCAAAAATCGACATCGAAGTCTGGCATCGAAACCCGTTCTGGATTCAGAAAACGCTCGAAGAGCAGGTCATAGTCCAGAGGATCAAGCTCGGTAATGCCAAGAGCGTATGCGGCTAACGACCCCGCGCCCGAACCGCGCCCGGGCCCGACCGGTATGCCGGAATTTTTTGCCCATTGAATAAAATCCGAAACGATCAAGAAGTAACCTGCGAAGCCCATTTCGATAATGACCCCAAGCTCATGCGCGAGGCGGTCTGCATAAAGCTTAAAGTCGCGCTTCCCCGTGTGCGTCGCATATCGGCGTTGCATGCCGGCGCGGGTTTCGTCTTCGAGCAGGGCAGCTACGGTGGTGCCCTCCGGCACCGGGAAGTGCGGCAAATGGTACGCACCAAACTCCAGAACCAGGTTACAGCGATGCGCAATTTCAATGGTATTCGCTAGCGCGTCGGGAACATCCGCGAACAGTTCCACCATTTCCGTCGGGCTGCGAAGGTATTGCTCCGCGGTGTAGGATCGTGGACGCCGGGGATCTGAAAGGGTGCGCCCTTCCTGTATGCAGACGCGTGCTTCATGCGCTTCAAAGTCGGTAGGCGCGAGGAAGCGAGCATCGTTGGTCGCTACAAGTGGTAAATGCAGTACATCGGCGAGATCTATCGCCGTGCTCACGTAGCGTTCTTCGCCAGCCCGGCCAGTGCGCGAAATTTCGACATAGAACCGGTCAGGGAAAATCGTGGAAATTACCGTCGCCCGAATCCGGGCTTTTTCGAGCTGCCCCTCGCTCAGCAAAGTACCGAGCTCGCCGTATAAACCGCCGGAAAGCGCGATTAATCGCGTGGTGTCCGATGTGAACCACTCCCACGCTAGTTGCGGCACTCCTTGCACCTGACCCTCACGATATCCGCGCGTCAGCAAGCCGCACAGCTGACGGAAGCCCGTGCGATCTTGGCACAAAAGCACTAGCCGAGATTTTTCGATGCCCTCGTCACGCTGATGAACCCAAACCTCGGCGCCTAAAATCGGTTTGACACCCGCGCGTTCCGCTTCTTGATAAAACTTCACCGCGGCAAACGTGTTGGATAAATCTGTGATCGCGAGCGCTGGCATGCCGGAATCTCTCGTCTGCGCAATGAGCTCCGGAATCCGAATTAGACCGTCGGATAGCGAATATTCCGTGTGCAGATGAAGGTGGACGAATGAATTCGTGTTCATTCGAGACATCGGCGAAGGCGTACTGCATTCATCGACGTTGCGCCTCGGCAACGGGACGAAACGAGCGTCGATGTTCAGGGCAAAGTCCATGCGTCTGTAGCGCCCGCAAATGCACCGCGGTCGGATACCCGCGATGTCGGGAGAACCCATAGTCGGGGTATTCGAGATCGAGGGCATCCATCATTCGATCGCGTGCGACCTTGGCGAGAATTGAGGCTGCACTTATAACCGCCACTTTCGCGTCCCCTTTCACGATCGCTTCAGCTAAATAGGGCAAACTCGGACACACGTTTCCGTCGATCAACACTTTGTCTGGTTTTAAACTCAATCCGTTTACTGCTCGTTGCATCGCCAGTAGCGTGGCATGGTAGATGTTTAAACGGTCGATTTCCTCGACGCTTGCGAGTGCAATAAAGTAGCTCGAGGCGTCACGAACAATGACTGAATAGAGCCTCTCACGCTGCACCGCCGATAACATTTTAGAGTCTTTAAGTCCCGAAATGGGACGCCGCGGATCGAAAATTACCGCCGCCGCGACAACTGGTCCCGCGAGCGGGCCGCGCCCTGCTTCATCTACACCTGCAATCAGCATCTAAGCCGAACTGTCGCGCCGGGCGCGGGCATAATCAAGGACCGCGGTTGCCGCTGCGCCCCCGGCGTCATTGCGCAAGGTTTGATGTAACGCTCGGCAATCGCTGCGATACGCTTGAACCTCATCTTGCGCCGCCAACCATCGCAACATCCGCTGCGCCAAGTTGCTGGGACTTGCCGCCGATTGGATGAACTCCGGTACAAGCTCACGCTCGGCCAAGATATTCGGTAAGGCAATCCACCGCGTTTTCACCAGTCGCCTTAGCACCTCGAAGGTGATGCGCGGCATCTGATACGCTACGACCAGCGGTGTCTTTGTTAAAGCCGCCTCAAGCGTGATCGTACCTGAGACACACAGCGCGACATCCGCCGCCATCAAGGTGTCGCGGGAGCGTTGAATCACCACTTCAACTCTTGTCGTCGAAGGCACGCGCTTACGGTAGTCGGTTACCACCGCGGCCGCACTCGAGCTAATCACACCGATCACAAACAGCGCGTCGGGATATTTGCGGGCGATGAGATCCGCGGTCGCCAGGAATAAGGGCAGGTGCCGAATGAGCTCTTGACGTCGACTGCCCGGCATCAGCGCCACTAATGGCCCCCCGGGGGTAATTCCGAGGCGCGCCCGCGCCGACTCGCGATCGATCTCCATCGGGATCCGATCCGCGAGCGGATGTCCAACAAAACGGGCTTGGACTCCGTGCCGCGCTAGAAACGGGATCTCGAAAGGAAATAGGGCCAACACGCAGTCTGTGGCGCGCTTGATCGCGCTGATCCGACTTTGTCGCCACGCCCACACCTGTGGGCACACGTAATGCAGTGTTGGAATACCCGCGCGCTTAAGTCGCGACTCCACATATAAAACAAAGTCCGGAACATCGATTCCGACGAAAACGTCGGGTGGAAAGGACAAATAGTATTCGGTGATCCGTTGACGCAACCGACGAAGTCTCGGGTAGTGCTTAAGTACTTCTACTATCCCCATAACTGAAAGCTCGTCGATCGCGGCGACCTCGATGCATCCCGCGTCGCGCATGCGCGGTCCGGCAAGGGCGTCGATTATTACCTGCGGATGACGCGCGCGGAGAGCTGTAATTAAATCAGCACCCAATTGATCGCCGGAGGGTTCGCCGGCCACAATTCCAATGCGCAATGGTCGAGAGGGAGTCGAAGTCACAACAACCGGCGCGTGATTCTCCGCGCCCATCGGAGCGATCAGTTAACCCGACACCGTACGATGCCGCGCTCGCTCTTGGCAATAAAATCAACCATGGTCCTGATTACTTGATGTTCCGTAGCCAGTAACGACAATTCGGCCATTGCCTTATCAAGTGTCAGACCTTGCCGATACAAAGTCCGATAAGCCCGCTTTACAAGATCAATAGTCGCCGGATCAAAACCGCGACGACGCAAACCCTCACGATTGATGGCACGCGCCCGCGCGGTGTTTCCCTCTACCATTACGAACGGTGGAACATCCTTAACAATGACGGTAGAGATCGCAGTAAAACTGCTCTCACCCAACCGACAGAACTGATGCACACCCACAAATCCCGCCAGTATCGCGTGGTCACCGACTTCGACATGACCTGCGAGTGTCGCGTTATTGGCAAAAATCGTGTGGTTCCCGACCCGACAATCATGCGCGACATGGCAATAAGCCATGATCCAGTTGTCGTCGCCAATTGCCGTAATTCCACCCCCACCAGGTGTACCTCGATTAATGCTGCAGTACTCACGGATCGTGTTGCCGTTGCCAATTTCCAGTCGCGTTGGGGTTCCTGGTTCGAACTTTTTATCTTGTGGATCCTCGCCGATCGAGCAGAAAGGTGAGATCCGATTATTCAAACCGATGCGAGTAGGTCCCGCCAGTACGCAGTGGGACCCAACTTGGCTGCCAGCGCCGATCTCGACGCCATCGCCGACTATAGTCCACGGTCCAACCTTGACATCGGTGGCTAATATCGCGCGGGGATGAATTCGCGCGCTAGGATCGATCATTTACTTCCATCCATCTCTGTGGTCATAAACTCAGCAGACGATACTAGATCCTCGCCAACATGGGCCTTGGCTTCGAACTTATAAATCCCCCTGATGCGTCGTTGCAAGCGAGCGGTCAAAATCAACTGATCTCCCGGTTCCACCGGCCGCTTAAACCGGGCCTTATCCACACCTACCAGGTAATACATCTTCTTGCTGTCTGAACGGGAATTATAAGAATGAAACGCGAGTAGACCGGTCGCTTGGGCCATGGCTTCAAGGATTAGGACACCTGGCATGATCGGCTTGGTCGGGAAATGTCCCTGAAAAAAAGGCTCAGTAATCGTTACATTCTTGAGAGCCTTGATGCTTTCAAAGGGAATGCATTCAATAACGCGGTCGACCAATAGAAACGGATATCGATGTGGCAGCATCTCAAGGATTTGTTGGATCGCGATCTCCGTCATGTCCGCTCCTAGATTTTGTCCGCCCGCATTAGGCGTGCGACACTCCGCCACCAACTGCGGCTCGGGTGTGCGGGCCATGCGCCAGTGTGACACGTATTCGCGCGTACTATGGATTTGCTCACCAGACTCATGGCGGTAACCGTGACCGCATCCGCGACACTCACACCGTCGACGATGCCGACGCGTCCACCGATGATGCACCCTCTACCAATACGCACGCTTCCGGCGATCGTCGCTGCGCCCGCGACCACTGTGTCATCACCTAGCTCTGTGTCGTGCCCAATATGGACCTGATCATCGAGGTGAACGCGACGACCAATACTCGTCGCCTTAAACACACCACGGGCTATCGTACAGTTCGCACCAATAACCACATCGTCGGCTATGGTCACTTCTGCGAAGCCGGGAAAGGTGACCCACTGCGCGCCATCGCGTACAAGGGAAAGCGGCGCCGTCCCTAGCCTGCTCCCCGCGCCAACACGAATTCGGTTGCCGAGCTGTGAGTTAGAAATCGTCACGTTTGAGTCGATGACGCAATACGCCCCAAGCCGAGTCCCCGCACCAATAAACGTTAAAGCGCCCACGCGGCTAAAGGGTCTGATTATCGCGCCAGGCTCGATTACGCACCCCGGTCCGATGTCGGCGGTAGAATCAACCTGCGCGGAAACTGACTCAGGTTGTCGAACGGTTGAACAAACCGGTAGCCAGGCAGTTGCCCTCGCGCAGGCTAAGATCGGATCGGCTACAAAGATAGCGACGACACCGGCCGGGGCAGCTTTTGCAAGCGGGAACAGGACTGCGCCCGCGGATGAGCATCGCGCTACGTACGGAGCATCGGAATCATTGGAAACGGAACTTAAATCCGACGATGTCGCCGTTTCTAGCGGCGCAATCCCAGTTAATTGTAGGTCGCTCGACTCGCTTAGTCGGCCACCGAGGCGGTCTGCGATCCAAGCGACATCGACGCCCATGCGCAGCCCCTCCCTCGGCGACCAACGTTTAATTAGTTCTCGTGCCGCTAATGGACCACCTCCGCAGGCCAACTCTCCGGAACCCGCCTACCGCGTCTTCTTCAGATTGGCGCAGGAGGATTGGAGCGCGCGACCAATGCGCCCGTCTGTGCTTGGAGATCCCAATGTGAGCGGACTACGGACCCTTCTTCAAGCGCTCGATTACGAGATCGGAAATATCAACCGCCTTGCTCGCGTAGACTACACCTTCGCCCAGCACTACGTCGTATTTCTGCTCGTCGGCAAGGGCTCTGATGGCTTCAACAATTTGGCGCTGAATTTTCCCAAACTCTTCATTTCTGCGGAAGTTTACGTCTTCTCGGAACTCATCCGAATTGCGCTTGAGATCTCGGCGCTTATTCATGATGTCGCGCTCTAACCGCTGGCGCTCGGTTTCACTCATGATTGCCGCGTCTTTGCCAAGCCGATCTTCGAGAGTTTTCAACGCCTTTTGATCGTTCAAGAGTTCCCTATCGCGACCAGCAAATTCAGTTTCTAGCTTCTTCTTAGCCGCCTCGGCTTGTGGGGCGGCTTCCAGCACGCGTACGGCCTGCACGTAGCCGATTTTGTAATCAGCGGCCACTGCAGCTCCGCTGAGCAGGCACAACCCAAGTAAGGTGAATAGCGGTTGTCTAAGTTTCAACATAATTAAGCTCTACCCTCTAGATGAAATTTAATTGAACTCTGGGTGGTATCCAGTCGCGAGCAAGACGGTTTCGTCATGTCGTCAGAAGGTGGTTCCGAAAGTGAACTGAAATTTCTGAATATCATCGTTACGTTGGTCGTGGAACGGCTGCGCGATACTAATCGAAAGCATCCCAAACGGCGAGAGCCAGATACCAGATAATCCGGTCGACATTCGAAGCTTCTCAACATCGAAATCTTCCTGGGCGCCATAAACGTTTCCTACGTCGTAGAACGCCGTAACTCGGACCGACTTGAAATCCTTGAGGAATGGAAACGGTAAAATTATTTCCGCATTTCCCACCATCAGAAAATCGCCGCCCAGTGAGTCGCCAAATTGGTCTTGTGGGCCCAGAGAGCTTTCCTCATAACCACGAACGGTCCGAGGTCCGCCCGCATAGAAGTTTTCGAAAAACGGTAGTTCGAAGGTATCCCCATAGGAGTCGCCGTAGCCGAGGCGCCCCTTTAGCAATAACACGTAGTCCTTTCCGATCGGAAAGAAATACCGTGAGTCGTAATCAAGTTTGTAATAGTTGAGATCGCCGACAGGCACCGCTATCTCCGCGCGAATAGCCTGCAACATCCCTTCGGTAGGAAATAAAGTCGAATTCCTGGTGTCGTACGCATAGCCAGTGTTTAGACGCACAACGTTGAAATCATTCCCTTCGAGAAAAATAAATCGATAGACGGATGGATCAAGGAAAAACGGATTAGTATTAATGGTGGTCGCTTCGTAATTTGCACCAAAGGTAAAAAAGTTGTATTCGGTAATCGGGATACCAAAGCTCACTCCGCCCGAGACTATTTTTGAATTGAACCGCGTAATGTTGCCATCACCGGCATCTGTTTCCTGATAACCAACATTGAACCCTCGGCTAACACCGTCGATGGTCCAATAGGGATTCAAGTAACCCAAGCGGAAGGTTCTATTGATATCGCTATTATTGAAGGCAAAACTCAGACTCTTACCGCTTCCTAAGAAGTTGTCCTGCGTGATGTTGGTATTGAAGATTATGCCTTGAGACTGAGAGAAGCCAACACCGAGCATCAAGTTGCCGGAAGGCCGTTCTTTCACCGTATAGTTGATGTCGACCTGGTCGGTTGTCCCCGGTACGGCAGGTGTCTCGACGTTAACTTCCTCGAAATACCCCAATCTCTGTAGGCGAACCTTGGAGCGTTCCACCCACTTGGTCGAAATCCAGCCACCTTCCAGCTGACGCATCTCACGGCGCATGACTTCATCACGGGTTTTTGCGTTGCCATTAAAACTGACCCGCCGTACGTACACTCGTTGGCCTGGATCGACAAAATAAGTTATTGCGACCGTGCGCTTCGCCTTATCTAGCTTCGGAATCGCGTTCACGTTCGCGAATGCATAGCCTTCATCACCTAAACGATCAGTGATATTTTTCGTCGTCTGCGTAACCTCTTTGCGCGAAAACATCATGCCGCTTGGCGTGGTGATACGTTCGAACAATTCCTTCTCGTCGACAATGAGTTTGCCCGCAAGTTTTACTTCCGAGATCGAGAAGCGTTCGCCTTCGCTAACATTTATCGTCACGTACACGTCGGCCTTATCCGGGGTAATCGAGACCTGAGTTGAGCTCACGTGAAAATCTACGTAGCCGTCGTCTTGGTACTTCGATCTCAATATTTCGAGATCGCCCGACAACTTTTGCTTGGAATACTGGTCATCCTTGGAAAACCAGCTTGTCCATGTCGGTGTAGTGAGCTTGAATTCATTGAGTATTTCTTCGTCGGTGTAGGCTTCATTCCCGACGATATTGATCTGTTTGATGAGGGCGGCTTCGCCCTCGGATATTTTGAAATGAATGGTGAGACTGTTGTCATCGAGCGGAGTTACGACCGGCTCGATTTTGACGCCATACTTTCCGTTGGAGTAATACTGGCGCCGCAACTCCTGAACAACCTTGTCCATTTTCGATTCGTTATAGACCTCGCCTTTCGCGAAACCGGCTTCGCCCAGACCTTTCTCGAGGTCCTCGGTTTTAATGGCTTTGTTTCCGTCAAACGTGATATCGGCGATCGATTCACGCTCGACTACCCGCACGACAAGTACATCGCCTTCGCGATCGAGCTTAACGTCCTTAAAGAATCCTGTCTTAAATAGCGCTCGCAGCGCTTCTTGCGACCGGTTTTCATCAACTTTGTCGCCGACTGTAATCGGCAGGTAGTTGAAGACCGTGCCCGGCGAGATCCGTGACAAACCTTGGACTTGAATATCGTCGACGATGAAATCGTCGGCCTGAATAGTTTGCAGGCCAAGCGCACAGAGCGCGCCGACAACCCACTTAGATGCTCTGAGTTTCAGCATTGATTATTGTTTTGTAGCTTTAAGCCCAGCGGTTAAAAAATACGTACTAAATCGTTATATATCGCCAACCCCATCAGGCTCATCAGCAGGACGAGCCCGATCTGTTGACCGTACAGCTGGACCGCCTCCGGCACCGGCCTGCGCGCCAAGAATTCTATCAGGTAAAACACCAAGTGTCCGCCATCAAGTGACGGAATAGGCAAAAGATTCAGGACGGCTAGGCTTACGCTGACGAGCCCGATGAATTCCAAAAAGCGCGATAGCCCAAGCTTGGCCGACTCGCCCGCGAATTGGGCGATGCTTAACGGCCCACTGAGATTATCGAGTGACGCTCGTCCGACGATCATTTGCCGCAGAAATTTAAGCGTCGTGTGCGTAAGTTCCCACGTCCGGTCAAGCGCCCTGATCGCCGCCGCCAGAATTGAATACCTCTCAGTGGCCATGAGCGGAGGAGTAACCTGCGAGGGCGGAAAGACTTCCGCGCCGATACGACCGATTAAACGCCCGTCGTCGTTCACACTTTGTGGAGTGAGCGCGACTTGGACAACCGTACCATCACGCTGCACCGTAACCGCTAAGGGTTGGCCCGGACTAGCCCGAATTTGTTCTACCCAACGTATCCAATCGTCGATAACAAGCCCGTTAGCTTTGAGAATCACATCGCCGGCCTTTAACCCGGCTTTAGCCGCCGCTTCCCCGGCAACGACTTGGAGAATCTTCGGCGGTATCTTGCTCCGCACTAGCTCGAAACCTATCTTGTTAAAAAAATCTCCGCGCGATAAATCATCTACTGAGAGACCCGAAAAATCGAGTCGTAAGTCGCGCTCAAGTTGTTCAGCTCGGCGCACCCGCAGTTCAAGTACACTGGCGTCTAGGATCGCTTCAATCGCGGTATTTAATACGTTGTCCCAGATTGCTGTTGGCCGCCCGTTAACCGCAACAATCTCGTCCCCTTCGCGCAAGCCGGCGGAATATGCCACTCCCTCGGGCGCAACGACCCCGAGAATCGGGCGCGGCCCGGAGACCCCGGTCATATAGATCAACCAATAAACGATAAAGGCGAGCAAGAAATTCGCCAACGGACCAGCGACGACTATTGCCGCACGCACCGCGATTGTTTGCCGATTGAAAGCGCGCTTTCGCTCCCCTTCTTCGACTTCCCCTTCCCGCTCGTCGAGCATTTTGACATAGCCGCCGAGTGGGATCGCCGCGACAGCAAATTCAGTCGAATCTGCGCCGAATCGACGAGACCAAATCGGTGTGCCAAAACCCACCGAGAAGCGAAGGATCTTTACCCCTAGCTTGCGCGCAACCCAAAAGTGCCCGTACTCATGAAACGTCACGAGCACGCCTAAGGCAAGAATGAATGCGCCGACAGTCTGCAGGAATTGCATCATCTGGACGATTGACGGCGCACGATACCCAGCGCGTGTTCACGCGCGCGGCGATCGGCGTCGAGCACAATGTCAAGATCAGTCGCGGCACTTGAGTCGATCTTGTCTAGCGTTTCCTCGACCACGGCCGCGATCCGTGGGAAGCGGATTTCGTTTGCAAGGAAGGCGCTAACTGCCTCTTCATTCGCGGCGTTTAGGATAGCGGCGGCAGTACCGCCTGCGGTTAGTGCTTCTCGGGCTAGACGCAGGCTTGGAAAGCGGCGAGGGTCCGGCTCCTCGAATTCGAGCTTCCGAATATCGAACAAGTTCAAAGTCGCGACGCCTGACGCCATGCGCTCCGGCCACGCAAGTGCGAAGGCTATCGGTGTCCGCATGTCTGGATTGCCAAGCTGCGCCAGTACGGATCCATCGACATACTCCACCATCGAGTGAATAACGCTTTGCGGATGCACGACAACTTCTACCCGCTCCTGCGTCGTACCAAACAACCAGCACGCTTCGATGATCTCAAGCCCCTTATTCATCATCGTGGCGGAATCCACCGAAATTTTCCGCCCCATAACCCACTTGGGGTGAGCACATGCTTGATCAGGTGTGACATGCTCAAGCTCAGTAAGTTCGCGAGTGCGAAAGGGCCCGCCTGAGGCGGTCAATAGGATCCGCGTAACTCCAACTTCGTTCAAGCCACGTGAAAATCCTGTCGGCATACATTGGAAGACCGCGTTATGTTCGCTGTCGATTGGAAGTAATTCTGCTCCGCTTAGACGAACCGCATCCATGAATAATTGGCCCGACATGACCAACGATTCCTTGTTCGCCAGCATCACGCGTTTACCGGCTCGTGCAGCCGCCAGATTAGGGAGCAAGCCAGCTGCGCCGACGATTCCAGCCATCACATAGTGAGTTTCTGGATGTCGTGCGACGTCGCAGAGGCCTTCGGTACCGACCAAGACTTCAGTGGCGATTCCCTCCGCTCGCAGGGCTTGTGACAGACGCTTGGCGGCAGCGGTATCGACCATCACCGCGAGTGGGGGCCGCCAAGTTCGACACTGCTCGAACAGAGCATCCACGTTTTTATTCGCAGTGAGTGCAGTAACTCGGTAGCGCCCAGGTTCGCGCGCTATGACGTCCAGGGTGTTTACACCGATCGTGCCGGTAGACCCAAGAATAGCGATGCCAATCATTAGAATTGCGCCTGAATTAGGATGCAGCTCGCGTAGACAGGTGCCGCGGCAATTAGCCCATCAATTCGGTCCAGGACGCCACCGTGACCCGGCAATAGCGTCCCGCTGTCTTTAAACCCGTGGCGGCGTTTCATTAAGCTCTCAAAGAGATCTCCGATAATGGCAATGGCTGTTGTTACAGCAGCCACCAACGCGACCTCCGCTAAATTCTCTGGTTTAGGGTCAATCCATACGTTAATGCCGACTGCGACTCCGATCCCGCCACCCATCGCCGCCCACGCGCCCGCCCACGTTTTCCCCGGACTGACGCGGTCCGCTAAGCGCGTTCTTCCCCATCGTCGACCAGCAAAAAATGCCATTGTATCTGCGGTCCAAACCAGCGCCACAAGGGTCAACAGCTTAATCGGTGCAAGTTCATGCAGCCATAGCAACGCAAAAAAGCTAGGTACCAACGCAACCCATCCTAATAATCCGAGCATCACTCGGTTAGCCAGCTTTACCGGGTGCCCAAGCTGCGCGCCAAACACCAGTACTGCCGCCAAGAGCCACCATACGCAGGCCGCCCCCAGGAGGTACGCTCGAATAGTCGAATTGCCAAAATCGAAAGCAATGAGCACTACAACTGCGAGAGTTGTGATAATAAAGGCGAGTCGCACACCCCCTACCAGGCCGCTCAACACCGACCATTCGTAGCACGCCGCTAGTAAAAACAATCCGAGCACGCCTCCAACCACTGGCAGCGTACCAAACCAAATCGTCGCGACCAGAAACGGAATTAGGGCAGCTGCTGTCGCTATTCGGGTAATCACAGAAGCTGAAGGCGCAGGCGATTTGGAATCGATGGGCCCGGCTCCTGCGCTCAGCCTTGCGGAGGCGCGACGGTTTCCACCCCGTGAGCAACCTGCTCACCCGTCATTCCGAATCGGCGTTGGCGCTGTGCGTAACTTGTCAGCGCACGCTCGAATTCCAGACGATCGAAATCGGGCCACAGGCAATCTGTAAAATAGAACTCCGTGTAGGCAAGCTGCCACAGTAGAAAATTACTGATTCGTTGCTCACCGCCGGAACGAATAAAAAGATCCGGTGGCGGCAAGTCGCTCGCCGAAAGATGCTGCTGGACGAGTTCCGACGAAATCTCGTCGACTCGCAAATTACCCGCCCTAACTTGCTCGGCAAGCGTCCGAGCAGCCTGTGTGAGATCCCAATGCCCGCCATAGTTTGCAGCGATAACCAGGGTTAATCCGCCGTTACTTCGCGTCAACGTCTCTGCGGCGGCGATCGCTTCTTGTAATTTGGCGGGGAATTCAGTGCGATTTCCAATGATGCGCAGGCGAACTTTATTCGCGTGCAAGCGCTCCGCCTCTTGCTCCAGGGCCATGATGAATAGGTCCATCAACAAACGCACTTCCAGCGGGGGACGCCGCCAATTCTCGCTACTGAACGCGAAAACGGTGAGGCATTCGATTCCGATTTCGGCTGCGCTGCTCACTAAGGTACGAATGTTTTCGACCCCGGCGCGGTGACCTGCAATTCTCGGCAGGTTGCGCTTATTTGCCCACCGCCCATTGCCGTCCATGATGATAGCCACGTGGCGCGGAACGGACTGAAACTTCATCAAAGGGGGCTCGTGAGAAATCGCGACTAGACAGCTAGGATCTCTTGCTCTTTGGCGGCTGCCGCTTCGTCTATTTTCTTCACAAAGCCGTCGGTAAGTTTCTGGACGTCGTCCTCCGCTTTACGCTCCTGATCTTCGGAGATTTCTTTTTCCTTGAGCAGATCCTTCAAATCTGTAATCGCATCACGTCGGATATTGCGCACCGCAACTTTCGCCTGCTCTGCTTCGGATTTAACAACCTTCGCTAGTTCGCGCCGACGCTCTTCAGTCAATGCCGGCAAAAAAATGCGGATTACCGTGCCGGCTGTCGCCGGATTGAGTCCAAGCTCAGATTCCAGGATGGCGCGCTCAATCGCTTGCACCATCGATTTATCCCAGGCGGTTACCGTCAACGTGCGCGAATCTTCGATTGCGACATTAGCGGCGCGACTCAGAGGAGTAGCGGTGCCGTAATAGTCAATGGAAATATGGTCCAACAGGCTGGGGTGAGCTCGACCCGTTCGAATTTTCGCCAAGTCTAGCTTTAATGATTCCACGCTCTTGCCCATCCGGGCCTGTGCGTCTTTGAGGATATCTTGCAGCATGCATTTAACTCGCTGTTACTAATGTCCCGACGTTTTCGCCCAGGGCCGCTCGCACAAATGCACCAGGTTGAGTCATGTCGACCACACGTAATGGCATCGCGTTATCCCGGCATAAGACTACAGCGGTTGCATCCATCACCGCGAGCTTGCGGTCCAGAACATCATCGTAATCTAGCGTTTCGTACCGAATCGCATTAGAAACCTTGGTGGGATCGGCCGAATACACTCCATCTACTTTAGTTGCCTTGATCATTAAATCGGCATTAATCTCGATGGCACGCAAACTTGCCGCTGAGTCTGTCGTAAAGAACGGATTCCCAGTCCCGGCCGCCAGTACCACGATACGACCCTTCTCAAGATGTCGAATCGCGCGTCGACGAATATAATCTTCGCAGACTTCGTTAATTTTTATCGCCGACATGACGCGGGCATACATATCGTGACGCTCTAGCGCGTCCTGAAGCGCAAGCGCGTTAATTACGGTCGCCAGCATGCCCATTTGGTCGGCCGAGACACGATCCATTCCCTTTGCGGCAAGGCCGGCACCTCGAAAAATATTTCCCCCACCAATCACAATCGCAACTTGTACACCCACGCGCGCGAGCTCGCCGACCTCATCGGCTATGCGGTCGAGAACCACAGGATCGATTCCATAGTCTTCTCGCCCCATAAGTGCCTCGCCGCTCAACTTGATTAGGACGCGGCGATAACAGGGCTCGGCGGAAGGCATTGTTGTCACTGGCTCAGCGTCCTGTTTTGTTACACCCTGCTAATTCGTCCCCGCGGTGTGCGCGGACCACAATTCGACGCGGCAATACTGCCTCGGTTATTCGGCTCCGCGTGCTTGCGCTTTGACTTCCTCTGCGAAATCGACTGCTTTTTTCTCGATACCCTCGCCTACTTCGTAACGTACGAAATTGCGGACTTTGGTCTTGCCGCCCAGAAGCTTCCCGACCGTGGTGTCCGGATCTTTCACGTACGGCTGTCCTAGCAGCGTGATTTCACCGATAAATTTCCGCAGCTGTCCGCCGACCATCTTTTCCACGATGTCGGCCGGCTTGCCGCTCGTGGCGGCCTGCGCGAGCCGTATCTCGCGTTCTTTCGCGAGTAAGGCTGGCGGAACGTCCGTCTCGTCGATGCACGCCGGGTTGCTTGCCGCGATGTGCATTGCTATGTCGCGCGCTAACGCAGCGTTATCTCCTTCGAGGCTAACCAGAACACCGATTCGTTTACCGTGTCGATACGCGCCGAGGGCCCCGCCTTGCGCTGTTTCAATTTCAAAGCGTCGAATTGAAATATTTTCGCCCACCTTCAACACAAGTTGCTGCCTCGCCGATTCGACTGTTTCAGCAGCACCGGCGAGCGGCAACGCACCCAGTGCCGCAACATCCGTTGGTCGACCAGCTAATATTGTTGCCGCGACGGCATTGGCGAAAAGTGTGAAACTTTCGTCGTTAGCAACGAAGTCCGTTTCGCTATTGATTTCAACTAACGCAGCGACTCCGTCCTTCTCCGCGACGACTACCGCACCGTCGGCTGCGATTCGCCCGGCTTTCTTGGCGGCCTTTGCCGCCCCAGATTTTCTCAGGTGTTCGAGCGCCAGATCGATATCGCCGTTGGTCGCTACAAGCGAAGACTTACATTCCATCATCCCGGCGCCGGAGCGCTCGCGGAGTTCTTTAACCGCAGCAGCACTAATCTGCATTACTCGAATCCTCGTAACTGTCAAAAAATCAGCAGCTTAGCGCCGGGACTATTCAGGGGTTTCATTTTCGTCGGCCGGGCCACTCGTCGCTTTTCGCGCGACCTTTTTCTTAGGTATGACCTTTCTTTTTGCCTTGCGCGCGGCATCTTCGGCAGTCCCTTCTGGGCCGCGGCCGTCTCCAGCACCCCTGCGCAGCACGGGTTCACCGTTTTCGTCGAGTTCCACGAACTCATCTTGCGCACCGGTGGCGGCTGCGGACATGGTCATGCGCGCGTCCATCACTGCATCCGCCGCGGCTTTAGCGTATAGATTGATGGCGCTAATCGCGTCATCGTTACCGGGAATGATGTAATCGATATTGTCTGGTTTACAGTTGGTATCCACCACCGCAATGACTGGGATCTTGAGTTTAATGGCTTCAGCAACCGCAATTTTCTCGAAGCCCACATCAATAACGAATAGTGCATCCGGAAGGCGTTCCATGTCCTTGATGCCTGAGAGACCAAGGTTGAGCTTGTCGTATTCTCGGCGGAGCTGCAGTGCTTCGCGTTTGGTCACCCGTTCCAGCGAGCCACTATTGATCCGCTCCTCAAGCTCCTTGAGGCGCTTAATCGATTGCTTAACGGTCTTGAAGTTGGTCAACATACCGCCTAACCAGCGGCGATTTACAAACGGCATTCCACATCGCGCCGCTTCGCGAGCAACCGCTTCTTGCGCTGCTCTCTTGGTGCCGATGAATAATATTTTTCCGCGCTTGCTCGCCATACGGCCGATGAAGCTCATCGCATCGCCAAATAGCGGCACAGTCTTCTCGAGATTGATAATATGAATTTTGTTGCGTTCACCGAAGATGTAGGGGCCCATCTTGGGGTGCCAAAAACGCGTTTGGTGTCCGAAATGCACGCCAGCTTCTAGCATCTGGCGCATGCTTACGTCAGCCATTCTTGAACTCCTGTGTGGGTTTTGCCTCCACGAGTCCCGACGGTCAATCTGGGCCAGAGCTCAGACACCCAGACCGTCAGTTACGGCTCGTGTGTGGGATAAGTGTAGTGTTCGTTTGCTTGAAACGCGGGCGCTTTATACCATAGAAGCTTTTAAGCAACAACGAGTTGGGCGAAATTTAGAGTATGCCGGTTACGATTAAATCAGAGGCTGAGATTGAAGCGATGCGACGGGCCTGCCGGCTAGCAGCCGAAGTCCTGGGCATGGTCGCGCCCCACGTTCAGCCCGGGGTAAGCACCGATGAACTCGATCGCCGATGTCATGACTACATCGTCGACGTTCAACACGCGATACCGGCACCACTGAATTACCACGGCTTTCCAAAGTCGATTTGCACTTCGATTAATCACGTGGTGTGTCACGGGATACCCAGCGAGAAACGCTTGAAAGACGGCGATGTCGTCAATATTGATATCACTGTAATTAAAGACGGCTTCCATGGCGACACCAGCAAGATGTTCTTGGTTGGTGCCGCATCAACCAAAGCTCAACGTTTGGTCGATACAGCTTACGAGTGCTTAAAGCTTGGAATCGAATTGGTGAGGCCAGGAACACGACTCGGCGACGTAGGTGCGGCCATTCAAAAATATGCCGAAGCCCGTAACTTTTCGATTGTTCGCGAATATTGCGGGCATGGAATCGGACGCGAGTTCCACGAAGACCCACAGGTGCTGCATTACGGGCAATCCGGTACCGGCTATGCTCTTGAGGTCGGCATGACTTTTACGATCGAACCGATGATCAACGCCGGAAAACGGCATGTTCGTCTACTCCCAGACGGTTGGACCGTGGTCACCAAAGATCACAGCTTGTCTGCGCAATGGGAGCATACCATTCTCGTCACCGCCAGCGGCCACGAGGTCTTAACAGCACGCCCCGACGAGCAGTTTTCGCGAAACTGACCTCATCTTCAATGTCCTTGTCAGCACTCCCTCAACTAGAAACTGCACTTGATAAAACCGCGCTGGCGATAGCGTTCGAGCACCCCGCCGGGGATCTCCCACCAATTAGTCGCGTCCGCAAGGTCATTCAGCGTTTTAGTGACGTGCTGAAAGACGCGTTTTTCACCGGATTGACTGCCGACCGAGTAGTACGACTTCGAGCCGCCGCACTGGACGACATCGTCATTCAGGTGTGGCGCCTGTTTGAACTCGACGCATCGGATCATACATTGCTTGCAGTTGGTGGTTACGGCCGGGGCGAGTTGCACCCTTATTCCGATATCGACATAAGCATTTTAATTACAGATGCGTTGAACGACGTCGAGCGTCAGGAAATAGAAGGCTTTGTACGTTATTTAATGGATCTTGGATTTGACGTAGGCCAAAGCGTTCGAACGGTACATGAAACACGCGATGCCGCAGCGGCTGACATCACGGTCATAACCAATTTAATGGAGGCACGAGTTATTACGGGCCCCCGCGCGATCTTCTACGATATTCAGGCTGAAATCGCCACCACTAGAATGTGGAACAGCGAAGATTTTTTTACCGCGAAATTATCCGAGCAAGATCGGCGCCACGAACGCTATAACGATGCATTCCAGCAACTTGAGCCCAACATCAAAGAAAGCCCTGGAGGCTTGCGCGATATCCAGGTCATCGCTTGGGTTGCAAATCGGCATTTCAGTTCTCAAGGCCTGAGCAGCTTAGTTGGCCATGGCTTTTTAACCGAAGCAGAATTCAACGTATTAGAACGCGGTCGCAGCCACTTATGGCGAATTCGATGCGCGCTGCATTTTTTAGCTGGTCGACGCGAAGATCGCCTGTTATTCGACCACCAAAAACGTGTGGCGGAATTATTTGGGTACACCGACGCCGGAAGCAACCGCGCGGTCGAGCATTTCATGAAGGACTTCTACCGCACTGTACGAGAATTAAGTCGGCTTAACGAAATCCTTCTCGGTTTATTTCAGGAAGCAATCCTGCAACGCGATCGTGAAGTTCGCACGACTCCTTTGAGTCGGCGTTTCCAAGTGCGTGGGAATTATATCGAAGTGTCGAATGAGAGTGTGTTCGTTCGAACACCCCCCGCGCTGCTTGAACTATTTTTGTTGATGCAGAAAAACCCCACGATAAAAGGGGTGCGCGCCAGTACGATCAGACTCATTCGTGCAAACTTACATCTCATCGACGATTCGTTTCGACGCGATATTCGGGCGCGCAGCCTGTTCATGGAAATTATCAAAGAGCCACGTCGGATTGGGCACGAGCTACGGCGCATGCATCGCTACGGGGTGCTCCCCGCCTATTTACCAGCATTCGCGCGAGTTGAAGGCTTAATGCAATTCGATTTGTTTCACGTCTACACCGTTGACGAGCACTTGCTATTCGTTGTGCTTCACATGCGTCGATTCTCGTACCCAATTACCGAAGAGGACCAGCCGTCACTCGTTCGTCAAGTAATCGAGCGAATCCCCAAACTGGAACTCTTGTACCTTGCCGGGCTATTTCACGATGTGGGTAAAGGGCAAGGCAAAGACCATTCGACGACGGGTGCCGAAGACGCTGAAGAATTTTGCCAGAATCACGGCCTTAGCTTATTCGATACGAACATTGTTACCTGGCTCGTACGCAATCATTTGTTGATGTCGAACGTGTCTCAACGCCAAGACATCTATGACCCCGATGTTGTCGCGGCTTTCGCGACTACCGTGGGGGATCAGATGCGCCTCGACTATTTATTTCTGTTAACCATCGCCGATATTCGTGGCACCAATCCAAAACTCTGGACGAGCTGGATCCACTCGCTGCTATCGGAGTTGTACCTCATCACCTTGCGTCGAATGCGGAGCGGCGGCGAGTCGCCAAACGACAAGACCGAGCGAATTCGTGAAACACAAGCCGAGGCGCGCAAACATATTGACTCCAGCCGCTTCTCGGAGCACGCGATCTCGGTTCTGTGGAGTACCTTGGGAGACGCCTATTTTTTGCGTCACAGGGCCATCGAAATTGCCTGGCAGACTGAAACAATTCTTGGAGCAGACGATGCTGATCTTCCGGTAGTGGCTGTGCGTAATTTCGAAGGTCGCGGGAGCACCGCAATCTTTATTTACGCCGTTGACATGGACTATCTATTCGCGATCTCCACCGCGACTTTGGATCGGTTACGTCTGGACGTACAAGATGCACGCATTATTACTTCTGAAGCTAACTACACACTGGACACCTACAATGTACTCGACGCTGAAACCCGCAGCCCGGTAGACGATCCTCTGCGGATACAGGAGATCCAATCTCGCGTGCGTTCGTCAATAAGCGCCAAAGAGATCCCTGCCATGCGCACCGGGCAACTTGGCCAGAGGCGACTACAACCCTTCAAATTCCCGGCGGCCGTGGGGTTCTCCATCGCCCAAGCTCAGAGCAATACGGTCATGGAAGTCATCGCGCCCGATCGACCGGGTTTCTTATCGGTCATCGGACGCGCGATGCAGAACTGCGGTGTACGATTACACGACGCGCGGATCGCAACCATTGGCGAGCGCGCGGAGGATTATTTTTACATCACGGATTTCTGCAACCAGCCGGTCATCTCTCTCGAAACTCAAAACGCCTTGCGCGAGACAATTATTCGCGACCTGAATGCGTGATCATCGCACCAACGTCCGAAGCTGAGCTTCTCTCTCGCGCACGAAGTCTTGTAGGCTTGAGCTTGGGTGGAGTGGCGAACGCATTGTTCATCGCAAACCCCGGCGCACCTGCACAAGCCAAAGGTTGGATCGGCGAACTCATGGAGCGCGCCCTAGGGGCGGACGCGGGATCGCGCCCCGAACCCGATTTCACCCGCATCGGCGTCGAGCTTAAAACGATACCCATCACCGCCAACGGTAAACCGAACGAGTCGACATACGTGTGCGTAGCACCAGCAGTGGTGAGCCCCGAGCAGACTTGGGAGACCTCCGTTGTGTTTCGAAAGCTGCAGCGCGTGCTCTGGGTCCCGGTTGAAGCGGAAGGGGAAATTGTGCAACGAAGAATTGGTTGGCCCTTTCTGTGGACGCCAAATGCTCTGGAATCGGCGACATTGCGCGCAGATTGGGAAGAAATTATCGAACTAATTGCCACTGGCCGACGAGAAGCGCTCTCCGCACGGCTTGGGACGTACCTACAAATCAGACCAAAAGCCGCCAACAGTCGCAGCCGTACTCAAGCAGCGAATGCTGCTGGCGTTCCTGAAGCAACTTTGCCGCGCGGATTTTATTTGCGAGCAACGTTTACAGAAATGGTACTTGCCGCTGGAATGCTCGACTAACCTCGGATAGATAACCGTCGTAGCATTGGCCGCTAATCTGTCGTAACCAGTCTAGTTGACATTGGTGCTTATCCCTTATCATCCGGGAATGCGCCAGCTAACCGAATTCCCGAGTGTGACAAGCAATTCGAAAGGTTGGAGCTGTTGGCGCTTCTGCATCGCCCCCATGATGCAGTACACCGATCGTCATTTTCGTTATCTCGCCCGATGCCTGTCCCAGCACGCGCGTTTGTATACTGAAATGGTGGTTGCTAGCGCCATAGTACGGGGGGACGCGCGGCGCTTTTTGGCACATGATCCACTCGAAACGCTGGTCGCTCTGCAGCTTGGCGGTAGCTTGCCAATAGAACTCGCTCTCGCGTCGAAAATGGGCGAGGACGCGGGCTTTTGCGAGATTAATTTGAATGTCGGCTGCCCCAGCGATCGGGTCCAGGCCGGGCGCTTTGGAGCGTGCTTAATTGCTGAACCTAATTTGGTCGCTGAGTGTGTCAACGCGATGCAAAACGCGGTTCGAATTCCGGTGACGGTTAAAACACGCTTAGGTGTCGATCACTTCGATAGTGAAGAGCATTTGCATAACCTCGTCGCTGAGATCGCCGCCGCCGGCTGTACGACGGTGTTGCTACACGCGCGGAAAGCCTTGTTGAATTTCAGTCCTCGTGCGAATCGGGAAATCCCGCCACTGGATTATCCGCGTGCTTATCGCGTGAAACAGGCGTTCCCGGAGCTCTCCATCGTATTGAATGGAGGTATCGATTCACTAACGGCCTGCACTGAACACCTGAAGCACCTGGACGGAGTCATGCTCGGTCGCGCCGCTTACGCGAATCTCGCACTCATAGCCGACGCCGATCATCAATTGTTTAATGCCGCATGGTCCCGCGTCGATGAAATCGAACTCTTGCACAACCTGCGCGCCTACCTCGACGCGCAGGTCGCGAGCGGTACCGCACTCCACCACCTGACCAAGCACTGGTTGGGATTACGACAGGGGCGACCCGGCGCGCGTGAATGGCGTCGCCTGTTAGCTACTCACACCACCCGCTCGTTGACGGTAGTGGATGCAATCGACGAAGCCGTAGCGTTTTTTACAGCGTCCAAGCATTCTCAAGCGGCCTAAGCTTGCCGCCCGATTACGGATTCGGCTTTAGAAATTTCAGCGTCATCCGATCGGATTCACCTATCGCGAGGTACTTATCGCGATCTTTCTCCCCGAGACGCAGCACCGGCGGGAGAGTCCAAACCCCCGCGGCGTAATCCTTAGTATCGTTGGGATTCGCGTTGATCTCGGACGTCTCGACCAGTTTGAAGCCCACGGATTCGAGATAGTTGATTAAATAATCCTGCGGCACGTAGCCGCTCTCCGCCACAATATTCGGGTTCGTGCCTCCCTTAGCCCGATGCTGTTCGATGCCAAGCACGCCACCTGGTTTTAGGACATCAAAAATCTTTATACACCGCATCGAGCTGGCCGCCGCGGATCCAGTTATGTGTGCTGCGAAAAGTCACCACCATGTCGGTCGAGCCCGCAGCACCGAGATCGATCGCGTCTTTGCTCAGCGTGCGACGCTCGACTTTGTCGTAGACCGCAGGATTCGCATCGAGCTTGGCGTTGAACTTTTGAAAATGTTCGCGGAGATGTTCCACCGGGCTATCGGCGGGCGGCGTCACCGTGACGAGCTTACCTGCATGACTCACTACCGGCGCTAGTACTTCTGTGTACCAGCCCTCCCCGCCGGGCAACATTTCGACCTCTCGCATCTGCGGCTCAAGGCCGAAGAACAATAGCGTCTCTTTAGGATGGCGGTCGCGGTCTCGCGCTTTGTTCGCAGCGGTGCGATGACTGCCTGCTAGCGCCGCGTCGAGGGCGTCACCCGTATCAGCCATGATCGATTCACTAGCCAAACAGATGGCGAGCAATGCGACTGCCGGCCAAGCATTCTTCTTTGGGAGTATAACAATCTCACTCAGTCCGGTTGATACAGTTCGCCGCCGGTGGCGACAAATTCTCTAGCTTTCTCGGCCATACCAACCGCCAACGCTTCATCAGCGGTTCCGAGTTCACGTTCGGCGGCATAATCTCGAACATCCTGCGTAATCTTCATCGAACAAAAGTGCGGGCCACACATCGAGCAAAAATGGGCGACCTTATGTCCTTCCTTCGGTAGGGTCTCGTCGTGAAATTCCTGCGCCCGTTCCGGATCGAGGCTTAGATTGAATTGATCTTCCCAGCGGAATTCGAACCGCGCCTTGGATAACGCGTTATCGCGCACCTGCGCGCCTGGATGTCCTTTGGCTAGATCCGCCGCGTGGGCCGCTATTTTGTAGGCAATAATGCCTTCCCGGACATCGTCCTTATTCGGCAACCCGAGGTGCTCTTTGGGAGTGACATAGCACAGCATCGCGGTACCGTACCATCCGATCATCGCCGCCCCGATTGCGGAGGAGATGTGATCGTATCCGGGGGAAATATCGGTAGTTAGCGGCCCCAAGGTGTAGAACGGGGCTTCATGACATACCGCGAGCTGCTTATCCATATTCTCCTTAATCAAATGCATTGGCACATGACCCGGGCCTTCGATCATCACCTGGACATCGTGTTTCCACGCGACCGTGGTCAGCTCGCCCAGGGTTTCCAACTCCGCGAATTGCGCCGCGTCGTTCGCGTCGGCTATCGAACCTGGCCGTAGTCCGTCGCCGAGCGAGAATGCGACATCGTAGGCTTTCATGATTTCACAGATCTCTTCAAAGTGGGTGTACAGGAAATTCTCGCGATGGTGCGTTAAACACCACTTAGCGAGAATCGATCCTCCACGCGAAACGATGCCGGTCATACGCCGGGCGGTGAGCGGAATGTAAGCAAGTCGAACGCCGGCATGGATGGTGAAGTAATCAACACCCTGCTCCGCTTGCTCAATCAAGGTATCGCGGAAAATCTCCCAGGTGAGCGCTTCAGCTTTACCGTCCACTTTCTCGAGTGCTTGGTAAATTGGTACCGTGCCGATTGGCACCGGGGAATTCCGGATTATCCATTCGCGGGTTTCATGAATGTTCCGACCAGTGGAGAGATCCATCACCGTATCAGCCCCCCAGCGGGTCGCCCAGGCCATCTTTTCAATTTCCTCTTCGATCGACGAGCTGACGGCCGAGTTACCAATATTCGCGTTGATCTTCACCAGAAAATTGCGCCCGATGACCATCGGCTCCGATTCTGGGTGGTTGATGTTGTTAGGAATAATTGCACGACCACGAGCCACTTCGCTGCGTACGAATTCGGGCGTAATTTGCGCCGGTAACTGCGCGCCTAGAGGCGCACCAGGATGAGCTGCCCCTAACGCAGGGTGTGTAGCGAGTAATTCCGCCGTTCGGCGATTCTCGCGAATGGCGATGAATTCCATCTCCGGAGTAATAATGCCGCGACGCGCGTAATGCATTTGGGTGACGTTGGCGCCGGCGCGGGCTTTGCGCACCGGGCGCTGAAAAACAAACCGCAGGTGGGCGATCTTGGGGTCGTTTACACTGGCCAATGTCGCGCGCGAACTGGGGCTCGACAATATATCCGTGTCATTGCGTTCATCGATCCAAGGTGCCCGTGGCGCGGCGAGCCCCTGTCGCACATCGATGCTGTAATTGGGATCGGTATATGGTCCAGAGGTATCGTAGACCGTGATTGGGGGATTGTGTTCCAGACCAACCCGCCCACGCGTGGATTGCTGCTCCACCTCCCGCATCGGAACAAGTAAATCATCCCGGCTACCTTTGACATACACCTTCCGTGATTGCGGCAGCGGTCGAGTGAGTTGCGGGTCGAGTGCCGCGGTTTGATGCAGAATTTTGTCCGGAAGAGCATTCATAATGGTGACCTCGCAAGCAAGTGGAACCGGGCTAACAAGCGGCTGACCTGCGGGATGAACGCGCTTTTCTCGCGTTGCGATCGCTTCCCTACGCCGGCACAACCCGGGTCAGGTTCAAAGGGTGTTTCTCAGCTCACGCTGGCCTTGGTTGCGGCCTCGGAGCACCCCTAGCTGCTGTCGTGCGGCGGACTATAGCGTATATAATCCGTGGCACTCAAAACCTTTCGGCGTCCTGCACAACCTGCTCCGCTCGGGGCTGACAATTCAAGGCTCAAACGGATGAATATCGAACAAGCGAGATTCAATATGGTGGAGCAGCAGGTTCGACCGTGGGAAGTGCTCGATCAAGCAGTCCTGGATGCGATGATGACCATCCCGAGGGAGCGTTTCGTACCTGACGAATTCAAGCGCGTCGCGTTTTCTGATACAAGAATCCCGCTTGCACACGGACAGGCGATGTTGGCTCCAAAGTGGGAGGGTAGAATTTTGCAGGCGTTGGCGCCGACTAAGCGTCACAGAGCGCTCGTCATCGGGACCGGCAGCGGCTACCTGACCGCGTTGTGCTCGCATTTAGCGCGAGAGGTCGTGAGCGTTGACCTCTACGAGGATTTTATTACCAAAGCAAACCGGAAATTTCGTGCTAACGGCCTAAAAAATATCGACCTGCAGGTTGGGGACGGCTGCGATGGCTGGCCCACTGCAGGATCCTTCGATGTAATCGCGGTAACAGCCTCGGCGCCGCAGCGCCGTGACGCAATCGAACGCCAACTTAGCGTCGGTGGGCGTTTGTTCATAGTCATCGGCTCGGCGCCGGCTATGGAGGCCTTGGTCCTTACGCGGAGCACGCTGGACGTCCTGGAGTCGGAATCGTTGTTTGAACTCGAGTTGGAGCCGCTTGTAGGAGCCGAAGCGAAACCGCAATTCGAATTCTAGACCTCACGACTGGCAACAGATGCACCATGCGTCCTGCGTCGATCTAAACTTAATCGCGAACACTAATCGTAATGGACCTCGGCGAAATATCTCCTCAAACATTAATGGAGCGCTTGACCCGCGAGCCGCCGAAGTTAATAGATGTTCGTGAGCCTTGGGAATTCGAGTTGTGTCGAATAGCCGGCGCTATCAACGTACCGCTGCAGACCCTCCCCGCCCGCCTGCCCGAGCTTGAGCAAAGCCATGATATTGTCGTTATCTGTCATCACGGCATGCGCAGTCTTTACGCCGCGGAATTTTTGCGCGACCAGGGTTTTTCAAGCGTGTTAAATTTGACGGGCGGAATCGCTCGTTGGGGGCGCGAAATTGACCCTGGAATGCCACAATACTAACGACCTAACCCATTCGGAGCGATAACGCGTGTTCACACTTATTCGCGATCGCGCGCCCAGCAGGTGCGCGGCTCTTCTACTGATCCTAAGCAGCCCTTCCCCGCTTTACGCCGGGAATTTGATTCAAGCTCTTACCCTCGCCGAGCAATCCGATCCAACCTACCGCGAAGCCCAAGAGACAGCACTCGCAGTGGCAGAGGGGATTCCGCAAGCCCAGGCGATCCTCTGGAAACCAGAGATTGAACTCACAACGGGCGGTAGCCATGCGCGCCAGCAAATTGAAACTGATTTCGCGTTTGGGAATGGGGGCGGCGTGGTCTTTCAGAATTACGATTACCGTCTAAACTTAACTCAGCCGGTCTACCACCACGACCGCTACATCCGCCTCCAGCAAGCAAATAAACGCTTGCAACAAGCCCAAGCCGAACTCGACTCTGCTTTTCAAGCGCTGATCTTGAGGGTCGCGGAGCGCTACTTCGAAGTTCTAGCCGCTGCGGATACGGTCACCTTCGCTGCCGCCGAAAAGGAATCCTTGGCCGGTCAGTTAGAACAAGCAAAACAACGCTTTGAGGTCGGTTTGATTGCTATTACGGACGTTCAGGAAGCGCATGCCGGATATGATCGTGCACTGGCTCAAGAGATCGGCGCCACAAACGAGCGAGAAAACGCCCAGGAAGCACTACGTGAGGTGACTGGTGTCTATGATTCAGAACTTGTTCCGTTGGGTGCGGAATTCACCTTAAACCGACCGGATCCCGACAATATCGAGACTTGGACTGAAACTGCGCTTACACAAAACTTGGAAATCCTTGCCGCTCAATTCGCGACACTGATCGCGCAGGACGATATCCGTGCAGAATACGCTGGCCACTATCCTACGGTCGATATCACAGGGAGCCACGGGTTCGCTTCGCAGGGCGGACGTTTTGGACAGACCGATATCGATGGCAGTGACGTTGGCATCCGAATGAATATTCCGCTCTACGCCGGCGGCAGTATAGCCTCGCGAACCCGCCAGGCTACCCACGAACATGCGGCCGCGTTAGAACGCCTTGAGAAAGCGCGTCGCGCAGTTCACCGTGAAACGCGAGAATCCTACCTTGGTATCTCCGCCCAGATCAGCGCCGTCCAGGCGCTCAAGCAAGCGGTCGTTTCATCCAAGACAGCAGTTGACTCAACCCGAGCGGGATTCGAAGTCGGTACGAGAACTACCGTTGATGTGGTTACTGCCGAGCGCGGACTGTCAGAAGCCCGTCGCGATTTTGCGCGAGCACGTTACGATTATGTTCTCGACGTGCTACGACTAAAAAGGGCCGCAGGCACACTGTCGCCAACGGATCTTGCGACCGCAAATACCTGGCTGGCACCTGAGCCAGCGGTTGCGACGGCTAAAACGACCACACCTTAAATGCTACGCGACCACTTTGAAGGAATCTCCCATGGCTGCTAGTCCCTCGGGCCTAACAAATACGAAGTGCCGCGCGGAGGCGTCCCTACTGGCTGTGGTCGATATTCAGCAGCGCTTGGGCGACGCAATGCCCAACAAGGTATTAAATCGAGTATTACAAAATGCGGCGTTATTAGTGCGTTCCGCTGAACTTTTATCGGTGCCGATCCTGTGTACTGAACAATATCCTGAAGGGCTCGGCGCGACCCATCCAACGGTCGCCGCCGCGTTACCCGCAAAAGTCGTCGCAATTCGCAAAACGACGTTTAGTTGCGTGGGTGCGAGCGTGTTTCACGAAGCATTAGTGAATGCGCCAGAACGCCGACAGATTGTGCTGGTCGGCATGGAAGCGCATATCTGCGTTCTGCAGACCGCCTTGGACCTGTGTGCCGCGGATCACGAAGTGTTCGTGGTTGAAGACGCGATTTGTTCGCGAAGATTAGAAAATTACCAAAACGCGCTCGACCGGCTTCGCGCGCATGGGGTAAGCGTCGTTAGCGCTGAATCGGTCGTTTTCGAATGGCTGGCGGATTCGAAGCACCCGCATTTTAAGGCGGTACAAGCGCTACTACGCTAGTCCGTGGCTATGGTTCGGTACAGGCTGCTGGTAACGGACGTTCAATACTCAACCGGTACGCGCGCTGTAGCACCAAAGCATCGGCACTTGCCCGATGGCGGTTCAACTGGAGTTGAACCCGTGCGTTGTTCTTGAGATCAGCCCACGCAATTTGTTGGGCTTCAGACAAAAGCCGAGTGAGCGCGTCTATCCTATAAGAAGCGGGGATCTCACAGCTTGCGTGTAGTAGCGCCAGCCAACTGCTATCAAAGCCCCAGGCATCGCTGTAGATCACTCGACTTCCAAGTAACGAATTGAGCTCAAGGGCGATTTCGGCCGCGGGCCGACCGCGAGTAAGCAGCAGTCCTCGCGAAATCCCGTGCAATGCTTCCGCCTCGCTTGTCCAGTGCGTCCATTCGGGAAGCGGTTTGATCAGAAAACACGCTATCTCGCCATTCGCCAGCGCGACCCCGACTTCAATGGGATAGCTCCCACGACCGAAACCGGACGCTTCGACGTCGATAATGCCAGGACTTGTGATCATCTTAGGGATTCAAGAGAAAAAGCGTAATGAGCCCATGCCGCGATTAATGGATTAACTGAGTATCGGCCGAGCAGCGCACATTCGCAAATCGATCAAACATGTGATTACAAGGTCGCGTCCAAAACGGCAAGAATTCTCATCGTGGCGCCACGATTCGCTTCGACAATCTCTCGCCCTGTACGTCCTGCTAAATCGCGCGTATCACTGCTGCTCAACCAGCTGGAGGTGATTTCGACGATCTCCGAGCTGGTATTGGCAACCTTAAGCGAACCACCAGCTATGAGTTTTGCTGCAATTTCGGCGAAATTAAATAGATGGGGTCCCGTCACGATTGGCACACCAAGCCCGGCCGGCTCGAGCACGTTGTGACCGCCGAGCGGCGCAATGCTGCCACCAACGAAAGCAACATCGCTTGCAGCGTAAAAGCGAACCAATTCGCCCATGGAATCCAGGAGAAGAATTTCAATAGAGGGCACGCATTCAGTTCCGCTACTGCGCCTCTGCATTTTTAGACCGCGGACTTCACACAAGGCTGCGACTTCGGCAAACCGTTCTGGGTGACGCGGCGCTAACACCATCAGCAAATTCGGAAAACGTTCCTTTAGTTCGGCATAAATTTCGATCAGCGCGTCTTCTTCGCGTGGACGCGTGCTACCCGCCATAAAAATAGGACGATCCTGTCCTAGGTTACGACGTAGCGCCGCCGCTTCCTCATAAACGCTTGGGGGAATGTAAATATCGAACTTTAAGCTTCCGGTAACGCTTACCGCTTCCGGTCGCGCACCGATCCCAATCAACCGGAGCGCATCGGTATCGGATTGCATCGCCGCGTGCCACAAGCCAGCCAACATCGGCTGTACCAAAGGCCGGATAAGGGCGTATTGACGTGCCGACTTGGACGATAGACGCCCATTAATCAGGCACACCGGAACTCGCCGCGCGCCACACGCATGAATTACGTTTGGCCACAGCTCGGTTTCCATCAATAGCAGCAATCGGGGCGTGAAATAATTCAAAAAGCGGACGACGATCGGCGAAAAGTCGTAGGGGAAATAAGCATGCTGGACACCTTGACCGAACAGCCGGGCCACCGTGTCGTAACCCGTTGGAGTAGTTGTAGTCAGCAGAATCGGGATATCACGATCACGCTCGCGTAGCGCCTTGATAAGTGGCGCAGCTGCGTTCACCTCCCCAACCGACACCGCGTGAATCCAAATTGGGCGTACGGCGGGTCTTGGATGCGAATACCACCCGAGGCGCTCGCGCCAGCGCAGTCGATATGCCGGATTTACAATTCCTAACCACCACAAGCGGACTAGCAGTAGTGGTAATGCACACGCGAATAGCGCGCTGTACGCGCGTCTCACCCGTTTAACCAATCAAGGTACTGCTTGATCCCCATCGCCACAGACCGAAACTCGTGACTATATCCCGCACACCGCAAGTTTCCGAGATTCGCGCATGTATGACTTTGGTAGGCCTCGATGAGTTCGTCTGGAAACGGGATGTAATCGATCTGTCCACGCCCATGCCACGCGACTATAGCCTCAGCGACTGCATTGAAAGTCGCAGCGGTGCCAGTTCCGCAATTCAAAATCCCGGAATACTGAGACTGCTCGCCACACCACAAAGTTAAATTAATTGCATCGTCGACATGGACAAAATCTCGGCGTTGTTCACCCGGACCAACGCCGTGTGAGGCACCAAACAGACGGACCTTTCCGTCGTCATTGAGTTGTCGATTGAAATGATAGCCGACGCTTGCCATTCGCCCTTTATGCTGCTCGCCCGGTCCATACACATTAAAGTATCGCAGTCCGATCACAGATGATTGCGCTGACGGCAAGGTTCGCCTTACGTATTGATCAAATAGAAGTTTGGAATATGCGTACACGTTAAGCGGACTTTCGCGCATCGGTTCTTCGATGCAATCGGAAGCTAACCCGTAAACTGCGGCGCTCGAGGCATACACAAAGGGAATACGGCGCGCCAGGCAGGTCTCGAGTAGCGCTTTGGAATAGGCAAAATTTGTCTCCAGCATGTAACGGCCATTCCATTCGGTCGTGTCCGAGCAGGCACCAAGGTGGTAGACGATCTCGGTGTTCGCAAAGCGCGTTTCATCTGCCTCAAAACGCCGCTGAAATTCCGCGCGATCGAAATAGTCCGCGATGCTAGCCGTCGCAAGGTTGACGAACTTTCGTCCGTCCGTCAGATCGTCGACGACTACGATATCCGAACGATTTTGCAGGTTGAGGGCGCGGACGAGATTGCTGCCAATAAATCCCATGCCCCCAGTGACTATAATCATTCGGATTTAGCCCTGACTTCGCGGGCGGCGGCAATGATCCGTGAGCTGGAGTAGCCAGGGTGGAAAGGCAAACTCAGTACGCGTCCTCCTGCTGCAATGACTTCGCTTCCGCCGACAATGTCCTCGAGTTGGTAATCACCACCTTTAACCAGTACGTCGGGGCGCAGAGTCGCTATAAGCTCATGGGGAGTATCGGCATCGAACGAAGTGACCCAATCAACTGCGCGTAGACGGGACAAAACCTCGAGTCTGTCAGCGAGCGAATTAATTGGTCGTTCGGCGCCCTTTAGGCGCGCGACCGAGGCATCCGAATTCACGGCAACCACTAGCCGATCACCAAGGGCGGCTGCGGCTTCCAGGTAGCGCACGTGCCCTGTGTGCAAGAGGTCAAAGCACCCATTAGTCATAACGATTCTTTCGCCGCGCAGGCGTGCCGCTGTAACTTCCACAGTCGCCTCATCTATTGAGAGAATGCTGCGCATCAACTGTGTCGACTGCCCCAATGCTTTCGCAAGCTCGGCGCTCGTAACGACGGCGGTACCAAGCTTGCCGACCACAATGCCCGCCGCGGTGTTGGAGATTTCGACGGCGTGATCGAGTGGAACACCGACTGCCAGCGCACACGCCAACGTAGCGCAGACGGTATCTCCGGCGCCGGTAACATCGTAGACATCTCGTGCGCAGGTGGGGAGCGCATGTGATCGCCCACCGGACTGCACCAGTAAGAGTCCGCGCTCACCGCGCGTAATTACCACGGCACCAAAGTCGTGACGCTCGCACATAGCCTGAGCACGAGCAATGAGTTCACTTTCGTCTCGACTGCTCCCGACTACAGCCTCGAACTCACTCAAGTTCGGTGTAATCACATCGGCGCCACGATAGCGGGAAAAGTCGTTCCCTTTGGGATCCACGATCACCGTCTTTCCACAATGCTTCGCAGATTGGATCAAAGCCTCGATCCCGTTCAATGCTCCCTTGGCGTAATCGGAAAACACGACAACGTCTACACTAGGTAGTACGGAACTCAATAGGTCCGAGAGGTCCGCTCCAAGGAATGCCTTCGGGTCTTGTTCGAAATCTAGCCGAAGAAGCTGTTGGTGCTGCGCAAGAACACGGAGTTTTACGGTAGTCGGAATCGCTGGCAACTCGCAGAATTGGACGGCTATTCCATGCGCTGCGCATACCGCCCGAAGAGATTCCGCGGCGGCATCGCTGCCCGTTACGCCAATCAAACTTGCTTTTACGCCTAGGGCCGCGATATTGGCGGCGACATTGCCGGCACCACCTAGTCGCTCGTCGCACGAGGTGATCCGCACGACAGGTACCGGTGCCTCCGGTGAGATGCGTCGCGCCGGCCCGCTCCAATACCGGTCGAGCATCACGTCCCCGACCACGACTATATGTGCCGAATTCAGTGCCTCAAGCCATCGCATCGTTAATAATTTCCGAATAGCTGACGCGTGTTTCTGCTCTCAATGTCGCGCCACGAGTAGAATGTGAAGAATCGGTTTATCCTGTGAGCGATACTACCATATGGCCATTCGCGACCTAACCACGGCCCGGCAGCGCACGCTGTACGCGTCCATGTTCGCGTTCACCCTCATGAGCGCAACATCGGCAAGCGCACAAACTAAATCGTTTGACGCGAGGTACGAAGTTCGCGCTCACGGTCTGCGGATTGGAGAAATGCGTCGAAAACTCGAGATTAAGCGCGACCGCTATCGCTTCGACTCACACATTGAATCTAGCGGCCTCGCCGCGCTACTGAACGGTGGCCGCATTGATGAATCCAGCGAAGGCACGATCGTCGCCGGAAGCTTTCAGCCGTTACTGTATTCACATCGACGAACGGGCCGTAAGCAACGCGAAACACAAATAATTTTCGATTGGAATCGTGGAGCGATAAAATCTATTAACGGCGATCAAGAGTTACAGATCAAAGCGACGCATGGAACGCTAGACAAGCTTGTGTATCAGATGGCGCTCAGTGTCGATGTTGCAAACTCGGTTACCTATTTGCACTACCTTGTAGCCGACGGCGGGCGACTCAAGTCCTATCGCTGGCAGCGCCTACCAGGCGAAACGGTTGAAATACGGGATACGCCAATTTCGACTATTAAGGTAGCCTACGACCCACCTGGCTCCGGTCGAAAGACCGTCCTGTGGCTCGCACCGAGCTACCACTACTTACCGGTCAAAATCGAATACACAGACGACGGTAAAGTCACGACTGCGGTACTACTTGAACTCCACTAGACGCGACCAGCGTTAAATGTCTCCTGATTTCAACATCCGAATGAGTTCAGCCGCTGGCACATACCCACCAAGCTCTTGGCCGTCATCGAGAAATACCGCCGGCGTACCGTGCACACCGACTTCTTGCCCCAGTTGATATTGTGCAGCCACAGGGTTGACGCAAGAACCCTGGCCGAGATCTTTGCCATTTTTGGCGTCGGTTAGCGCCTGCTTTTGATCTACCGCGCACCAAACGGACACCGCTTTGCGGTAGGAATCACCTTCGAGTCCCGTGCGCGGAAACGCTAGATACTTGATCGTGATACCCGCCGCGTTAAGTTGCGCGACTTCCTGGTGCATCTTTCGACAATAGCCACAGTCGATGTCAGTGAATACATACAGGGTGTGCAATGATTTTCCCCCAGTCGCAGAAAATTCAATGGCGGTATTGTCCTGTTTATGAAACGCGACTGTGCGTGCTTCTGAGCGACGAATATTCGTCAAGTTTGCCTTAGCGTTAAGATCAAGGATGTCCCCACGTAGCGCGAAACGTCCATCGCCCGTCATATATAGTACAGTGGCACCGAGCATTACCTCGTATAAACCGGGCAACGGAGCGGGCTTTACACTCGTGATCTCGGCGTCCGGAATAATTGCCTTAAGTTTTCGACTCAACAGTTGTTGAAGGTCGGAATCCGCGCTGACGGCAACGTTCGCAGCACCCAATAAAAACGCTGCCACTAGTTGTATTATCCTCATGCAAATATGCTCCTATTTTCTGAACGGAAGGCGGGGTCGCCGCATTGTAGGGTCTCTCACCGACAGCTGCCAGCGTGGATGGCCTTAGGTTCGGACACTCAATATTCCAGTCGATTCCCGCTCAGATTTAAACCCTGCTGTAGTGAACAACGCGCGAATAGCCTAACATTCGGCCTGCACAGCGAGCCGCTGATCTAACGCAGGCAGACATCATCCTGTAATGTCCTCCATCGACCCCGGATCACTCGAAGGCCAATCACTAGGCAAATATCAAATCCTTCGCAAGCTCGGCGCAGGAAACATGGCAGTCGTGTATCTCGCGCAAGATCCGTTCATTGACCGCCCCCGGTCGCCATCAAAGTTGCACGCGCGGATAAGGCGTCGGAAAGCGGTGACGCTGCCGCTTTTAAGCGAATGTTTTTCAACGAAGCACAGACCGCCGGCATGCTGCGTCATCCAAACATCACGTCGATTTACGATGCTGGGATGGATCAAGACATCTTCTACATTGTGATGGAGTATGTGCATGAAGGGCAAACGTTGGAACGCTTCACACGTTCGAGCAGCTTGTTCTCACTCGAAGACACTACAAATATTCTGTATCAGTGCACGCTGGGCCTGGACTACGCGCATCGAAGAGGCGTAATACATCGCGATATCAAACCCCGCAATATTTTGATAACACCAAGTAAAGAAGCAAAGGTTTCGGATTTCGGTGTCGCGATTGTGCAGAGCAAGGTGGGCGAGATAGCGCCCGATCTCGCCGGTTCCCCGCTTTACATGTCACCAGAGAAAATTCGTCACGAGCCTTTAACGGGCCAATCTGACCTCTTCTCACTCGGCATTGTGGCGTTCGAGCTTTTGACAGGTCAGCATCCTTTCACTGGCGGAAATCTCGAAGCAATTAACCATCAAACTCTTACTAAACGTGCACCGGCGCTGGCTAACTACCGCGCCGATATTCCAGACATCTATCAGCGTATCATCGATAAGGCGCTTGCGAAGGCACCATACTATCGTTACAAATCTGGCTCAGATCTCGCTGGAGACATTGCGCTCGTTTTTGACTTTTTACGCGTATCACCACAGCAAATCTCACCGCAAGAAAAGTTTTCCAAGGCTCACGGACTGCGCTTCTTTGCCGATTTTCATGAGCCAGAATTATGGGAAATCATCAATGCCGCAGAATGGCTTGAGCTACCGGTCGATCGGGAAATTATTAGCGAAGGTGAGTTCGATCCGTCCTTTTTCGTAATCGTTGATGGTAGTGTGGATGTCATCAAAAATGGCCGCGCGATAGTGCAACTCAGCGCAGGAGACTGCTTTGGCGAGATGGGCTTGACCACTGGTCGCCGACGCTCCGCGACAATCCGCGCCAAGCAGACCGTGCATGTGCTGAAGATTCGAAGTTCGATCATCGATCGGACTTCCGTTAATTGTCAGTTGCGATTTCAACGGAATTTCCTTAACGCGTTGATCGAGCGACTAGAGCTTGCGACCGATCAACTCGCGAACAAGGAGCCCGAGAATCCTGCTGCCGAATAGATCCTCACTGGCAAATAAATGCGCGATCCGTCATCCAAAGCAGTACCCAGCCATCGGTTGGATCTAATCGAGGTTTTGACCGTCCTACGACAAAAGGGCGGGTTAAACGCAAAATCGCTCCAACGAGTAAAGGCAGCAGCACGTCCAAACGATGAACGCCATCCGTTCGTGCAGCTGGCAGCACAATCTCTACAGAGCGACACAGCCCCTAGCTACCCACTGACCTTAGAGACAATCACGCGTCTAGTCGCGGAAGCCTGCAATCTCCTTTACGTCCGAATCGACCCTCTAAAAATCGAAGTCGAAGCGGTTACTAGTCTGGTCTCGCAAGCTTACGCGACACGGTTCGCCTTTCTGCCTATAGAGGTCAACGATGCGCAAGTGACTATCGCATCTGCGGAACCGTACATTGACGAATGGGTAAACGAAATCGCCCCCCTTTTTAAGCGAAAAATAAAACGCGTCATCGCCAACCCGGTCGATATCGAGCGTTATCTTCGTGAGTTTTATGGAGTAAGTCGTTCGCTTGTGAAAGCGGCTACGAGTAAAGCTGCTGAGCGAGTCAATGTTGTCGAAAATTTCGAACAACTCACGCAGCTAGGCCAAATCGGCGAGCCTGACGCCAATGATCGTCATATTGTCCACTTCGTTGATTGGTTGCTCCAGTACGCCTTTGAACAACGTGCGAGCGATATTCATATCGAACCGCGCCGTGAGGACGGCAAGGTTCGATTCAGGATCGATGGCGTACTTCATCTAGTCAATCAAATGCCAGCACCCATTATTGCGGCGATTATTAGTCGTATAAAGTCGATTAGCCGCTTAGATGTCGCGGATAAGCGGCGCCCTCAGGACGGTCGACTGAAAACCAAGACACTGCTCGGTAAGGAAGTTGAGCTACGCCTTTCGACGATGCCAACGACGTTCGGCGAGAAGCTAGTAATGCGAATTTTCGATCCAGAGAAGCTCGATCAGCCGTTTGCGGCTCTCGGATTTTCCGAAGCTGAATTAACGCTCTGGCAGACTATGGCGAGCCAGCCTCACGGTGTAATTTTAGTTACCGGTCCAACCGGGTCGGGAAAGACCACGACGCTTTACTCAGCGTTACGGCAACTGGCGAGACCCGAGATTAACGTTTGCACGATCGAGGACCCCATCGAGATGGTCGAAGTCGCGTTCAATCAAATGCAGGTTCAACCGGCCATTGATCTCGACTTCGCCGCTGGCGTTCGTACTTTGCTGAGACAGGATCCTGACATCATCATGATTGGAGAAATTCGAGATCGCGAGACGGCAAACGTCGCGATTCAGGCGGCCCTTACCGGACACCTAGTACTTTCAACGTTGCACACTAATGACGCGCCTTCCGCCGTTACCCGATTGATGGACATCGGCCTTGAGCCGTATTTGCTCGGCGCGACCCTGCTCGGCGTGGTGGCTCAACGACTAGTCCGAGTTTTATGCCCGCATTGCAAATCATCCGTCAGCATGGACCGACAAGCCTGGGCGACGCTCGTGCGTCCCCATCCACTTGACACTCCAGCGCGTATGGCAATCGCCAGTGGGTGCGACGAGTGCCGAAACACCGGTTTCAGGGGGCGTGAAGGCATCTTCGAAATTTTAACGATGAACGAGACCTTGAGTGAACTCGTGCAACCCGGCGTACAAACACCCGTACTTCGAAGGGCCGCCCTCGCGGCCGGAATGCAGCCGCTACGCTTAGCCGGGGCCCGAAAAATCGCCGGTGGCAGGACTTCCTTTAGCGAGGTGTTCTCTGTCGCCCCACTCGCTGAGCCAGCGCACGACTAGTCCTCTAGCCGCGCGGATGATGTGCCGCATGCAGCTGCTTCAGCCGTTCACGCGCCACATGCGTGTAGATCTGTGTCGTAGATATATCACTATGGCCAAGCAGCATCTGCACGACCCGCAGATCGGCACCGTGATTCAACAGGTGCGTCGCGAAGGCGTGCCGAAGCGTGTGGGGAGAGAGTGTAGAGGTTAAACCAACTTTGCGCGCGTGCCGTTTGATCAGATGCCAGAACGTCTGACGTGTCATGCCCTGACCGCGATTACTCAGAAATACCACGTCCTCATTTTCGACCGGAGCGAATTCGGGTCGCGATAACCGAAAAAACTTTTCTAACCATCCGAGCGCTTCTTCTCCCATTGGAACGAGGCGCTCCTTGTTGCCCTTACCTACAATCCGCACGACTCCTTGTACGAGATTAATTTGGCTTACTCGGATAGTAACGAGCTCCGATACTCGCAAGCCGGTCGCGTACAGTAATTCCAGCATCGCGCGATCACGAATACCTTCACTCGTCGTGATATCTGGTGCAGTGAGTAAGGACTCTACGTCGGCTTCGGATAGTGCTTTCGGAAGCATACGTCCGAGCGTGGGACTAGCGACACGCAAGGTTGGATCAGTTTCGATTTCCCGTTCACGTAACAGGAAACGATAGAATCGACGCAACGCGGATAGGCGCCGCGCCGCAGTCCGATTAGAGTGGCGACTTATGCGGCCTAAGAATCCGAATAAATCTGCTTCGCAGGCGCTGGTGAGGCTCGTGCCGAGAGGGTTTAAATGTCGCTTAAACGTAAGCAAGTCATTGCGATAAGCCGCCAATGTGTTATCGCTTAGGCCGAATTCTGCCCATAGAAAATCAAGAAATCTCTCAACCAACGGGTCTTGCGCTTCGCTGGTCGGCATCATGCTATTTTTTGAATCGCCGAGCCACGAGTAGCGGGTGCGGAGTCTTGCCCAGCTGACTTGGGCAGGTTAGCCTTAATGGGCCTAAACCAACTTGGTCTGATTGCTGTGACTACAAACAACGTGCTCTCCGGCGTAACCGAACGCTTGTCTCTGTATTATTCCGAAACCTGTTGGTATTGCGCGAGAGTTCGACAAACGAGTGCCGAATTAGGGATCTCTTTAGAATTGCGGGATATCGATCGAGATCCGAAGTGTCGTGCAGAACTCGTCGCAGGAGGTGGCAAAAGCCAAGTCCCCTGTTTGAAAATTGAATCGGGAAACGGCGACATCAACTGGATGTATGAATCTGCGGACATTGCGGCATTTCTGACTAGCAAATTCAAATCGGAATAGTCGGCCACTGGTTTAACATCAGCAGGCAATTGCGGAACACGCCTGGAAAGGCGGCGGACGAGCGTTATTTCGCGTCCGGTTTGGCGCTTGTAATCTTTTCTTTGATTCGAGCCGATTTACCTTTGCGATCACGCATGTAGTACAGCTTTGCTCGGCGTACTGCGCCTCTACGCTTAACAGTGACTTCAGCTACCATGGGGCTGTAGCTCGGGAAGACCCGCTCTACCCCTTCCCCGTGCGAAATCTTACGAACAGTAAATGAAGAATTGGCCCCGCGATTCCTTTTTGCGATGACGACACCTTCAAACGCCTGCAGGCGCTCTCGGGTACCTTCCACGACTTTGACTTGAACAACAACGGTATCGCCAGGTGCGAAGTCCGGGAGTTTGCGCTCCATCAGCGCAGCTTCGAGATGGTGGACGATATCAGTCATAAAGATTGCTCCAGCAGACGTGCTCCAAAGAGGCGCGGATTCTAGCCTATTAGGCGCTTAGAATTAACCCTTTAGTTCGGCTTTTTTCGATATTTCTTCGCTTAGTTCTCGCACAAGGCTGATTGTCTCGTCATCTAGTTCTGCTGCATACAGAAGATCGGGGCGACGCGCTAGAGTCCTGGAGACCGCGGCACGCAGTCGCCATGTGGCAATGGCTGCATGATTTCCGCTTAGCAATACGAAAGGAACAGTTTGGCCATCCACGGTGTCAGGCCTGGTGTAATGAGGGAAATCCAAGAGCGGTCCCATAAAAGAGTCGGTTTGAGCAGAGTCGGGGTCGCCCAATACATCCGGAATCTGCCTAACGATTGCGTCAAGGAGCACGAGTGCCGGAAGCTCACCTCCCGAGAGAACGTAGTCACCAATCGACCATTCGGCATCGATATCCCGTTCAACAACGCGCTCGTCGATCCCTTCATAGCGACCAGCTACCAAGATCAAGTGCTCATTCGCGAGCAATTGGTTCACCGCACCTTGCTCCAGCCGTTGGCCCTGTGGCGAAAGATACACGACATAAGAACCTGGATGGCGCTCTCTCGCAGCTGTGATCGCGGCACGTAGTGGCGCGACTTGCATAACCATCCCGGGCCCACCGCCGTACGGAAGATCATCGACAGTTCGTCGCTCATCGTTGGTGAAATCTCGCGGATTAAAGGTCGCTATATCAACTAACCCCGCAGCGCGCGCTTTCCGGATAATTCCGATCGCGCAATATGCGTCGACAATTTCTGGAAATAACGTGACTAGACTGAAGTAATGCAAGCGCTAATCGTCGATATGCCAGTCGACTCGCACCGCGCCGAGTTCAAGATCAACGTTGCGGATATAAAGTTCCGCTACGAATGGGATTAGATACTCGCGCGTACCCTGAACTACCAAAACGTCGTGGTCACCTGCTTCAACGAGACACTTGATTCGCCCTAATTCGACTCCGTCCTGATTGATCACTAGCGCATTGAGCAAATCCGACCAGTAATACTCGCCAGGCGCGGCCTGCTGAAAGGAGTTTCGAGACACACCAATGGTAGCTTTGAGTAGCGAGACCGCGTGCTCACGGTCCGTTACCTCAGCAAGAGATACTAATAGCGCGGTGCCGTGAACCTTATGCTCTTGCACCACGTAGCTTCGCCATTGGCCTGGCTGGCCTACCCACCACTGCGGAAAGTTAAATAGATTGGTGCGCGGTCGTGTGAAGGAATGAACCTTCAACCATCCACGGGTGCCGAAAAGGCCACTCACTCGGCCTACGGTAACAGGCTCGACCGCACTGGGTACTACTGCGTCGCCCTCAGCGCCCTGCACTGGCGTTCTCTGTTGGCAACCGGCGCAGAGCCCTGCAAATATCGGCGTTACGCCGGGGTCGCGGCTGCGAACTGTTTGACCAGGCTCGCAACTCGCGCGGAGGGTTGCGCACCGGTCGCGACCCAATAATCAAAACGGTCGCGCGCGATTTGAAAGGGCACGTCCTGTTTAACTGCAATTGGATTAAAAAAGCCGAGTCGCTCGATGAATCGACCGTCGCGTTTATTTCTGCTGTTGGTCACTACAACGTGATAGAACGGCCGCGCTTTGGCACCGCCGCGTGAGAGTCTAATTGTTACCATCTATTTCAAACCTTTCTTTACCAGTACGATCGCCAGGAGCGAACCTAGCGGGGGTCGCGTATTGTACGAGCATTCATGCACTCTGTTAAAGTCAATTGCGGCTGTTTGTCGCGAATTCAGGCTCCCTCACCGTGCCCATTATCCCGCAACTTGTCTTGAGCAAATCCGCGCTAAGGTCCCGCTCTTTGACGCGGCGCCAGGCACTCTCTCCTGAGCACCGCAAACGCACCGACAGTAAAATTTTTGCCCGAGTCTTCGCGCTCGAGCCAGTGAAATTAGCGCTTTCGATTTTCATTTATGTCTCGGTACACGAGGAAGTCGATACTCGACAACCAATCTCGGAAATTTTGACAGCGGGGAAAGACGTCTTTGTGCCGCACATAACACGCGGCAACGGGATGGTCGCCGCCCCATTTCTCAATTGGTCGCAACTTGTGCTGGGGCCGCTTAAGATTCCCGCACCAACGCAGAGCGGTACACCATCAAGACGACCGGATGTCGCCATAGTGCCTGGCCTGTGCTTTAACGAGCAAGGTTACCGCCTAGGCTATGGCGGCGGCTATTACGATCGTTGGTTAGGCCAACACCCAGCGACCATCAGCATAGGTGTGTTTCGAGATTCTGATCACGAACTTGCGTTGCCCGTCGAATTTCACGACGTACCACTAGATTTTATCGTTACACCGTCGCGCGTATTAACGATCCAGGGAGCAAAAGTACGCTAATTAACCGTCTACCGCCTTCATGCTTAGGCGAATACGTCCTTGTTTGTCCACTTCAAGGACCTTTACGCGAACAGTATCGCCCTCGGAGAGTTTGTCACTCACGTTCTCCACCCGTTCGTTGGATATCTGCGAAATGTGCACTAAGCCGTCTTTACCTGGAAGAATATTGACGAAGGCACCGAAGTCCATGAGCTTTTGTACGCGCCCTTCGTAAATCGCCCCTACGAGAACATCTGCGGTTATAGCCTCTACTCGACGCTTGGCTTCCTGGCCGGCGGCGAAATCGACCGATGCTATCTTCACTGTGCCGTCGTCACTAATATCAATCGTCGTGCCTGTTTCTTCGGTAATTTGACGAATTGTGCTGCCGCCTTTACCGATAACGTCGCGAATTTTACCCGGGTCAATCTTTATCGTGATGATACGCGGTGCGTATTCGGACATCTCAACACGCGGTTCCTTAAGCACCTGATTCATGCACTCAAGAATATGCAGTCGGCCCTGTTTGGCTTGGATCAGCGCGACTTCCATAATCTCGCGAGTAATACCGTTAATCTTGATGTCCATCTGTAGAGCGGTAATGCCGCCCGCTGTACCAGCAACTTTAAAGTCCATGTCGCCGAGGTGATCTTCGTCACCTAAAATATCGGAAAGCACAACGAAGTCGGTACCTTCTTTAATTAGTCCCATCGCGATCCCAGCTACCGGTGCGCTAAGCGGAACGCCGGCATCCATCAGCGATAAACTCGTTCCGCACACAGATGCCATCGAACTTGAACCATTCGATTCCATAATTTCCGAGACAACCCGCACGGAGTAAGGGAATTTAGTCTTGTCAGGCATAACTGGATGGATCGCGCGCTTAGCAAGACGACCGTGCCCGATCTCCCGGCGCTTCGGTGACCCAACGCGACCAACTTCCCCAACGCTGAACGGCGGGAAGTTATAGTGCAACATGAAGGGTTCGCGGCGTTCGCCTTCGATCGCGTCGATTATCTGGGAATCGCGCTCGGTGCCTAATGCGATAACGACCAACGCCTGGGTCTCCCCACGCGTGAATAGCGCCGAACCATGCGCTCGCGGCAGCAGGCCGACTTCAGAAGTGATTTTTCGGATATCCGACTTGCCTCGGCCATCGATACGCGGCTTCCCCGCGATGATATTGCCGCGGACCGTATCGTATTCCAGGCCATCAATCGCGGCTATGACCTGTGCTTCGGTCCAAACTGGTTGTTCGGCTAAAGTGAACGAAGCGCGAACTTCAGCGCGCAAGGTCGCTAACGTATCGCGTCGCGCCATCTTGTCCGTAATTAAATACGCGGCCGCGAATGCCGCGCCAAAACGAGTACGCAAAGTCGCGTTGAGTTCTTTATTATCGACCGCTGGAGTCCAATTCCAGGAATTAGGTTTTACTTTCGCAACGAGTTCGTCGATGGCCTTGATGGCGGCTTGGGATTGGGCATGACCAAACATTACCGCACCCAACATCACCTCTTCAGACAGTTGCTTCGCCTCGGATTCAACCATCAACACCGACGTCGCAGTGCCAGCAACAACGAGATCGAGCTCCGAATCATCCAAGGCAGCGAAACTCGGATTTAGCAAATATTCTCCATTACGATACCCGACGCGCGCTGCTCCAATTGGGCCTTGGAATGGTATTCCGGACAAAGACAGTGCAGCAGACGCACCGATTAGTGCCGGAATGTCCGGGTCCACCGTGGGATCCAGCGACAACACTGTGCAGATAATTTGGACTTCGTTCGTAAACCCTTCGGGAAATAACGGACGAATAGGGCGATCGATGAGGCGGGAAGTCAGGGTTTCTTTTTCAGTGGGGCGCCCCTCTCGTTTGAAAAATCCGCCAGGGATCTTTCCGGCGGCATAGGTCCGCTCCTGATAGTCAACCGTGAGCGGAAAGAAATCGCGTCCGGGCGACGCGGTTTTGGCACCAACGACCGTTGTCAGGACTACGGTATCGCCGATCGTGACGAGAACCGCCGCAGTTGCTTGTTTGGCAATTCGCCCAGTTTCGAGTCGGGCTTCTTGCGCGCCGTAAGGGAAAGATACTGAAATTGGTATCATACGTGGTCGAACCGTGAATAGACTTGTTAGGGGATGGTCGCGTTGCGGCGCGGGGTTGCCGCGACGCTGGTGAGAATGCTTACTTGCGTAGACCTAAGCGCGCAATAAGGTCTCGATAGCGCTCGCTGTGGTGGGTCTTCAGGTAGTCGAGTAATTTCCGGCGCTTATTGACCATTCGCAGTAAACCCTGGCGCGAATGGTTGTCGTGAGAATGTGTTTTGAAATGTCCAGAGAGGTCTTCGATGCGAGCAGATAATAATGCGACTTGTACTTCGGGTGAGCCGGTATCGCTCGTGCCCCGTTGGTACCCGTGCACTATTTCCTGCTTCTTTTCGCTTTTCAACGCCATTCACGCACTCCTAAGCTTTCACTAATCTATTGACATTCGCGGCGCGCATTCTAACCGTGCTGGTCCCCTGTCACAACCTTTGTTTTATGCAAAATTATCTACTTTTCGTTGGGCGGTCGTCGACATTAGTCGTTTCGGCGCAAGCACCCCATTCACGTCAAGCGTCCCCATTCCGAGAAATATTTGCTCGGAGCTATAAACTCTAACAACCCCTGGTCCGGGTAATTCGTCGCGCAACAACACGGCTTGTCCCAGCCGCAGATGGGTCGCGTCACACTCATTCAGGTTCACGCGAGGAACTTCCTTCAGCGCAGCGTCGACGGGAAGTAGTAGTTCGTCATAGTCTTCCGGTCGGTATTTCCGGGTCGCGAATAGTTCACAGGAATGCGCGTTGATTAACTCAAAGGGCCCTGCCTGGACTCGGCGCAGGCCCGCCAAGTACGCGCCACAACCTAGAACCTCACCCAGACTAATGGCAAGTGACCGGATGTAAGTCCCCTTGGAGCACGAGATATCGAGTCCTAATCGGCTCCCCGTATGATGGACCAACCTGAGTTCATGGATATTTAATTGGCGCGCTTCACGCTCGACCTCGATTCCCTGTCGTGCGAGCTTATAAAGCGGCTGCCCGCCGCGTTTTAGGGCGGAATACATCGGTGGCACTTGGCTAATGGTGCCACGGAAACCGTGTAAGGCATGTTCTATTTCGGCTGTAGAACGTTCGATCGTAGGGCCCGTCGTGGTGATTTCGCCTTCGCGATCACCGGTGGTCGAGGTCTGGCCAAGCTGGATTTCAGCGTGATACCGCTTATTCGAATCCAACAAAAAGCCACAAACCTTAGTAGCTTCACCCAAGCAGAGCGGTAATAGGCCGCTCGCGGCAACATCCAAATTGCCAGTGTGCCCGGCCTTGGCCGCGTTAAATGCCCTACGGACCACTTGCAGCGCTTGATTGGAACTGAGTCCTTCGGGTTTATCCAGCAAGAGTATCCCGTTGACTTGTCGTGGGCTGGATCGTTTCGACACCGCAGTTGCGCTCACGACGATTTCCTATAAGAAGGCCGGGCGGCGCGAATTCAATGACGAGATTTAGGCGACGACAGCAATTCTGAGATCCGAGCCCCATGCGAAACGGATTTATCAAGCTCGAATATTAGCTTTGGCATTTTTTTCAGCCTCAATTCGTGAGCGACTTTGCTGCGCAGCTGCGGTAGAGCATCGCGAAGCGGTTCTAGTTTTGTAGGGGCGCTGGAGGTTCCGTAGACGCTGACATAGATGCACGCGATTGAAAGATCGCTCGCGACGTTTACATCGGTAATCGTCACCATTCCAAGCCCGGCGGCGCGCGCGAGACTGTCGATTTCAGGTGCCGTTATCCGCCGGATGGCCTCGGCGATTCGCACGTTTCGCGTAAACTCACGCGGCATCGCATGAATTCGCTAACTTCACGCAGTTCTGGCCACGATTGTTCGATCAAAGACTTCAATTTGATCGCCGGGTCGTACGTCGTTGTAGTTCTTCACGCCGATGCCACACTCCGTGCCGCCCTTGACTTCATTCACGTCGTCTTTGAATCGACGCAATGATTCGAGTTCGCCTTCATAGATCACCACGTTATCGCGAAGTACACGGATCGGACTGCTCTTCCGTACTGTCCCGGAATTGACAATGCAGCCTGCAACCGCACCCATTTTTGAGGATCGAAAGACGTCACGTACCTGTGCGATACCGATGATCGTTTCGCGAATTTCGGGCGCCAGCATTCCTGTCACCGCGGCCTTAACATCATCGATGACGTCATAAATAATGCTGTAGTAACGCAGATCGACGCCTTCTTCTTCGACTATCCTACGAGCAGCGGTATCAGCGCGTACGTTGAATCCGACAACGAATGCGCGTGAAGCGACCGCAAGGTTGATATCAGACTCATTGATCCCGCCAACACCGTTCGAAATAACGTCCACCCGGACTTCATCATTGCTCAGGCGCGTTAGCGATTCAGTCAGAGCTTCGGCAGAGCCCTGGACGTCTGCTTTAATGAGGATTTTCAGGGCCGAACTGCCGCCATCTTTCAGATGCGAGAAGACGTTATCAAGCTTAGATGCCTGTTGGCGGGCGAGCTTCGTTTCGCGATCTTTGTCCTGCCTGAAGGCAGCAATTTCGCGCGCTTTACGTTCATCCTCGACCACCGTCGCCTCATCACCTGCATTCGGGGGATTTGAAAGGCCTAACACCTCGACTGGCTCTGCGGGTCCAGCACTGTCCACGGTGCGCCCGAAAGCATCCACCATCGCGCGTACTCGACCGAACTCCGTCCCGGTTAGCAACACATCGCCGCGTCGCAACTCGCCGCGCTGGACCAGTACCGTTGCTACCGTGCCGCGCCCACGATCCAGTCGTGATTCGATAACGACTCCTTTCGCCGGCCCGTGCGGGACTGCCTTCAACTCCAACACTTCCGCCAACAGCGAGATCGCCTCCAGCAATCGATCCACGCCCTCCCCGGTCTTTGCCGACACCGGGACAAACTGAGTATCCCCGCCCCAGTCCTCCGCGATGACTCCTCGCGCCGACAACTCTTGCTTTACACGCTCCTGATCGGCACCGGGTTTATCGATCTTATTTACGGCAACAATCATTGGCACGTTGCCAGCCTTGGCATGCTTCACTGCTTCTTCGGTCTGCGGCATTACTCCATCATCTGCCGCTACCACCAAGATCACGATATCGGTGACTTTCGCGCCGCGCGCGCGCATCGCCGTAAACGCTTCGTGCCCTGGGGTGTCAAGAAACGTGATCTTTCCGTGCGGCGTATCGACGCGATAAGCACCGATATGCTGGGTAATGCCGCCAGCTTCGCCAGCCGCAACGCGTGATTTACGAATAAAATCCAGCAACGATGTCTTGCCGTGATCAACATGCCCCATGATGGTGACGATCGGTGCCCGCGTAACAAGTTCCGCCTCATTTCCGAGATCTTCGAGTAGTTTTTCTTCTACTGCGTTTTCGCGGAATAATTTCGCGCGGTGACCCATTTCTTCAACCAAAATGACCGCTGTGTCTTGATCAATGACCTGATTGATCGTGACCATGCTGCCGAGGGTCATCATGGCCTTAATGACTTCAGCAGCCTTGACCGACATCCGCTGCGCGAGATCAGCCACCGTGACGCTGTCCGGGATCAATACTTCGCGCACCACCGGCGCGGTCGGACGCTCGAAGCCATGTTTCGCCCCAGTCGGGGCGACCACTCGACGGGGCGGCGGTTGCTTTTTCTTACGCTTGCCAGATTTATCACTCGCGACGTGCAACTCTTTGCGGCCGTTGCCGGCACTGCGGCCATCGCGTTCGCCGCCACGCCCTTCCGGTCGGTTTTGAACGAATTCCGGTTTCCCGCGCGGTGGCGTAACTATGGCTGGTCTTTCAATCACTACCGGTGCCGCAATCAGCTCTGGCACATTTTCCGGCGGTGGGACGCTAACGTCAGAATCTTCAATCGGAACCGCGACTTCGAGGATTTCCTCCGCAGCACTAACTACTTCAATATCATTAACAACTGCTACGCGTTCACTTGCTTCCGACGCGCTAAGTGGCTCCCCGGCGCTCTGTTCGCCCCTTAGCCTATCGATTTCAGCGGTCTCTTTCTCAATGCGAGCGGCTTCTTCTTCGGCGACAACACTACGCTTTACGTAGGTCCGCTTACGCCGAAA